>DCFR01000065.1:547-105228 GCA_002319815.1 Megamonas sp. UBA1799
CACCGCCTGCGGCGGTTCCCCTTCTTCAGCGGGAGAAGGCTAAGGACGGGGGATTGTGACGCAGTTGGTATTATTGGGGATGTGCGACCGTTGGCCGGCGAAAAATTATGAAGGAGTGATTTTTAATGGAAGTGACGGAAAAGATCAAGGTTGGCATGACGCGGGAGGAAGTTTCCCTGGTAACGGAGCATAATACGGCGTTGGCTATGGGCAGCGGGTCGCTGCCGGTGTATGCGACGCCGGCGATGACGGCGCTGATGGAGCAGGCGGCGGCGAATCTGGCTGAGGCGCTTTTGCCTGCGGGCTGGACGAGCGTGGGGACGGCACTGGCGATTGCGCATAAAGCGGCAACGCCCTGCGGGATGGCGACGCGGGCGATTGCCGAGGTGACGGCGCTTGATGGTCGCCGCATCAGCTACCGGGTGACGGCGTATGATGCGGCGGGCGAAATCGGCAGCGGCACACATGAGCGTTTTGCCGTCGCCCGGGAGGCGTTTTTAGCCAAGGCCGAAGGAAAATTAGATAAAAATTAAGCGATGATTAAATGATCGGTAAATAAGAATTATATTTTAATTAAATGTCATAGGCGGCTCTTTATCTTCTTTGACGGGCGTTATATAGTAATAATAACAGAGAATATCGGCATGAGGAGGAATTAGTATGGCGGAAGAACCGGTGAAGATATTTATTGTGGAAGATGAACGCCGCATTGCGCGTTTCTTGCAGATGGAGTTGGAACATGAGGGGTTTCTCACAGCGACGGAGGAAAATGGTCATCGCGCGTATGAGCGTATTTTGCAGGAGCAGTATGATCTGGTCCTGTTGGATGTCATGCTGCCGGAGATGGATGGCTGGGAGATCTGCCGCAGCGTGCGGAAGCTCTCTGATGTGCCGATTATCATGCTGACGGCCAAAGATGATGTGGAGGACAAGGTCAATGGGCTTGATCTTGGCGCGGATGATTATCTGACAAAGCCGTTTGCGATTCAGGAGCTGTTGGCCCGCATCCGGGCGGCATTGCGCAAGCATACGCTGCCGGCGGACAGTTCGGCCGGAGAGATGCTGGTCGTGAAGGATCTGGTGATGTATCCGAGCCGTTATGAGGTACGCGTTCAGGATACGCGAGTCGATCTGACGAAAAAAGAGTATCTTTTATTGGAATGCCTGCTGCGGAACAAGCGTACGGTGCTTACCCGGGATCAGATTCTGCAGAAGGTGTGGGGCTATGATTATGCGGGGGATACAAATGTCGTCGATGTTTATATCCGTTATTTAAGAGCGAAGATTGACGATCGTTTCCAGCAGAAATATATCTTTACGATGCGGGGCGTGGGATATGTTATCAAAGATTAACCGTCTGCGCATTTCAACGAAGCTGACGCTGGTGAATGCGGCGATTCTCGTTTGCATTTTGGCGCTGACAAGTTTGATGACGATTATGGGCATCTATTTTTCGGTGTATCATCAGGCGGAGGTTGATCTGGGTTCCAGCATCAGCCATACGCTGAAGCAGCTGGGCAGTACGGATCCGGCGGATGATCTTTCCCCTCCGCCGGGTCCGCCTCCCGGACATCCGTCAATGGACCGGGAGCCGCGTCGGCCATTCCCTCCGGGTTTTATACCGGCGCTCTGGCATGAGGGGGCCTTGATGCCAGGCGTTGTACTGCGGGTGACGGATGAGAGCGGCGCGGTGCTTTTTGACAGTGCGGAACAGTATCCTTCGTTGGATGAGGTGACGTCTCATATTGAGGCTAATCCGCCCTTCTGGGCGAATAAGGGTATGAAGGTTGTTGTGCTGGATAATTTTTATATGTATTATGAGAAGGTTAATGTTACCCGCGGCGGGAAAAACTATGAGCTGCATTTCCTGCGAATGATTACGGCGGAACGGCAGTTTCTGCAGATGCTGCAAAACGGGCTTTTGCTCACCAATGGCATTGGCTTGATCATTGCGCTGCTGGCGGGTTATTTTATCAGCCGCCGAACGTTGAAGCCAATCCGGACGATCACACAGGCGGCGCGCGCCATTGAGGTTACGGATCTGAGCCGCCGCATTCCGGAGCCGCCGGTGCAGGATGAGCTGAGTGAGCTGGTGGAGACTTTCAATCTGATGCTGGATCGTCTGCAGACAGGGTTTGAGCAGCAGCGGCGATTTGTTTCGGATGCGTCGCACGAGCTGCGGACGCCGGTGACTGTGATCCGGGGCTATTCGGATTTGCTGAGCCGCTGGGGACGCGAGGATCCGACGGCTCTGGACGAGGGAATTGCCGCTATTCGCTCAGAGGCGGAGGATATGCAGGAACTGATCGAGAAACTGCTGTTTTTAGCCCGGGCCGATCAGAAGCGGCAGGTGCTGCACCGGGATCGCATTGATCTGCAGGCTATGGTGGCGGATATTGTGAAGCAGACGCGTCTGGTGGCCGGGCAGCATACGGTGACGCTGCTGGCGAATGATGCGGCGTTTGGCCGCGGCGATGCGGTCATGCTGAAGCAGATGCTGCGGGTGTTTTTTGAAAACAGCCTAAAGTATACGCCGGACGGAGGGACAATCACGGTTTCTTCGGTCCGGGAGGGTAGTCGGCTGCGTTTGATTATCGCCGATACTGGCATTGGTATTGCGCCGGAGAATCAGCAGAAGGTGTTTGAACGCTTTTTTCGCGTGGACAGCGTGCGGACGAAATTGGCCGGCGATCCCAGCGGCAGCGGTCTGGGGCTGGCAATTGCGCATTGGATTGCCGAGGCGCATGACATTGATTTGTCGCTGAGCAGCGAGCTGGGCAAGGGCACACGGGTGCAGCTGCGGATTCCGCTGCTTTCAGAGGCAGAAGCCGGATAAGGTAACGGGAGGCGAATGGTTTCGTCTCCTTTTTTGTTGGGCCCGGTTTGCTTTTGCTGTAAGCCAATGGTATTATACTAGTAACGAAAAAATGGGGGTGGACAGATGAAGGTATTGGTCACCGGGGTTACCGGACAACTGGGGTTTGATGTGATGCGCGAGCTGAAAGCGCGCAATATTGATGCCTGCGGAGCAACGCGGCAGGAGATGCCATTGACGGACAGAGAAGCAGCCGATGCGTTTGTCCGCAAGGTTCATCCGGATGTGGTGATTCACTGTGCGGCGTATACGGCGGTCGACCGGGCGGAGGATGAACCCGCGCTGTGCCGTGAGATTAATGCGAACGCCGTGGCCCGGCTGGCAAAAAGCTGTGCGGCGATGGATGCAACGCTGCTTTATATTAGCACCGATTATGTTTTTTCCGGACAGGGCGACTGTTTTTATGAGCCCAATGATGCGAAGGGGCCGTGCAATGTCTACGGACAGACGAAGCTGGCCGGCGAGCTGGCAGTGCAGGCCGCGCTGCAGAAGTATTTTATTGTGCGGACTTCTTGGGTATTTGGCCTGCATGGCAAGAATTTTATCCGTACCATGCTGAATCTGGCCAAGACGCATGATAAGCTTACTGTCGTAGCCGATCAGGTAGGTTCGCCGACGTATACGGCCGATTTGGTGCGTCTGTTGGTGGATATGGCGGGGAGCCAAAAATATGGCGTTTATCATGCGACGAACGAGGGAACCTGTTCCTGGGCCGAGCTGGCAGCGGAGGTTTTTCGGCAGCGCGGACTAAAAGTTCAGGTGACGCCGGTCGAATCGGCAGCCTATCCGGTAAAGGCGGCGCGGCCACAAAATTCGCGGCTGAGCAAAGCTTGCCTGGATGCCGCCGGTTTTTCACGTTTGCCGGCTTGGCAGGATGCGGTGCGTCGTTATCTGACGGAGTGGGCGCTGCGTAAAGAATAGGAGGGAACGAATAATGAAAGTGATTATCTTGGCCGGCGGCGGCGGCACGAGGTTGTTTCCTCTGTCGCGTAAATGCCGCCCTAAGCAGTTTCTGACGCTGGCGGATGATGGGCAGTCTTTGCTGGCGGGGACGGTGCAGCGTTTTCTCGGGTGTGTGACCGCCGCGGATATTATTGTGGTCACCAGCCGGGCCTATCTGCATCATGTGCGCAGCGAGTTGGCTGCGGCCGGAGCGGAGGCGGCGCATATTGTGCTGGAGACGGAGCCGCGCAATACGGCACCGGCCATTGCCTTGGCGGCTGCGTATGCAGTGGATCAGTTGGGAGCTGGGCCGGACGAGGTTTTATTTGTCGCTCCTTCTGATCATATCATCCGTCCGGCCGAAGCGTTTGCCGCTGCGGTGAAAAAAGCAGCGGCTGTAGCTGCGCAGGGTCATCTGGTGACCTTTGGCATTCGGCCGACGAAACCGGAAACCGGGTTCGGTTATATTGAGGCCGGGCCGGAACAAAATGGCGTCTGCACGATGCTGGCCTTTCGGGAGAAACCGGATCGGACTACGGCCGAAGCCTATGTGGCGAGCGGTCATTACTATTGGAATGCCGGGATGTTTGCTTTTACGGTTCAAACGTTTTTTGCTGAACTGAAAACGTATGCACCGGCGATTGCGGCGGGACTCGTCGGCGGTTATGAGGCAGCTTTGCAGAATTTTTCGTCGATGCCGTCGATTTCCCTGGATTATGCACTGGCGGAAAAATCTCGTTTGGGAATGGTTGTTCCCTTGTCTATTTATTGGAATGATGTTGGTTCCTGGGACGCGATTTATGAGGCGCTGCCCAAGGATAAGGCGGGCAATGCGCTCTCTGGCGACTGCCTGCCGCTCGATTGTACGGATAGTCTGATGGTTGGCAACAGCCGGCTGATTGCCGGGATCGGGCTCAAGGATATCATGGTAGTCGAGACGTCGGATGTGATTCTGGTGGCTCGCAAAGGCGAGTCCCAAAAAGTCCGGACGCTGGTTGATACCTTGAAGGCACAGGGACGGCGCGAGGCGGAAGTACATACAACGCTCTATTATCCCTGGGGCCATGCGACGCAGTTGGGCGGCGGCAACGGCTACCGCATGCAGAAGCTGGTCGTTGAGCCGGGGGGCGTTTTGCCGGTGCGCCGTCATTTCCATCGCAGCGTGCACTGGATTGTGTCGCGCGGTACGGCAGAAATTACCATGGATGATCAATCCCGTATGCTGCTGAGCAATGAGTCGGTGTTTATTCCGATGACGACGATTTATGGATTGAAAAATCCCGGGCGGGTGCCGCTGGTGGTGCTGGAGGTGCAGAATGGGGAATATCTCGGCGATGACGATGTGCAGGAGTTTCCCACCGACGGCGAGTAATACGGCGGGAGCTTTTTCTTGGGGAGCAGAATGCATTTGACAGGAGCGGTAATCCTGTTTATGATTAGAGGCAGGATGATTATTTTAAACGGCAGTTTAGGAGCGATAGTGATATGAAGGTTTTGGTGACAGGCGGAGCGGGGTTTATCGGCTCGCATTTGATGCGGAAGCTGCAGGCGGAGGGCGCCGAGGCCGTAGCGCTCGACAATTTGAGCGTGGGTCGGCGGGAAAATCTGCCGGAAGGAATTGATTTGGCCGAGATTGATGTTCTCGGGGAAGACTTAAATCGGGTGGTGGCGAACGGCAATTTTGACGCTATTGTACATCTGGCTGGTCAGACCATGGTCGGGGCGTCTATTGACGATCCGGCGCACGATGCCGAGCAAAATATTCTCGGAACGATCCGGGTACTGGAAGCGGCGCGGCAAAGCGGCGTCTCCCGGGTGATTTTTGCTTCGACAGCGGCCAGCTACGGCGATGTAACGGAAGCCGAGCTGCCGATCAAGGAGGCGCATAAGCTTGCGCCAATGTCGTTTTATGGTTTGAGCAAGGTGACCGTAGAGCAGTATTTGGAACTGTATCACCGGATTTTTGGTTTGGATTATGTGGTGCTGCGTTTTGCCAATGTATACGGCGAGCGGCAGGGGGACGGCGGCGAGGGCGGCGTTATCAGTATTTTTACCAAGAATATTGCGGCCGGCCAGGCGATCACGATTTTTGGCGACGGCGAACAGACGCGGGATTTTGTCTATGCGGGAGATATTGCCGCTGGGATTTGGGCGGCGCTGCATACGACGACGCCGAATGCCGCTTATAATCTGAGCACCCAGACGGAGACCAGCCTGCGGGAACTGGTCAATATCCTCAGCAACATTGCCGGCCGCCGTATTGAGCCGAAGTATGGGCCGGAGCGCCCGGGCGATATATATAAGTCGATGCTTTCCAATGGGAGAGCCCGGCGTGGACTGGGGTGGAAGCCGGTTGTATCGTTAGAAGAAGGGCTGCGGCGCACGTATGAGTACTTTGTAAGCAAGGGCTGATACGCAGGCAGGAAGAGTATGCATACATTCGGGCTGCTGCGGGCATGCAGCGGCCTTTTTTATCGGAGCGATTTTGATGATTTATTTGTTGAAGTTCGGCGCTAGTTTCGTTTTGCCGCCGGGAATCTTTTTTGTCTTGCTCTGGGCGGTGTCCGTCTGGTGCTGGCGGCGTCGGGAGAAACGTATTGCCGCTGTTTTAGCCGGCATTACGCTGGTATTTTATTTGTGCTCGACGAGCTGGGTGTCGGGCTGGCTGCTGCGCGGGCTGGAGTATGTGTATGTTCCGCCGGCGCAGCCGCAGGGCGATGTGATTGTCATGCTGGGCGGCGGAGCGACGAAGGATACGCCGGATGTCGATGGCAGCGGCGCTTTGTGCGCTGTTCCCGCCAATCGGCTGCTGACTGCCGTGCGTTTGCAGCGTCAAATGGGCGTGCCGATTCTGGTTTCCGGCGGGCAGGTTTATGAGGACAGCGGGGCCGAGGCAGAAATTGCCCGCCGGGTGCTGCTGAGTCTGGGGGTTCCGGCGGCGGATATTCTGGTAGAAAACCGCAGTCTGAACACAACGCAGAATGCGCAGTATTCGGTGCCAATTTTGCGGGAGCATGGGCTGACGCAGCCAATTTTAGTGACCTCGGCTTTTCATATGAAACGAGCGGTGCTGAATTTTGTCAAACAGGATATGGCGGTGACGCCTTACCCGGCCGACTATCAAACGAATCGGGAGGCACATTTCCATTATTCCCAGCTGCAGCCGCAGTCCGGCGCTTTGCTGGGAACGGCGACGGTGCTGCAGGAGCGGCTGCGGACTTTGGTGACGCAGTATCTGGAATGAAATCGTAGCAAGAGAGGAATTTATGACAAAGAATCTTACCGAAGGAAGTCCGTTGAAGCTGATTTTTTTCTTTACACTGCCGCTGATTGCCGGCAATATCTTTCAGCAGATGTATGCGTTTGTTGATACGCTGATTGTCGGGCGATTTTTGGGGGTGGACGCGCTGGCGGCGGTAGGCTGTACCGGCAGTCTGATGTTTTTGATGATTGGTTTTGTCATGGGAACGACGACCGGGTTTTCTATTTATACCGGGCAGCGGTTCGGTGCACGGGATGCTGCCGGCGTGCGTCGGAGCGCCGCCGCCTGTACGCTGCTTTCGCTGGCGGTTTCCCTGGTGCTGACTGTTTTTGGCACGGCGCTGTGCCGCAGCTTTCTGGTCTGGATGCAGACGCCGCCGGAAATTCTTGAGGATGCCGTTCGTTTTATCAGCATCGTTTATGGTGGAATCTCTTTGATGGTGTTTTTTGCCATGCAGACCAATTTGATCCGGGCGCTGGGCGACAGTCGGACACCGACATATCTGCTGGCCTTCGGGCTGACGGTGAATATTATTTTGGAGCCGGTTTTTATTCTGGGGCTGGGCTTAGGCGTTCCCGGCGCGGCGTTGGCGACGGTGGCCTCACAGGTGATCGGCAATCTGGTCTGCTTTTTCTATATTTTAAAGCGGGTTCCGGCGCTGCATGCGCGGGAAGAGGACTGGCATTTGACGCGGGCGGATGTTTGGGCGCATCTTCGGATCGGGCTGCCGATGGGGTTCCAGACTTCGGTCATTGCTTTGGGCGCGGTGATTCTGCAGGTGGCGCTGAATCACTTGGGGCCGGTTGCCGTGGCGGCTTATGCGGCAGCGCAGAAAGTCGACATGATCGCCACGATGCCAATGATGTCGTTTGGTATGGCGATGGCGGCTTATACGGCGCAGAATTATGGCGCGCGCAAACTGGGACGGATTCGGGAAGGGGTTAAAAAGTGCGCGCTGATGTCGGTGGCTTTCAGCTTGGCGGTTGGTCTGTTTAACATCTTTTTCGGTCCCAGTATTATGGAACTGTTTGTCGGCGAGGGGCAGACGCAGGTAGTGGAATATGGCCAGATGTATCTGATCGTTAACGGCGTGAGCTATTCGGTGCTGGCGCTGTTGTTTATTTTCCGCTATACGCTGCAGGGACTGGGACAGACGATGGTCCCGACGGTCGCCGGCCTGATGGAACTGGTCATGCGCGCACTGGCCGCGCTGGTACTGGTGGATTCCTGGGGCTATATCGGTGCCTGTTTTGCCAATCCGCTGGCCTGGATTGGTTCCTGCCTGCCGCTGGCGGCTGCCTATTGGCTGACCCGGCGCCATTTACAGGACTCCGTGTGAAATTTTTGCAAATTTGCCGGCAGAAAAAGGGATTCGCCGCTTGGCGACGAAATATCTACATATATAGATTTATCTGAAATTGGCGGCATAATAAATTTTAGAACAGGGGTGCAATTATGAAATTGAGCGGCAAGGCATTTGGAGCGTATGATCTTCGCGGTGTTTATCCGGATGAAATCAATGAGGAACTGGCGTATCGCATTGGCCGGACGTTTGTGAAGCTGTTCGAGGCGCACCGGGTAGCCGTCGGGCATGATATTCGCCTGTCGGGGCCGTCACTACAGGAAGCTCTGACACGCGGGCTCACCGATGCCGGCTGCGATGTGGTGGATATTGGGCAGTGCGGGACGGAAATGATTTATTTTGCGACGGCGCATATGAAACTGGACGGCGGAATCATGATCACGGCGAGCCATAATCCGAAGGAATACAACGGCATGAAGCTGGTGCGCGCCGGTGCGCGTCCTATCAGCAGCGATACCGGCTTGAAGGATATCGAGCGGCTGGTTTTGTCAAAGCCGTTTAAACCATTGGGCGATATTGTGCCGGGACGGGTAGAGCAGGTCGATATTGCCGATGCCTATGTAAAGCATTTGCTGACCTATATTGATGTCAAGGCGCTGAAGCCGTTTACGGTTGTTGTCAATACCGGAAATGGAGCGGGGGGGCCGATTGTGAACGCTTTGGAGAAATATTTGCCCTGCCGGTTGGTGAAGGTTTATAATGAACCGGACGGAACGTTCCCCAATGGGGTTCCCAATCCGATTTTACCGGAAAACCGCGAGGCTACCGCGCAGGCGGTGCGCGAGCATCAGGCGGATCTTGGGGTGGCTTGGGACGGCGATTTTGATCGTTGTTTTCTTTTTGATGAACAAGCGGGCTTTATTGAAGGCTACTATATGGTCGGCTTTTTGGCGCAGGCGTTTCTGCGGCAGCATCCGGGCGCGAAAATCATCTATGATCCCCGCTTGATCTGGAACACGATTGAGATTGTTGAGGGCATGGGCGGACAACCGGTGATGTGCAAGAGCGGCCATGCGTTTATTAAGGCGCGCATGCGGCAGGAGGATGCCGTGTATGGCGGTGAAATGAGCGCGCATCATTATTTCCGCGATTTTTCGTTTTGTGACAGCGGCATGCTGCCCTGGCTTTTGGTGATGGAACTGATTTCCAAAGCCAATAAACCTTTGTCGGCTTTGATGAAGGAACGGATGGACCGTTATCCGTGCAGCGGAGAAATCAACAGCAAGGTCAGCGATGCACCGGCAATTTTGGCCAAACTGGAAGCTAAATATGGCCGTCAGGGCAAAGTCGATAAGACGGATGGCCTGAGCGTGGAGTTCCCGCAGTGGCGCTTTAATCTGCGTTCGTCGAATACGGAGCCGGTGATCCGGCTGAATGTGGAAACGCGGCGGGACAAGGCGCTGCTGGCGGAGAAAACCGCCGAGCTCTTGCAGCAGATCCGGTGTGAGCCGGGGCAGCAATCAAATTAATCAGGGGGCATCATTTTGCAAAAGATACGAAAGGCAATTATTCCGGCAGCGGGACTGGGGACCCGTTTTCTGCCGGCTACCAAGGCGCAGCCGAAGGAGATGCTGCCCATCGTCGACAAGCCGGCGATTCAGTTTATCATTGAGGAGGCAGTAGCCTCGGGAATCGAGGAAATCCTCATTATTACCGGCCGCAACAAGCGCTCTATCGAGGACCACTTTGATCGGTCCCTGGAACTGGAGATGCAGCTCAAGGCGCAGGGTAAGTATGATCTGTTGAAGATGGTGGAAGAGATTTCGGAGATACAGATCCATTTCATCCGGCAGAAGGAAGCGCGCGGGCTCGGCCATGCCGTGCTGTGCGCGAAGCAGTTTGTCGGCTACGAACCGTTTGCCGTTCTTTTGGGCGATGATCTGGTCGATGCCAAGGTACCGTGTCTGGCGCAGCTGATTGATGTCTACAATGATCTTGGCGGCAGTATTCTGGGGGTACAGCAGGTGCCGGAAGATAAGGTATCCAGCTATGGAATTGTAGCGCCGCGGGCGGTGAAACCGAATGTCTGGCAGGCGATGACGCTGGTGGAGAAGCCGCTGGTGGAGGAAGCACCGTCCAATTTGGCGGTTCTCGGCCGCTATATTCTCGATCCGGAGATTTTTGGGATTCTCGAACATACCGCGCCGGGGCGCGGCGGAGAAATCCAGCTGACGGATGCGATTTGCGAGCTGGCCTCGCGGCAGGCCGTCTACGCTTATAATTTTTATGGACGCCGCTATGATATCGGCGACAAAGAAGGCTTTCTGGAAGCAACGGTGGAACAAGCGCTGAAGCGTCCGGAACTGCGGGATCGGTTTATGGCGTATCTTATGCATACGGTCGGGCCTTTGCTGGCGGAAAAAAAGGTGGGTGCGGCCGGCAAGCAGTGAAAGCGGGAGGAGCGTGTCGGGCTATGGAATTGAAATTGGCATCGGGTTTTGCTTTTGATTATGGGAATCTTTTTGGCGAAGGTAAAGTGACGGCAGCGGATCTTGAAGAATATGCACCAGCCATCCAGCAGGCGCATGCGGCGGTGACCCATATGCGGCAGACGGGACTGGTACGCGGGCATCTGTCCAAGGACGGCGCGCCAGAGCCGGTGCTCTTTTCGCAGCTGCCTTATGTGAGCCCGGAGCATCTGAATTCTCCGGCATCGCTGGCGCATCTGGAGGAACTTTCGCGCTGGGCGCGGGATGAAGCCGATGCGGTGGTGTCGCTGGGAATCGGCGGTTCGTATCTGGGCAACAAGGTGCTCTTTGATGTGCATTGCGGAGAATTTTGGAACCTGCAGACGCGTGAGCAGCGCGATGGCTGGCCGGAGATTTACTTTAGCGGCAACAACATTGACCCTCGCCGTACCAGTGATCTGATCTGCCATCTGGCGCATAAGGCGCAGGTGGCGAAAACACATGCGAAACGACCGTTTACGGTTTTGCTGCTGGTGATTTCCAAGTCGGGCGGAACGCTTGATACGATGTCCAATTTCATGGTTCTGTACGAAGCGCTGACGCAGACTAAAAATGTACGGGTACAAGTGGCGGCGGTTACGGATCCGGATGAGGAGCATCTGACGCTGCTGAAGAAACTGGCCATGGAGAAGGGCTGGCCGACGTACCGGGTGCCGGACGGCATCGGCGGACGGTTTTCGGTTTTTTGCGACGTCGGTCTTACGCTGGCAGCTTGTATTGGTTTTGATATCCCGGAATTTCTTCGGGGCGCGCGGGAGATGGACGAGGCTTGCCAGACGGAGAATATCTGGCAGAATCCGGCCATGCTGAATGCGGCGCTGAAATTTATCGCCGGGGAAAAATACGGTCGGGATCTGGAAGTTATGATGCCTTACGGCGACTATTTGAAGTCGCTTTCGGAATGGTATATTCAGCTGCTGGCGGAATCACTCGGCAAGCAGTATGACCGCGAAGGGCGGGAAGTTTGTTATGGGCGCACGCCTTTAGCAGCGGTCGGCACGACGGATATGCATGCGCAGACGCAGCAGCATCAGGAGGGAAAACTCAATAAGATCGTGCAGTTCATCCGGGTAGAGCAGTGGCCGGAGGACCGGATGATTCCCAATGTGTTCCCGGAGGCGGCGCCGCTGGCGGCGATTTCCGGGGTGACGATGGCGCAGGCGCTGGAGGCGGCCCGCCAGTCCAATGCGGAGGCGCTGACGGCCAATCATCGGTTTAACGCTCTCTTTAGCCTGCCGGAGCTTAGCGCCTATCATCTGGGCGCACTCATGTATATGTTGTCGCTTTCGATCGCGTATGAAGGGGAGCTGGCCGATGTAGATGCATTTAATCAGCCGGGGGTTGAGGCCTATAAAAAGCTCATGGGGCCCCGGTTAGCGGCTTTGAAACATTAAGCGGACTGCAGGCTGGAGGGCGGATGATGGTCAATCGAGGGAAGCAGTTTTGCCAGCGGCTGGCATCCGGCCGGCAAAATCGGGCCGGTCAGTTGGTCTTGGCGGCTTTGGCGTTTGTCATGGTTTTGCTGGGTATCGGCTGGACGGCCGGATCGGCTGCTTTTTTGCCGCTTTCTCCATCGGCTCCGCAGGCACAGGCGCTTGTCGCGCCGGAAAAGTCAGGACGGCCGGCCTTGGGAGAAGTTCGTCAGGTTCCCGGAGCTGCCGCTGCTCGGCGCAGCGACGTTCTGACGAGTCCGTTTGCGGAGCGGCATGTTTCCCGGCAGACGCTGCAGCAGCCAGTTGCCGAACCGCCGGCTTTACCCGCAGTGACATCTGAGGACCGGCAAGCGGCAGCGCCGGCGGCGAAGCAGCCGCTTTGCCTGACGGGGATCGTGCGGAGCCGCCGCGGTGCGTTGGCGATTCTTTCGCGTGATGGGCAGCAATGGCTGCTGGCAGAGGGAGAGACAGCCGGCGGGATCACACTGCTGTCGCTGCAGGACGCAGCGGTGCGGGTACGCGACGCGGCGGGGGAACGAGAGTTGGCACTGGAAAAATGACAGGAGGGACCCGGTCATGAGACGATGGCTGCCGGTATTTTTGCTGGCTTTTATCTGGGGAATTCCAATGGCCGGCGCGGAGCCGGTATCGCTGCAGGTTACGGATGGCGATGTGCGGGTCGTGCTGACTTCGGCGGCCCGGATGGGCGGCGTCGGTCTGGTGCTCGATGATTCGGTCAAGGGGAAGATCACACTGCAGCTCGAGGCCATGGAGCCTGAGGCTGTTTTTCGCTTGGTGGCGGCGGCTAAGGGACTGAGCCTGGAACGCACCGGTGATGTTTTTCTGATTACGACGCCGGCAGCCGGGGCGCAGGGAATTTGCCGTCCTTATGTGCTGCCGGTTCATTATGCTGAATTGGACACAATTTGTGCGGCGGTAAATTTATCGCTGGCAAAAGCAGGAATTGCGCTGCCGGCGACGAATATAACCAGTGCTGAAAAGTCGTCTGCAGCGCCGCCGGCTTCATCGGCGGCAGCGGCCCGGCTGATTGCGGATCGGGCGACTGGTTCGCTGGTTTTTTATGGAACGTCGGCGGAGGCCGCGGCTGCCAGGGATCTGGTTCGATTGCTCGATGTGCCGGCCCGGCAGGTTTCGCTGGAGGCCCGGGTCGTAGCAATTCAAAAGGACGCGGCAAAGAAGCTGGGATTGGAATGGGAATGGTCCCGGCTGCCGCAGTATCCAAAGTATACAACGACCTATGAATCTGTGCGGCAGAGCGTGCCGAAAGCAGATGGTTCTTATACGACGGCAGCGGAGGATGTGCCGAAGACGACGGTGGAACGCAGCTGGAAAGACGGCGAATCCGTTCCGGGTATTTTTCGCTTTGGCCGCGGGCCCGAGGGACATCCATTTGAAATGTACTATGCAGCGACGCTGCAGGCGATGATTACCGACGGCAAGGCCAGTATTCTGGCCCGGCCGAACATCACAACGCTGCAGGGGCATGAGGCCGTGATCAACATTGGCGGCGAGGTGCCGGTGCCGACAGTCGCGACGACGAATGCGACGACGACAACCTCCATTACCTATCGTCAGGCTGGCATCATTCTCAGGTATACGCCGCGCGTGCACGAAGACGGGCGGATTACGGCCGATGTGCATACGGAGGTGAGTTCGCCCTTGTATGTGGATGAGCTCAAGGCTTACCGGTTTCAGAAGCGTTCCGCCGATACGACGGTCCGGCTGAAGGATGGAGAGACCATGGTGATCGGCGGCCTTATTGGCAGTGAGGAATCGCGCAGTTTGTCAAAGGTTCCGTTTTTGGGAGATTTACCTGTCTTGGGAGCATTCTTCCGCAGTGTGCGGACGAGCAAATCTGATTCAGAAATTATGATATTTTTAACAGCGCATGTGTTAGATGAATAAGTGGTTGAGGAAGGGGCAATGAGTTAGAATGGCGATTAAGATTTTGATAGCAGATGATCATGCTTTGCTGCGCCAGGGAATTAAACGGGTATTAAATTTTGAAGAGGATCTGGAGGTCGTCGGCGAGGCTGAGGATGGACAGGAAACGCTGGCGCGGACCTTGGTTCTGCAGCCGGATATTCTGCTTCTGGACCTCAATATGCCGGGACTCAGCGGGCTGGAAGTTACGCGGCAGCTGCAGGCGGCCAAGTCGCGCACGAAGATCATTGTGCTGACGATTCACGACGGCGACAATTATGTGCTGGAGCTTTTGAAAAACGGCGCGCTGGGCTATTTGCTGAAAGACGTTGAGCCGACGATGCTGATCAAAGCGATTCATGTGGTGAATGAAGGCAATGCCTTTGTTTATCCCAAGCTGGCGGAGCGCATCTTCGGCGGTTTGTGCGAGAATGAAGATGTCAATGAAAAGGCGCGGGAAATGTGGCGCGAAAGCCGTTCGGACCGTTTGACGGCGCGGGAGATGGATGTTTTGTCCTGCATTGCCAAAGGTTTTTCCAATCAGGATATTGCGCAGGCGCTGTTTGTCAGTGAAAAAACCGTTAAAAATCATTTGACGAATATTTTCCGCAAGCTCAGTGTGAATGATCGTACGCAGGCACTGATTTATGTATTGAAGCATAAGATCATGACCCTTGACTAAGTTTTGAAATAGCAGCTGCGGCCCTTGTTTGTCAGGGATAGGGACGCAGTTTTTTTGTGCGGCCGGACGGCGGGTGAGTTGACAGTCTGAGGGGATTCGTTGTACTATAGATAGGTTAAATAATATATAGAGGGACAGGTGCCCGTGAGGGCATAAAGGAAAGCCGGTTCAATGCCGGCGCGGTCACGCCACTGTATGATGGAGCGGGCCGGGATAGTGCCACTGGCAGGAGCTGATGCCGGTCACGGTGACGTGATCGGGACTGTCGGGAAGGCCCCGGAACGCAATGAAATCGAGCCAGGATATCTGCCTGTCCGGCAATCACCGATTGACCTGCGAGCGATAGGAAGGGGATTTATGCTGTTTATGAAGCCTTTTTCCTTTTTTGGGGGAGAGGCTTTTTCTATGCGCTTGACAAAACTTCTGGAGGATGAATATGAGCGGTACATTTTATGGCATTGGGGTAGGCCCGGGGGATCCGGAGCTCTTGACGATGAAGGCAATCAAGACGATACAGACAGTGGATATTATCATTGCGCCCAAGACGGAAAAAAAAGATGGCAGCGTTGCTTTTAACATTGCCAAACCATATTTGAAAAAGGATGTCCGGGTTGTTTACCAGGTGTTTCCTATGGTGCGCGGCTTTAGCGAGTCCACCGAGGCCTGGGAAGCCAACAAAAAGGAAATCATGGGTTTTTTGGCTGAAGGGAAGAACGTCGCTTTTCTGACACTGGGCGACGCGATGTTTTACAGCACGTATATTTATGTTTTCCGGTTGTTGGAACAGGCGGGCGTTAAAATTGAGACGATTCCGGGCATTCCGGCATTCTGCGCGATTGGCAGCCATCTGGGCTGGCCGATTGTTGAGGGCGATGACGTTTTGAGCATCATTCCGGCGACGGCGGATGCGGCGAAGATTCGGAAGACGATGGCGGCTTCTGATAATGTGGTCATCATGAAAGTATATAAGAATTTTCCGGAGATTGCCGATTTGCTGGCGGAAAACGGCATGCTGGAGAAGTCGGTGATGGTCAGCCGCTGCGGGCTGCCGGATGAAGAGCGTATTGATGATATTGCGGCGCGCAAAAACGAGCCGGTCAATTATTTGTCGACGATTCTGGCGCGTAAGGACTGAACAGGATAAGGGTCGACGGACTTCGGATGAAAAAGCTGGTGAATGGTTGTGGTGTATCCGGTGAATTTACGGCTGGAAGGCCGGCGCTGCGCCGTTGTCGGCGGCGGACATGTTGCGCTGCGGCGGGTGCGCTCTTTGGTGCGGGCCGGCGCAGCGGTTACGGTGATAGCTCCGGTCGTGCTGCCGGAAATTGAAACTATGGCGTCAGACGGAAAGATTGCCTGGATTGTCGGACCGCTGGCCGCGGATGTGCTGGCCGGCTTTTTCGTCGTGGTATGCGCCACGGATTCGCCGGCGGTGAACCGGGAAGCGGCGCAGGCGGCAAAGCAAAACGGGGCGCTGGTAAATATGGCGGCGCCGCCGATGGAACTAAGTGATTTTTCCGTACCGGCCAGCGTGGCGCGTGGCGATCTTTTGCTGACCGTATCGACCGGCGGCGGCAGTCCCGAGCTGGCGCGGCTGCTGCGCCGCGAACTGGAACATGGTTTCGTGGCCACGTATGGCGTCTGGCTGGAGCGGCTGGCGCCGCTGCGGCGGGCGCTGGCGCAGCAGGCGGACAGCGCGGCCCGGGAAAAATTCTGGCGTTCGGCGCTGGATGACAGGCTTTTAACCTTGGTAAAACAAGGCAGGATAGATGAGGCGGAGGCTGAAGTAAAAAATGCAATTGATCGTTTTAGGGTTAAATCATAAAACGGCTCCGGTAGCGGTGCGCGAGCGTTTTTCCATTTCCAAGGAAGGGATTCGCAAGGGACTGCGTCATTTAAATGAATATGAATCGCTGAACGAGGCGGTAGTGCTTTCCACCTGCAACCGCAGTGAAATGTACGCTGTGGTCGACGATGCTGAGGAGGATTTGCCGACGCTCAGGCAGTTCTTGTTTGATCTTACGGGCAATGAAGAAGATATCGATCCTTATTTGTATACGTTTTGCGATGAAGCATGCGTGCGCCATTTGTTTGATGTCGCTTCCAGCCTCGATTCGCTGGTCATCGGTGAAGGGCAGATCCTGAGCCAGGTCAAGGAGGCGTATTCCATCGCCCGGGAGGAAAGCGCAACGAGCACGGTGCTCAACACGTTGTTTCATCGGGCCATCAAGACGGGGAAACGGGTGCGCACCGAGACGCGCATTGCGTTCAACGCTGTTTCGGTCAGTTATGCGGCTGTCGAGCTGGCCCGGGAGGTGCTGGGCGGGCTGAGTTCTTCCAATGTGCTGATTTTTGGCGCCGGCAAGATGGCGGAGCTCACGGCCCAGCATCTTTTGGATAAGGGCGTGCAGAAGATTTATGTGGCCAACCGGCATCGGGCCAAAGCCCAGGAACTGGCACAGCGTTTTGGCGGGGAAACGGTGACGTTTGAGCTGGCTTTTCAGGAGGCTACGGATGTCGATGTGGTTGTGACTTCGACCGGAGCGCCGCACTATGTCGTGCGCGCCTGGGACACGCAGCAGCTGATGGCCCGGCGCAAGGGGCGGCCGCTGGTCTTCGTGGATATTGCGGTGCCGCGCGATGTGGACCCGGAGGTTGCTGAGATCAAGGGCGTTACACTGTACAATATCGATGATCTGGAAGAGGTTGTCGATGAACATAAACAGGAGCGGCAGCAGGAAGCCATGCTGGCGGAGAAGATTGTTTCCGAAGAAGTGGAGGCGCTGCTGGGAAAATTCCAGTATTTATCCTGCCAGCCGCTGATGGCGATGCTGTCTGATCGGGCTGAACGCATCCGCTGCCGCGAGGTGAAGCGGGCTCTGACGAAGCTGCCGGACCTCACAAAGGAAGAGCGCCGGGCGATGGAGCATATGACCAGGATGATTGTGCGAAAGCTTTTGCGCAGTCCGATGATGGAACTCAATGCGTCGGCGGGCACGGAACGGGAACATTTTTATATTGAGGCGATGCGCAGCTTGTTCAAGCTGGACATCATAGGAGAGGCGGAGACGTGTGAAGAACGACATAATCGTTGGTACGCGCAGCAGTAAACTGGCGCTTTGGCAGGCAGACTATGTGATCCGCCGTCTGCAGGAGCAGTATCCGGGGCTGCGGGTCAAAAAATGTCTGATGACGACCAAGGGAGATAAGATTCTCGATGCCCCGTTGGCCAAAATCGGCGGCAAGGGACTTTTTACCAAGGAGCTGGAGACAGAAATGCTGGCGGGCGGTATTGATATTGCCGTGCACAGTCTCAAGGATATGCCGACGGAGGTGCCGGATGGACTGGTGATTACCGCCATTACGAAAAGGTTTGATCCCGGGGATGCAGTGGTAAGCCCTAAATATCGCACACTGGCGGCTCTGCCGCCGGGGGCGCGGGTCGGCACATCGAGCCTGCGCCGGCGGGCGCAGCTTTTGGCCGTGCGTCCGGATCTGGTCATTGGCGATCTGCGGGGCAATGTAAACACGCGGCTGCAGAAACTGGATGACGGTGCATACGATGCGATTATTCTGGCTTCCGCTGGCTTGCGGCGGCTGGGTTTTGCCGACCGGATCACCGATGTGCTGCCGACTGCCATGTGCCTGCCGGCAGTGGGGCAGGGGGCGTTGGCTATCGAAACTCGCGAGGATGATGCGG
Source organism: Megamonas sp. UBA1799 (assembly GCA_002319815.1). Classification (GTDB taxonomy): domain Bacteria; phylum Bacillota; class Negativicutes; order Selenomonadales; family Selenomonadaceae; genus UBA1799. Next base: position 19,217 of record DCFR01000065.1, read on the forward strand.
AACTGCGGGCGATGCTGGCTTTTTTGCAGGATGAGGATACCGTGCGCTGCGCCGGGGCTGAGCGGGCTTTCCTGCGGCGGGTTGAGGGCGGATGCCAGGTTCCGGTCGGCGTTTATGCAGCGCCGGATGGCACGGGTTTGACGGTTGAGGCGGTGATTGCTTCCCTGGATGGGCGGCGTCTGTATCGCGGCCGGTTATCCGGGGCGTGGACGGAAGCTGAGGCGATGGGCTGCCGGCTGGCGGATCAGCTGCTGGCGGACGGCGGGCTGGCCGTCATGCATGAACTGGGTTTGCTTTTGGAGAGAAAATAAAGAGATACATAGATGCGGCAGAGGAGAGGAATCAGATGTCAGGTATGGTATATTTGGTCGGAGCGGGTCCGGGAGATTACCGTCTCATCAGTGTGAAGGCCTGTGACTGCCTGAAAATGGCGGATGTAGTGGTCTATGACCGACTGGCGGATGAGCGCATTCTGCGCTATGCGCCGGCAGAGGCAGAGTATATTTATGTGGGGAAGACGTCCAGTCGGCATACGATGAAGCAGGGGGATATCAACCAGCTGCTGGTCGATAAGGCGAAGGCCGGCAAGTGCGTCGTGCGCCTCAAGGGCGGTGATCCATTTGTGTTTGGCCGCGGCGGCGAAGAAGCCTTGCTGCTGGAGGAAAACGGGCTGCCGTTTGAGATTGTGCCGGGGATTACTTCGGCCATTGCGGTGCCGGCTTATGCCGGCATTCCGGTGACGCACCGGGCGGTGGCGACTTCTTTTGCTGTGGTTACCGGGCATGAGGATCCGTCGAAAGGCGAGTCGAATATGCGCTGGGACAAACTGGCGACCGGCGTCGACACGCTGGTCTTTCTCATGGGCGTGGCCAATCTGCCGCATATCACGGCGGAGCTAGTGAAAAATGGCCGCCCGGCGGATACGCCGGCAGCGGTTATTCGCTGGGGAACGAAGCCGGAACAGCGCGTGCTGATGACGACGGTGGGCAAGGCTGCAGCGGATGTTGCTCAGGCCGGCCTTAAGCCGCCGGCAATTTTTATTGTCGGCGAGGTAGTGAAGCTGCGGGAGAAGCTGGCCTGGTTTGATCGGCCGTCGACGCATCCGCTGTTTGGCCGGACCGTTTTAGTCACCCGGGCGCGGGCGCAGGCATCGAAGCTGACGACGCAGCTGGAGGCACTGGGAGCCCGCTGTATCGAGCTGCCGGCGATCCGGCTGACCGATCCGGCGGATCACTTTGAAGCGGTTGACGCGGCGATTCGCCGGCTGGCATCGTATGACTGGATTATCTTCACCAGCACCAACGGTGTCGACCGGTTCTTTTCCCGCCTGCTGGTGGCGAAGAAGGATGCGCGCGATCTGGCGCATACAAAGCTGGCGGCGATTGGCCGGGCTACGGCGGCCCGCCTGCAAAACTATGGGCTGGTGGCCGACGTGGTGCCGGCGGAGTTCCGGGCGGAAGGAATCCTGGCGGCGCTGAAAAATGAGCTGACGCCGGGCGAACGTGTGCTCATTCCCCGCGCGCAGGAGGCGCGGGAATTGTTGCCGGAAAGTCTGCGCGCTTACGGCGCGACGGCGGATGTGGCTCCGGTATATCAGACGGTAACGGCCGATACGGATGCCGGTCCGGTGAAAAAAATGCTGGCAGACGGCGAAGTCGATTTTGTGACTTTTACCAGTTCATCGACGGTTACGAATCTGGTGAAACTGCTCGGTGACGCTTCCCTTTTGCGGACGGCGAAAGCGGTCTGCATCGGGCCGGTTACGGAAAAAACCTGCCGCACCAATGGCATCGAGCCGGCGGCAGTGGCCGAAGAATATACGATTGAAGGGCTGGTAGCGGTGTTGACCGCTTTGCAATAGTTGGCGGATTTGTTTGAGGGAGGATGATTCGAAATGTTTGAGCAGAAACTGCGGCCGCGCCGCATGCGGATTTCAGAGGGCGTGCGTTCTATGGTACGGGAAACAAGCTTGTCGGTAAAGGATTTTGTTTACCCGTTGTTTGTTGTGCCGGGAACCCATGTTGCTGAGGAAATACCGAGTATGCCGGATTGTTATCATCTGTCGGTAGATAATGCGGTGGAGATAGCCAGAAAAATTTATGCGCTGGGCATTCCGGCGGTGGAGGTATTTGGCCTGCCGGAGTATAAGGACGAGATCGGCTCATCCGCTTGGGATATGAAGAGCCCGGTGCAGCAGGCCATTGCGGCTATCAAGAAGGCAGTGCCGGGACTGGTGATCGTCGGCGATGTCTGCCTTTGCCAGTATACGTCGCATGGGCATTGCGGCAAGCTTTGCGGCGAGTATGTTGATAATGATGCGACGCTGCCGCTGCTGCAGAAGGTGGCGGTAAGCCAGGCCGAAGCCGGCGCGGATATCATTGCGCCGTCCGATATGATGGATGGCCGCGTCGCCGCTATCCGCGAGGCTTTGGATGAGAAGAAGCTGCTCAATGTGTCGATTATGTCCTATGCGGTGAAGTATGCGTCGGGATATTATGGACCATTCCGCGATGCGGCGAATTCCGCGCCGCAGTTTGGCGATCGCCGCGGGTATCAGATGGACCCAGCGAATGCGCATGAAGCCATGAAGGAAGTCGCTCTGGACATTGCCGAAGGGGCCGATATCATCATGGTGAAACCGGCGCTGGCTTATCTCGATATTGTGCGTCAGGTGCGCGACCGCATTGATCATCCGGTGGCGGTTTATAATGTGAGCGGCGAATATGCGATGGTCAAGGCGGCGGCGAAGAACGGCTGGATTGATGAAAAGCGGATTGTGCTGGAGACGCTTACGAGCATGAAGCGGGCCGGCGCTGATATCATCATTACCTATCATGCGATCGATGCGGCTGAATGGCTGCAGGGCTGAGGCGGGAGGAATACGATGCTGAATCTTACAAAGTCTGCCGCAGCTTTTGCTGAGGCAAAAACGCTGCTGCCGGGAGGGGTTAACAGTCCGGTGCGCTCGTATCGCAGCGTGGGCTGCACGCCGCCGTTTATTGATCATGCTAAAGGAAGCAAAATCTACGATATTGACGGCAATGAATATATTGATTATGTGGGTTCCTGGGGGCCGATGGTCGTCGGTCATGCGCATCCGCAGGTTGTGGCGGCGCTGCAGGCGGCGGCGGAGCGCGGGACCAGCTACGGGGCACCGACGCTTTTGGAGAGTGAGCTTGCCCGGCTGGTGATGACGGTTTATCCGTCGATTGAGGTCATCCGCATGGTGAATTCCGGGACGGAGGCGACGATGAGCGCTCTGCGTCTGGCTCGCGGTGTTACCGGCCGGGATAAGATTGTGAAGTTTATCGGCTGCTATCATGGACACAGCGACAGCCTGCTGGTCAAAGCCGGTTCGGGTCTGGCTACCTTTGGGGTGCCGGATAGCCCCGGCGTGCCGAAGGGAACGGCGGCGGATACAATCACCGCGCCTTATAATGATGCGGAAGCGATTACCCGCCTGATGGCCGCGCATGGGCATGAGGTGGCGGCCATCATCGTGGAGCCGGTCGCGGGCAATATGGGGCTGGTCCTGCCGAAGCAAGGATATCTGGCGGTTTTGCGCCAGCTTGCCACCCAGTATGGCGCGCTGCTGATTTTTGACGAAGTCATGTGCGGGTTTCGCGCTTCGGCCGGCGGGGCGCAGGCGGCATATGGCATTACGCCGGATCTGACCTGTCTGGGAAAAATCATCGGCGGCGGGTTGCCGGTAGCGGCCTATGGCGGCCGGCGCGAGCTCATGAATCAGGTTTCACCGGCGGGACCGGTATATCAGGCGGGCACGCTGTCCGGCAATCCGCTGGCCATGACGGCCGGGCTGGCGACGCTGCGCATCCTGACGGCAGAGCCGGCGCCCGGGGAGCCAGATTACAGCCGCGTGCTGACGCTGAAAACCAAGAAGCTGACGCTGGGGCTGGAAGCGCTGGCCCGGGCAGCCGGGGTACCGGTACAGGTGCATCAGGCCGGTTCCATGTTTGGTTTGTTTTTTAGTGCGCAGGAAGTATATGATTACGCTACTTCGGCGGCTTCCGATCAGGAAGCGTTTAAGGTCTGGTTCCGCACCATGCTGGAAGAGGGAATTTATCTGGCGCCGTCGCAGTTTGAAACGATTTTTATGTCCGGGGCCCATACGGACGAAGATCTTAACCAAACGCTGGCAGCGGCAGAAAAAGGTTTTGCCGCCGTGGCGGCCAGCCGGCAATAACAATGTGCAGTTAAGCGACAGGCGGCTTTGGCAAAGCGCCGCTTGTCGTTTTTTTGTGCAAATGATAATTCCTTCCGGCGGGCTTTCATGGTACAATAGAGGAAGTCAATTTATCAAGCGGGAGGGTTCATCATGCAGAGTTTTGAATTTTACTGTCCGACGGAGATTGTGTTTGGCCGCGGGGCAGAAAGCAAGACCGCCGCTGCAGTGCAAAAACATGGCGGCACACGGGTGCTGATCGTTTATGGCGGCGGCAGTGTCGTGAGAAGCGGCCTGCTGGCGCGGCTGGAGAACGGGCTGGATGCGGCGGGCATTGCGTTTGCTGTGTTTGGCGGCGTGCAGCCGAATCCCCGGATGGCGCATGCGCGCGAGGGCGTGAAGGCTGCGGCAAAATTCGGAGCCGATATGATCCTCGCGGTAGGCGGCGGCAGCGTCATTGATACGGCGAAGGCGGTGGCGCATGGCGCAGCCAATCTCAATATCGACATTGGGGAGTTCTGGTCGGGTCGGCAAACAGTTCAGCGTTCTTTGCCCGTTGGCGTGGTTCTTACGATTGCGGCGGCAGGAAGCGAGACGAGCAATTCGGCGGTGCTCACCAATGAGGAGACGGGCAAGAAGAGCGGTATCAATACCGATTTTAACCGACCGGCGTTTGCTATCATGGACCCGGAGCTGACTTTTACGCTGCCGAAGCAGCAGATTGCCTGTGGGATTGCTGATATTATGATGCATACGATGGACCGCTATTTTACGCATGAGGAAGGCAATGAATTTACGGACCGGGTAGCAGAAGCGCTGCTCAGGGATGTCATTGATCATGCGAAGCGGGCGCTGGCCAACCGTAAGGATTATGAGGCGATGAGCGAGCTCATGTGGTGCGGCAGCGTTTCGCACAATGGGTTTACGGGTCTCGGCCGCAGTATGGATTTTGGCGTACATAAGCTGGGACATGAGCTCAGCGGTAAATTTGATGTGACGCATGGCGCTTCGCTGACGGTGATGTGGGGGGCCTGGGCGCGGTATGTATATGAAGATGCGCCGGAACGGTTTGCTCGTTTTGCCAGAAATGTCTGGGATGTGTCGGTCGGGACGTGTGAGGAACGGGCGCGGGGCGGCATTCGTGAAACAGAAACTTTCTGGAAGGAATTGGGGCTGCCGGTGAATTTTACGGAACTGGGAATCGGCGTTCAGGATGAGGCGACGTTGAAATTCTTGGCTGATATGTGTACGGATTACGGCAAAAAGACCGTGGGCTGTTTTTATCCGATCAGTCGGGCGGTGGCGTTGGATATTTACCGGCTGGCCAATCACTGATCGTTGCGCCGGGATAAGATGTTTTGAGCGAGGGCAGGGCCTGACGGCCGATGGACAGCCGTCAGGCCCTGTTTATTTTTTAGGTAAGGGGACTTTATTTTGTGGAAAAAATTTCTGTTGGCAGGATTGATGATTGGCACGGCAGTACAGTGCTTATTGCCCGGCAGCGTCGGGATGCCGGCTGCTGCAGCAGCTGCGGTGCGTCCGTCGTCTCTGGCAGCCGCCTGGATGGATAAGGCCAGTATCGTTTGGCCGTTAGTGCCGGGGGCGGTACAGTATCAGCTGGTGATTTTGTCTGGTCCGGAAAATACGCCGGAGGCCATTGTGACAACAAAGGATCATATTTATGCCAATGGCTATGAGTTGGACACTTCCATGATGGGAGCGGATAAGCAGGATTATTATTGGTCGGTTTGCGGCTTGGATCTGGATGGCAGCCCAATCGGCAATTTTACGGAACCGCAGCCGCTGCGCGAGACCGTGCTGAACGGGCTCGCGCCGATACCCACCACGGAGTTTGATCAGATGGCTTATGCGCCGCTTTATCCGGTGTATTCATGGATTCCTTATCTGCGGGCGGCTTCTTATGAAGTCCAAATATGGAAAAAAGGATCGGGACCGCATGACAAAGATCGCCGGATACAGCGGCTGTACACGGATAATTCCTGTCTTTATGATGATGCCGGGTATACCGATCCCGGGGTTTATTGGTGGCAAGTCCGGGCGCTCGATGGGGCCGGACAGCCGCTGAGCAACTGGTCGCCGGAGCGGGACTTTGCCGTGACGGCTCCGGTAGCCGCAGCGGCTTTGGGAGATAGTATCACCCATGGCGGCGGCGCGGTTTCCACACCGCCGGGCTATCGTATGTATGATTGGGAAACATATTCACCGGTTGCCGTGAAAAATCTCGGTTTCAGCGGCAACACGGTGCAGGCAATGAACGATCGCTTTGAGACCGATGTGCTGCCGTTCGCGCCGAAAGTTCTGGTCATTATGGGCGGGGTCAATGATTACCGGGCCGGGACGCCGGCTGATGCAATCATTGCGCAGCTGGCGGCGATTCGTGACAAATGCACGGCGCAGGGCATTATCCCGGTTTTTGCCACGGCTACGCCGATCAATCCCGACTGCATGGCGCGTGTCCCCAGCATTGAGGAACCGGCTGGGAACTGGATACTGCAGCAGTTTCGGGAGAACGTCTGGATTATGAAACAAAAATACGCCGTCGATGTTGCGGCGGCGCTGACAGATCCCGCAGGCAATCTGCGGGCGGATTATACGACGGATGGGCTGCATCCGGATCGGACCGGGAAAAAATATATTGGCGAAACCATCGGCCGTTATTTATTGGCGACCTTCCCAGATCTGTTCAAAAAGCAACGGTGATTCAAGCCTGGGTTTCCGGTGCAGGCAGAGGCACGGGCAGATAGATCTCATCCTGCAGTTGGATGACGCAGCGGGCTGCTGTGAGGTCGGTGAGTCCGGCAGTTATTGCCGGCAGGTTTTCTGGTTCCAGCAATAAAATCAAAGTGACATCTTCCGCGTAGAAATTATTTTCTACGCGGATATTTTTTTGCCGCAGCCAGTTTTCCAGTGTCCCCAGCAGTGGATAAGCAATGGTGACCGCTGCGCGGCGAAAGGCGGTCATTTGCGCCTGCGGCGAGGCATTTAGACCCAGGGCGGCCGCATGGCTATAGGCGCGGATCAGACCGCCGGCGCCAAGCTTGATGCCGCCGAAGTAGCGGGTAACGACAACGATGAGATTGGTGAGGCCATTTTGACGGATTGCTTCGAGAATGGGGGCGCCGGCAGTACCTCCCGGTTCGCCGTCGTCATTTGATTTTTGCCGGCTGCCGTCACTGCCGAGAACCCAGGCCGAGCAATGATGGCGGGCGTCATAATAACGTTTTTTGATTTGCAGCAGAAAGGCCTGCGCCTCGGCTTCTCCGGCAGACGGAGCCGTATGGGTGATAAATCGCGAGCGCTGGATGGTGAAAGAAGCTTCGCCCGGAGCCAAAATTGTTTTATAATCGGTCATCAAATCACCTCAAACAGAAAAGTCATTCATGGTTCATCGGGAATCGTCAGGTTATCACGCAGGGAAGCAACTTCGCCGGCGGTAAAAAGTCCGACCGGGGATTCCACAATCATGGTTTCTTCCAACCGTCGACTTTGTTCTTCCTGCACTTCAGAAATTTGCTGCGAAGGGTCGGCGGCGGCCCGGGTGCGGCGAATCGTCTGCTGCTGAGCGGCGGCGTACGCCTGCGTTTTTTGGATGATTGCCAGCACGAGATCGTAGTTTTCTCCCTCCAGCGACGGCGGCGGAGTCAGCCGGGTAATGGCATCGTTCAACTGCGTCGAGGCTTTTTCCAGCTGCTGCAGCCGCAGCCAGGTTGTCTGTATGCTGATGTTGTCCGCTTTAAAATCCGCCAGAATCCGGTGATACTGCTGCCAGTTGTGATCCAGTTGATCAATGTCTTTTTTGTAATCCGTATACCAGCTGGCAAAAATCTGCTGTTGTTGCAGCAGTGCATATTTTTCACTGTCATCCATGGCCGGCGTGCTGGTGGTTTGGGAACTGACAATCATGCCGGTAAAGATGCCGGCGGCGGCAACGGTCAGGCAAAATAGATAAAAAGCGCGCCGATTGGGAAAATAGCGGCGCAGAAAATACAGCAGTCCAAGAATCAATGGGATAAGCGCATATTTCAGGACAGTCATGCTGTGGCCTCCTTTAGTCAATGTATTCCTGTTTATATTTTACCATAAACTGCCGGAGAAGGCCGTCTTTTTTCTTGTTCCGGCAGCGCAAGCCTGCTATACTTGAGATATTCTCAGGATATTCCGGAGGGACGGAGACGATATAAAATGAAGAAAAATTTTTTGCGGGCGTTTTGGACGCTGCTGCGGGGCTATTGGACGTCCGAACAGCGGCTGGCGGCGTGTGGGCTTCTGGCGGCAGTGGTTGCGTTAAATTTTGCGGCGGTTTATCTGTTGGTGCAGCTCAACAGCTGGTACAATGAGTTTTATAATGCGCTGCAGGTATATGCGGTCGAACAGTTTTGGCCGCTGATTGGCAAGTTTGCCGGGTTAGCATTTTTATATATTGCTATTGCGGTTTATGCCATTTATCTGCAGCAGATTCTGCAGCTTCGCTGGCGGACCTGGATGACGGACCGCTATCTGGCGAACTGGATGAAGAATCAGGCGTACTATCGGCTGCAGGTGCTGGGTCGTGATATGGACAACCCGGATCAGCGTATTCAGGAAGATATCAATCAGTTTGTGACGCTGACGCTGTCGATTCTGCTGGGGCTATTAAAGCAGCTGACGACGCTGGCGGCCTTTGCGGTGGTACTCTGGAATCTCTCCGGGGTTCTTGAGGTTCCGGTGGGCGGGCGCACGTTTCAGGTGTATGGGTATATGCTTTGGTTTTCTCTTTTATACTCTATTGTCGGAACCTGGCTGGCGCATCGGGTCGGACGGAAACTGATCGGCCTCGATTATGAGCAGCAGCGCTATGAAGCGGATTTCCGTTTTTCAATGACGCGGGTGCGGGAAAACAGTGAAAGCATTGCTTTTTACGGCGGGGAACAGCCGGAACAGGCGGGATTCAAGGCGCGTTTTGCTCAGGTTATACAAAATTACTGGGGCATCATGCGGCAGATGAAGTTCCTCAATTATTACGCTAATTGCTATGCGCAGCTGGCGATCATTGCGCCGCTGGTGCTGGCTGCGCCGCGTTATTTTGCCGGGGCGATGGCGCTGGGCGGTCTCATGCAGACCATCAGCGCTTTTGGCCGGGTGCAGGATGCCCTGTCGTATTTTGTGACGGTGTATGATAGTATTGCCCAGCTTATCGCGGTGATTCATCGTCTTACGGGCTTTACGCAGCATTTGGAAGAGGTTGGCGGGCTGCATACAGATGTTGAATTGGTTCGCAGTGAGGGCGAGGACCTGCTGGTGGAAAATGTCAGCGTTGCTTTGCCTGATGGGCGTAAGCTGCTGGGAAATTGTACGTTGTCTCTGCCTTGCGGCAGCCGGGTTTTGGTGACCGGGGCTTCGGGCTGCGGCAAAAGCACGCTGCTGCGGACTTTAGCCGGTCTTTGGCCGTTTGGGTCCGGCCGGGTATCGGTGCCGCGCGGCTGCCGGGTTCTTTTTTTGCCGCAGCGTCCCTATTTGCCGCTGGGCAGTCTGCGCGACGCGATCTGGTATCCTTTAGCCGTGCCGGCGGCAGATGAAGCGCAGCTGCGGATGGTTTTGCAGCTGGTCGGCTTGCCGGAGCTGGCCGGAAAGCTCGATACCGTGGATGATTGGAGCCGTATTTTATCGCTCGGCGAGCAGCAGCGCATTGCTTTTGCCCGGATTTTATTGGTTCGCCCCGACTGGGTATTTCTCGATGAAGCAACGTCTGCTCTGGATGAGCCGCGCGAACGCCAGATGTATGAGGTTTTGCGCCGCGAACTGCCGATGCTCGGCATTGTAAGCGTCGGGCACCGTTCCACATTGTTTTCCCAGCATAGCCGCGAGCTGCATCTGGCTGGCGGGCAGCAGTGGCAGCTGCGTGATATCATGGATCAGGCATAAAAAAACGAGGCGGCAGTGATTGCCTCCTCGTTTTAGGAATACAGTTTAATAAATCAAGCGTATTTTTGCTTTGGCGCAAAAGCGTTCCCAGACCATGTCGGGTTCATTATCGGTTACCAGTGCATGAATGGCGTCGAAGCCACAGGTCTTTACGAAAGCCTTCTGGTTGAATTTTGAATGGTCGGCCAGCAGGATCAGCTGATGAGACTGATGCAGCATCACCTGTTTGACGGCATTTTCTTCTTCACTGGACTCCATGACGCCTTGCTCACGGTCCAGTCCCTTGCAGCTTAGGAAGGCAAAGTCGGCATAGTGATCGGACAGCATGCTGCAGGCCGACGGTCCGGTCAGCGCCAGCGAATGGGGGCGCAGCGTGCCGCCGCTCGACAGCATTGTGCAGGGCAGATCAGCGCCTTCAATCAGTGCCCGGGCCGAATTGGTAATAACCGTGATGTCTTTTTTCCCTTTTAACTGTGACAGTAAGGCCAGGCTGGTCGTACTGGCATCTAACATAATCGTCGATCCGTCCTCAATCAGCTTGGCGGCCTTGGCGGCGATGGTGGTTTTATCCTCGCTGTTGATAAAGCTGCGACGGGCAAAAGAGAGGGCTCCGGCCGTACGTTCGTTGAGAACTGCTCCACCGTAACTGCGGCGCAGCAAATCCTCATGCTCCAGGCGTTCCAGGTCACGGCGGATGGTTTCTTCCGTTACGTTAAACTCCTGTGCTAGGTCGGGCACATAAACTTTTTTTTCTGCATTTAGCCGTTCCATGATCCGGCGGCGGCGTTCAATACCAAGCAAATAGATCACCTCTGTAAAATTTCATTCCGATAGGTTCATTATAGATTATTTTCTTTTTACAAGCAATGGATTATAATAAAAGAGATATTTTGGAGAGAGGAGAAAAGCAGAATGCGTTCACAGTTTATGTATGAAGATGAGGATGCGGAGCGTACCGAGCCGGCTGCGGCATTGCCGAAACTGACCCGCGGCGCGCTGACCGGCGTCGTTATGGCGGCGGGGATTTTTGTTTATGGCCTGCGGCAGGGCGATATTCCTGTTATACTGCTGACGTTGTCGTTTCTGCTGTTTATGCTGCGTCCGTTTGTTGTTTGTTTAGCGGGCAGCCGTGGCAATTCACTCAGTAATATGCTGAAGGGCTTGTCGTTGACCCTGTTTGCCGGAGCTTTGTTGTTGGCTTTTTTATAAATTTTTTTCGATAAAAGTTGAATATGTTCAACTTTAGCAGCGGCCTAAAATGATGTCAGAATAAAAAGTGAAATCTTCTGTATTCCGGCAGGAAAAGCCTGGCTGTCTGTAGAAAGTACATAGCATAGGAAAAAATATCAATATCATAGGAGAAATGTATGGAGCTGCATATGCTGAACTGAGGAAACAGCTGGATGCGCCTGTCGGGCGGGCGGCTGTTTCATAGGGGGGACTGTTATGAAGACATCATGTCTGGCAATGATTCTGGCCGGCGGGCAAGGAAGCCGTCTGGGGGTTCTGACCAAGAAGATCGCCAAGCCGGCAGTGCCGTTTGGCGGTAAGTACCGGATTATTGATTTCCCACTGAGCAACTGTGCGAATTCAGGTATTCACCGGGTTGGTGTCCTGACGCAATACCGTCCGCTGGAACTGCATAATTATCTGGGCAATGGCAGTGCCTGGGATCTCGACCGCAAGGATGGCGGCGTCTTTATTTTGCCGCCTTATGCACGGGAAAAAGGAGCGGACTGGTATAGGGGAACGGCAGATGCCATTTATCAGAATCTGAACTTTATTGAGGCGGCCGATCCGGCGTATGTGCTGGTGCTGTCGGGGGACCATATCTATACAATGGATTATTCCTGGATGCTTGACGCGCACAAGCAAAACAAGGCTGAAGCGACGATTGGCGTCATTGAGGTTCCCTGGACGGAAGCGCCGAGATTTGGCATCATGAACATGGATACGGCCGGGCGCATTGTCGATTTTGAGGAGAAGCCGAAAAAGCCGAAGAGTAATTTTGCTTCCATGGGAATTTATGTATTTACCACCTCGTTCTTGCAGCGTTATCTGGAGGCCGATGCAAAAAACAGTCATTCCAGCCATGATTTTGGCAAGGATATTATTCCCCGGATGCTGGCGGATAAGGCGCGGCTTTTCGCGTACTCCTTTGAAGGATATTGGAAGGATGTCGGCACGATTGAAAGCCTCTGGCAAGCGAATATGGATCTTCTACAAGATAAGCCGCCGTTTGAGATGGATGGCGAATGGCGGATTCATTCCTCCAATTTATCACTGCCGCCGCATTATATGGGGCCTGAGGCTAGGGTTACGTCTTCATTGGTCAATGAGGGGTCGGTGATTCTGGGCGAAGTGGAAAATTCGGTAATTTTCCCCGGCGTGCGCATCGCGCGGACGGCCCGGGTACACAATTCCGTGGTGATGCCATTTACGATGATTGGCGAGGGTACGCTGGTAGAGCATGCCATTGTGGCGCAGAACTGCATTATTGCAGGCGGCGCTCAGGTCATCGGCAAGCCGGGCGCCATAAAGGTTGTGCCCGAAGGGGAGACGGTGTCAGCCGCGGCGAACAACCAGCAGGCAGGCTGAGGATGGAAGCCGCAGCTGTTATACTGGCTGCGACGGAAAAACGGAGTGTGTATAAGCGTGAAAAGTGTGATGGGACTGGTTAACCTTCAGAAAAAGGATACCCTGATCAAAGAGCTGACGGAAAATCGGCCAATTGCGTCGATTCCTTTTGCCGGACGTTATCGGATCATTGATTTTGCTTTGTCGAGCATGGTGAACTCCGGCATTGGCAATGTGGGGGTTTTGCTGCCGGAAAAGTCGAGGTCGGTGCTGGATCATTTGCGGTCCGGCAAGGACTGGGATCTGGCGCGGCATCATGATGGTCTTTGCTATTTGCCGCCGCCGATAACCGATGACGGAACCCAGCCGGGAAACTTGAAGAATTGTTATTATAATCTGGATTTCATCAATCACAGTACGGAAAAGTACATACTGCTGGCGAACGGCAGCGTGATTTACAATATGGATTTTTCCAATGTGCTGCGCTTTCATCAGAATACCAACGCTGATATTACGATGGTTTATAATGTGGCGTCTCGGGATGATCCAGGTGCGGGCGTGGTACTGGAGACGGCTGAGAACGGACTGGTGACGGATATTGCGCTGAAACCGGCCATTCGTGAAGATGAGAAGGTATCCATGTGCGTGTACCTGATGACCCGGCAGGTTTTTATCGATTTGGTGCGCGACGCTTTTGAACATGGCGGCTGCGATTTCCTGCTGGATGCCGTCATGCGGCAGACAAAAGACTATGCAATTTATGGCTATGCCCATGATGGTTATGTCGCCCGGATTACTTCGACGATATCTTACTATCAGGCCAGTATGGATGTCTTGGAGCCGGAAATATGGGAAGAACTTTTCCTGCGCCGGGCGTCGGTTTATACCAAAATCAAGGACCGGGCGCCGGTGCAGTATAAGGAGACGGCCCGGGTCACAAATTCGCTGGTGGCGAATGGCTGCATTGTGCGCGGCGAAGTGGATCACAGTATTTTGTTTCGCGGCGTCGAGATTGAAAAGGGTGTGAAAGTAAAAAACAGCATCATTATGCAGTGCTGTGTACTGCAGCAGAATGCGCTGGCCGAAAATGTGATTTGTGATAAGAATGTAGTGATTACGCGGGACAAGTGGCTCAAAGGGGCTCCAAATTATCCGCTGATTGTCGGAAAAAATATTGTGATTTGAGCATCGACCGCTGCCAATGCGCGCCTTTTACGGCGGGCAAGTGCAACGGTTTTTGTTTTATCTGCATGACGAACTCGCTGTCAATGCCCGCCTTTACAGGCGGATGTAAAGAGCGACTGCGTCCCTGCGTACATTCGGCTGGCGTTTTGGCGGCGTTAAACCGCTGTCGGAACGAAGTCTTCATTTATGCTGGTGAAGGGGTGATTCTTTTGACTAAGGATAAGGACATGGAAGCGCTGAAAGAGAATCTTAAACTGCGTTTTGTGATGACAGCGCATATTCTCTGGGGGCGGGAACTCGATGAGCTTACGCCGCATGAGATTTTTGTGACGATTGCCGATACGGCCAAACAGTTGATTTCTGAGAACTGGATCAAGACAAACCGGGCGTATCGCGATCATCAGGACAAACAGATCTACTATTTTTCCATTGAATTTCTGCTGGGCCGGCTGCTGAATACGAATCTGATCAATCTGGGGATTCGGGAAACGCTGGGATCGGTGCTAAAAGAGCTCGGATTGGATATCGGTAAATTCTATTCGGAGGAACCGGATGCCGGGCTGGGCAACGGCGGGCTGGGACGGCTGGCAGCCTGCTTCATTGATTCAATGGCGGCGCTGGGTCTGCCGGGGCATGGCTGCAGCATCCGCTATCAGTACGGCTTGTTTGAGCAAAAAATCATCAACGGCAATCAGGTCGAGATTCCCGATAACTGGCTGAAAGACGGTTTTGTCTGGGAGTACCGCAAACCGGATAAGGCGATTGACGTGCGTTTTTATGGCAATGCTTATATGCAGCTGCAGGCGGACGGATCGCTGTCTTTAGTGCATGAAAATTATATGACGGTCATGGCAGTCCCGTACGATGTGCCGATTGTGGGCTACTGCAATCATACGGTGAATACGCTGCGGTTATGGAATGCCGAGGTGAATCGCGATTTTTCTGATTATGGCATGCTGACCAAAGAACAGCTGGCGGCTAAAAATGGGTATCGTGATTTTGTCGAAAGCATCACGCAGTATCTCTATCCCGATGACAGTTCGGAGGAAGGGCGGCGCATGCGGCTGATTCAGGAGTACTTCTTCGTTTCGGCCGGCGTGCAGAGCATTGTGCGACACTATAAAAAGACGGGCATGTCCATACACAATTTTGCCGACAAAATTGCCATTCATATCAATGATACTCACCCGGCGCTGGCCGTCGCTGAACTCATGCGGATACTTATTGATGATGAGCAGCTTTCCTGGGAGGAAGCCTGGACGATTACCAAACAGACACTGGCGTATACAAATCACACGATTTTGCCGGAGGCGCTGGAGCGTTGGCCGGTGGATATGTTTCGGGTGCTTTTGCCGCGGATTTACATGATTATCGAGGAGATTAACCGTCGGTTGCTGTTGATGGTGCGGGACCGTTATCCGGGGGATGAACACAAGGTACATGAGCTTTCAATTTTGCAGGATGGGCAGGTGCATATGGCCCGGCTGGCGGTTGTGGGAGGGCACAGCGTCAATGGAGTGGCCCGCATTCATTCGGATATTTTGCGCACGACGACAATGCGGGACTTTAGTGAATTTTATCCGGGACGGTTTAACAACAAGACGAACGGAATTACGCATCGCCGCTGGCTGCTGGCGGCAAATCCCGAGCTGGCAAAACTGATTGACGATACAATTTCGACGAAGTGGCGCCGGCGTCCTGAGATGCTGGCGGCGCTGGCCGAACACGTCAAGGAGAAGCCTTTTCTGACGAAGCTCGCGCATATCAAGCTGCTGCGCAAAAAAGCGCTGGCGCGGTATGTGCGTGAGCATACCGGCGTCCATGTCGATCCGGCGACGCTGTTTGATATTCAGGTCAAGCGCATCCATTCGTATAAACGGCAGCTGATGAATGTGCTGCACATTATGTATCAGTATGACCGGTTGAAAAATGATCCGCACTATGCGGTTTTGCCGACGACGTATTTTTTCGGCGGCAAGGCGGCGCCGGGTTATTACATCGCCAAGGAAACGGTCCGGCTGATCAATGCGGTGGCAGCAAAAATCAATGCGGATAAGGACGTTAATTCGTTTATCAAAGTGGTTTTTATCGAAAATTTCGGCGTTTCTATTGGTGAGATTGTTTATCCGGCGGCCGATGTGAGCGAACAGATCTCTACGGCCAGCAAGGAAGCTTCGGGGACGGGCAATATGAAGTTCATGATGAACGGCGCGATTACATTGGGCACGCTGGACGGGGCCAATGTGGAAATCCGTGAGGCGGTAGGTGATCCGCATTGCGTGATTTTTGGCCTGACGGCTGAGGAGGTACTGAACTGCTACGCAAACGGCAGTTATTCAGCCTGGGACGAATACAATCAGAACGCTTCGGTGCGCCGGGTGCTGGATCGGCTGGTCGACGGAACCTGGGGGGATTTTCGCTCGCTGTTTGATTATCTGCTGCAGAATAATGATGAGTTCTTCATCCTGAAAGATTTTGATGCCTATCGGGCTGGTCATCGGGAAATTGAAAAGCGTTATGCCGATAAGCAGGGCTGGCTGATCTCATCGGCAATCAACATCGCGTATTCCGGGCGCTTTTCATCCGACCGGACCATCAGCGAATACGCGCGCGATATCTGGAAAGTCCGTCCGGTATTGATTCCGTAAGACGCAGGAGGAGGAAAAACAATGAAACCATCGGCATTGAGCGAATATGATTTGTATCTGTATCATCAGGGAACCAATTATCATGCTTATGAAATGCTGGGCGCGCATTTCATCCGGCAGGATGGGCGCGACGGCGTGCGATTTGCCGTCTGGGCGCCGCATGCCAGTGCGGTCAGCGTGACCGGGGATTTCAATCATTGGGATACGCAGGCTCATCCGATGCAGCGCATCGGCGACGGCGAGATTTGGTCGGCATTTGTGCCGGGAATTGAGCGCGGCGCGGTCTATAAATACGCCATCGCACCACAGAATGGCGGACCCTGTATCCTGAAAGCTGATCCCTATGGATTTTTTTCCGAAAAGAAACCGCAGACAGCTTCCCGGGTGTGGGACTTTTCCGGTTATGTCTGGCATGATGCCGCTTGGTATGAACAGAAGCAGCGGCATAGTTCCTATGAGCAGCCGATGCTCACGTATGAAGTGCATCTTGGTTCCTGGCGGCGGACGCTGGAAGGCGGGTATCTGAGCTACCGCGATCTGGCCGATCAGCTGATTGGCTATGTCCGGCAGATGCATTATACGCATATTGAGCTGATGCCGCTGTGCGAACATCCG
Source organism: Megamonas sp. UBA1799 (assembly GCA_002319815.1). Lineage (GTDB taxonomy): Bacteria > Bacillota > Negativicutes > Selenomonadales > Selenomonadaceae > UBA1799. The sequence continues at coordinate 36,347 of DCFR01000065.1, forward strand.
TATGATGGTTCCTGGGGCTATCAGGCGACGGGGTATTATGCAGTCACAAGTCGTTATGGAACGCCAGAAGATTTTATGTATCTGGTGGATCAGGCCCATGCGAACGGGATTGCTGTCATCATGGACTGGGTGCCGGGTCATTTCTGCAAGGATGAGCAGGGACTGCGGCATTTTGACGGGCAGACGCTTTATGAATCGGATAATGAGCAGCGGGCGGAGAACTGGGAATGGGGAACGACCAATTTTGATTACGGGCGCACCGAGGTGCATAGTTTTCTGATTTCCAATGCCATGTTCTGGCTGGAAGAGTATCATATTGACGGCCTGCGTATGGATGCGGTGGCCAATATGCTGTATCTGAACTATGCCCGCAAGGAGGCGGACTGGCAGCCGAATAAATACGGGGACACCGGCAATCTGGAAGCGATGGAGTTCATACAGAAGCTTAATGCCGCGGTATTTAAGTATCATCCGGATGCATTGATGATCGCGGAAGAATCAACTTCCTGGCCGCTCATTTCCCGACCGGTTTATATGGGCGGCATGGGTTTTAATTATAAATGGAATATGGGCTGGATGAATGATATGCTCGATTATATGAGTCTGGATCCTTTTTACCGCAAGTGGAACCATGATAAGGTAACCTTTTCCTTCATGTATGCTTTTTCGGAAAATTTTGTACTGCCGCTTTCGCATGATGAAGTGGTCCATGGCAAACGGTCCCTCATCAGTAAGATGCCGGGGGATTATTGGCAGCAGTTTGCCAATCTGCGGGCTTTTTTCGGCTACTGGATGGCGCATCCGGGCAAGAAGCTGTTGTTTATGGGCGGGGAGTTTGGGCAGTTCATTGAATGGAATTTTGATGACAGTCTGGATTGGCATTTAGTGGAGCAATATCCGATGCATGCCCAACTGCTGGAATTCTCTCGGCAGCTGAATGGATTTTATTGCGAAAACAAACCGTTTTGGCAGGTGGATTTTGAATGGCACGGATTTGAGTGGATTGACTGCAATGATACCGATCACAGCGTGATTTCTTTCTTGCGCAAGGCAGAGGATGCCGATGACTTTATTGTGGTTGTTTGCAACTTTACGCCGCTGGTCTATTCCGGCTATCGGATCGGTGTGCCGAAGGCAGGTACGTATCGCGAGGTCTTTAACAGCGATGCGTCAGAATACGGCGGTTCGGGCGTGTGCAATGAGAATGCGCTGGATACTGAGCCGATACGCTGGCAGGAACGGGCCCAGTCGTTGGTTCTTACGCTGCCGCCGCTGGCGACTCTCTACCTGCGTCTGACAGCCGCGGCAGAGACGGACGGGGCGGAACTGGAGGTTAAACGAACCGGACGCCGGACGGGAAAGCAAAGAACGGCGGCGAGCGGGGATGAACTTCCTGGCGGGCCCGCCGTGGCGGGAAAAAAAGCGGACGGGAAAAACGCTGCGGCCAAAAAGCCGGCGGCAAAGAAGAAAAAAGCGGAGACGAAATCCGCTGCGGCCGGGAATCCGGCCGCTAAGAAAAAAGCGGCGCCAAAGAGGAAGACGGTTTCAAACAAGGGAAGCGTAAAGCAAAAAACAGAAAATATTGCCGCTCAGGCAGTTGGGGCTGAAAGCAGCGCGGCGCAGGCGGATAACAAGACAAAAGCAAAGTCGGCAAAGGTTGAAACAAAGAGGGGGAAGAAGTTATGATCAAAGTGCTTTATGCAGCGGCGGAGGTAGTGCCGTTCGTAAAAACCGGCGGCCTGGCGGATGTGGCCGGATCCCTTCCTAAGGCGCTGAAAGCGCAGGGCCTCGATATCCGGGTGGTTTTGCCAAAATATGGAAAAATACCCGAAAAATACCGGGAACAAATGGTTCATATTTACGACGGCGTATTGCCGGTTGCCTGGCGCAGTAAATATCTGGGCGTGGATTCTTTGCAGCTGGATGGGGTCACTTATTATTTCATTGATAATGAGGAATATTTCCAGCGCGATCAGTGCTATGGCTATGAGGATGATGCCGAACGATTTTCCTTTTTTTGCCGGGCCGTGCTCAATCTGCTGCCGGAGATTGATTTTTGGCCGGATGTCCTGCATGCCAATGATTGGCATACGGGACTGATTCCGGTGCTGCTGCGGCTGGAACATAGCGGGGACAGCCGCTATGAAGCAATCCGCACGCTTTTTACGATTCATAATCTTAAATATCAGGGGATTTTTCCGAAAGATATCATGACGGATGTATTGGGACTGGATTGGCAATATTTCCAGAATGGTGATATGGAGTTTTATGATGCGGTGAATTTCATGAAGGGGGCCATTGTTTATTCAGACTGTATTACAACGGTCAGCCGGACGTATGCGCAGGAAATCCAGTATGAGTATTTTGGCGAAGGGATCGACGGATTGCTGCGTGCCCGCCAGGATCATCTGGTGGGTATTGTGAACGGCTTGGATTATGATGTTTATAATCCGCGCACCGATGAAAATCTTTTTGAGACGTATGATGTGGATACGCTGGACCGCAAGGTGGACAACAAGGTGGCGCTGCAGCGGTCTCTGGGACTGCCGGAAAGCCGGCGAGTGCCGATGCTGGCACTGGTTTCCCGTCTGGTGCCGCCTAAAGGGCTTGATCTGGGCATGCGCATTTTTGATGAGCTGCTGCAGCATGAAGATATGCAGCTGGTGGTGCTGGGCACGGGCGATAAGGTTTATGAGGACTGGTTCCGGGGTCTGGCCTGGCGTTTTCCCACCAAAGTTTCGGTGAATATCTGCTTTTCTAATACGTTGGCGCAGCGCATCTATGCGGCGTCTTCCCATTTTTTGATGCCGTCGTGCTATGAACCCTGCGGCATCGGACAGCTGATTGCCCTGCGTTATGGGTCCATTCCGGTGGTGCGGGCTACGGGCGGGCTGAAGGATACGGTGCAGCCGTATGATAAATATACCGGACAGGGGAATGGTTTCTTGTTTCCTAATTATAATGCCCATGAATTTATGTTCGCGATTAAAAAGGCGCTTAGTCTTTATAAAAATCTGCAGCTCTGGCGGCAGGTGGTGGAAAATGCTATGCGGTCTGATTACAGCTGGACAAAATCGGCGCAGGAATATCGTACGCTGTATGAGGATCTGCTGGTGAAGTAGCAGCGGAAAGGAGATCGGCAACATGGGAGACAGGGAGCTGGCGGAACATAACTCGCAGGCGGTGTATTACCGTTGCCCGGCGGGGGCCGTGGCAGCGTGCCGTACGGTGCGGATCGGCATTAAGGCGAGGGCCTCAGTGTCCCGGATAACGCTGCGTTTATGGCGTGATGGCGTCGGGGAAAAAATGGTGGTTATGCAGGCGGAAGAACGGGCCGCAGCAGCGGATGACAGCGTGTCGGATCGTTTTTTTACGGCGTTTATCGAGATGCCGGAACACGGCTGTCTGTTGTGGTACTATTTTATTCTCACGACCGGCAGCCGGACATTTTTTTACGGCAATAACCGTGCGCGGTTGGGCGGCTGGGGAGAGATTTATGATCAGGAGCCGCCGTCTTTTCAGATTACGGTTTATAACCAGGGGGCGGATACGCCGGCCTGGTTCCGCCGCGCCGTGATGTATCAGATTTTTCCCGATCGCTTTTGCCGATCCGGCGATCGGATCATAGAAAAGCGCGGCGCAGTGATTCATGCATCCTGGCAGGATGCGCCCTGTTATTACAAGGATGTTGATACCAAAGAAATTGTTGCCTATGATTTTTTCGGCGGCAATCTGGCCGGGATTCGTTCCCGGCTGCCTTATTTGCAAGAACTGGGCATTTCGGTTTTGTATTTGAATCCGGTCTTTGAGTCGGAGAGCAATCATCATTATGACACGGGAGATTATTTAAAAATTGATCCGATGTTGGGGACGAATGCCGAGTTTGCCGAATTTTGCGCTGCGGCGCGGGCGAGCGGTATACGGGTGATTCTCGATGGCGTTTTCAGCCATACGGGCAGCGACAGCCGCTATTTCAACCGCAAGGGAACTTATGATACGGTGGGCGCGTTCCAATCGCGGCAGTCGCCTTATTATGAATGGTATAATTTTCAACAATATCCATCGGTTTATGACAGTTGGTGGGGATTCCCTACGCTGCCGAATGTGAGTGAGACGACGCCTTCGTATATGGATTTTATCATTCGTGATGACGACAGCGTGCTGCATTACTGGCTGAAGGCCGGAATCAGCGGCTGGCGTCTGGATGTGATCGACGAGCTGCCGGCCCGTTTTACGCAGACTTTTTATCAGGAGCTGAAGCGCACCGATCCCGATGCGGTTCTGATCGGCGAGGTCTGGGAGGATGCTTCCAATAAGGTCAGCTACGGGGTGCCGCGGGAATATTTGTGCGGGCAGGAAATTGACGGGGCCATGAACTATCCCTTCCGGCAGATCGTGCTGGATTTTCTGTTGGGGCAGAGCGATGGTCAGGCCACAGCGCAGCGCATTGACAGTCTGAAGGAAAATTATCCGGCGCATAATTTTTATGCGATGATGAATCTTTTGGGCAGCCATGATGTGCCGAGGCTTCTGTCTGTAATGGGCGAGGCGCCCTGGCAGGAACCGATGCCGGCACTGCAGCAGGCGCAGTTTCATCTGGATGGAGATCATTTCAATTTGGGTGCGGCCCGGGTGGCTATGGCGGTTCTCTGGCAAATGACATTTCCCGGTGTGCCGTCGGTTTATTATGGCGATGAAATCGGCATGCAGGGCTTTAAGGATCCGTATAACCGCTGCCCATATGATTGGCAGGGTGGGGATGCCTATCTGCGTGACTGGTATAAGAGACTCATTGCCGTACGCAATGCACATCCGGCTTTGTCTACAGGTGAGCTGATTCCTCTGGCCGGGGAGGGGGATATCTGGGCGTATGCGCGGGTGATTCGCGGCGGACGGGATGTGTTCGGACAGCCGGCGGCCGATGAAGTTTTTGTGGCGGCGTTTAATCGTAGCCGTACACAGTCGGTCAAATTGGAACTGGACATAGGCGATCTTTCCTGCGGCACTTTTGTCGACGCTCTGTCTACCGGTTTGACGGCACAGCTTACGCCGCTCTGCGCCGATGCACATCGCGGCCGGTTGAAGCTGGAGGTGCCCCCGCTGATGTCGGTTCTCTACCGGGAACAGGCGGAAACCCGCCGTTATGCACGAGAAGCCGGCGTCCTGCTGCATCCCACGTCGCTGCCGTCAAAGTATGGCATTGGCGATTTAGGCAGGGAAGCTTATGCCTTCGTTGATTTTTTGGCGTCGGCGGGGCAGAAAATATGGCAGATTCTGCCGTTGAATCCGGTGGGATATGGCTACTCGCCCTATCAGTCGCCGTCGGCTTTTGCCGGCAATCCGATGCTGATTTCTTTGGACCAGCTCATGGAGGCCGGCTGGCTGTCGGCGCAGGATGTCAGGCTGCCTTTTGCTGATGAGGGTACGGCTGTGGATTTTGAGCGTGTCTGGACCTTTAAAGAAAAATGCCTGCGGCGGGCCTGGCAGACGTTTCGTCAGCAGCCGTCGGATGATTATGCCGCTTTTTGCCGGGAGGAAGCTGATTGGCTGGACGATTATGCGCTGTTTGAGGCATCTAAGGCAAATGCCGACGGCGCGGCCTGGATGGACTGGACGCCGGTGCTCAAGCGGAGGGAAAAACCTGTGCTGGCAGCGCAGCGCATACGCCTGGCGGCCGAAATCAATTTTGTTAAGTTTCAGCAGTATATTTTTACCCGGCAATGGCAGCAGCTGCATCGTTACGCGCAGTCTCGGCATATCCGGATTATGGGCGATATGCCGTTGTTCATTGCGCAGGACAGCGCCGATGTCTGGTCGCAGCAGGCGCTGTTTGAACTGGAAGGAAGCGGCCGCGCCGCCAGTGTGGCCGGAGTGCCACCGGATTATTTCTGCCGCACCGGGCAGCTTTGGGGCAATCCGCAGTATCGCTGGTCGGCCATGGCAGCGGATCATTATGCCTGGTGGGTGCGCCGCTTCCGCAAGCTGTTTTCCCTGGTTGATATTGTGCGTATTGACCATTTTCGTGGGTTTGAATCGTATTGGGAGATTGACGGACATGCGCAGACGGCGGAAAACGGGCGTTGGGTGAAAGGGCCGGGGAAAGAGTTTTTTGATGCGATTGAAGCGGCGCTGGGGCGGCTGCCAATTGTCGCTGAAAATCTGGGGGTTATCACGGATGAAGTCGAGGACTTGCGCAGTGCATGCGGTTTTCCCGGGATGAAGGTATTGGAGTTCGAACTGGGATTGAACGCTAGGCGCAGGGTTGGCATGGCAGCGCCGGAAAACAGTATCGTTTATACCGGCACGCATGATAACAATACGGTGATTGGATGGTATACGGAAGACATTGACGCCGAGCAGGCGATTACCGTCGCTTCCTTGCTGGGGGCAGACCCGGATCGCCCGGCGGATGTCTGTTCCCGTCTGATCGAATATGCCTATGCATCCAGAGCGCGCATGGCGATCATTCCCCTGCAGGACGTTTTGGGCCTGACCGGCGAGAATCGGATGAATCTGCCGGGGACGGTGGGACGAAACTGGGGCTGGCGTCTGCGCCCGCGTGTTTTGACGTCCGATACCGCTGGCTGGCTGCGCGAGTTTTGTCAGAAATATCAACGCTGACCGTTCAGCGCGCACTTCCATTTTTCAAAGAATTATGTTATTCTATACGTAATTGATGAATTTTTAGGAGTGAGAGCAATGGCAGTTGGCAATACCTATGTGGTTGAGAAAACCTGCCCGATTTGCGGTGAAACGACACGCGTGGTGAAAGTTCGTTCCCGGTTGATGGCTTTACAGACGGATAGCGATTTTTGTACGCATTATCAGGATTTTAATCCGTATTATTATACGATCTGGATCTGTGAAAAATGTGGTTATGCAGCCGATGAAAAGCGATTTTTGGCGGTCATGCCGGAAAAAAACCGCAAGAAAATTCAGGATTTCCTGAATGGACGCAAGATCGGCCTTTCTTTTGCCGAGGAACGCGGACTGCCGGAGGCGGTCGCATCTTTTAAACTGGCAATTTTTTATGAGGAACTGCTGGGGGCGTCACTGGGACACCGGGCGGGACTGTTTTTGGAGCTGGCCTGGATTTACCGGCTGGCCGACGATGAAGAGAAGGAACTGCCAATGCTGCGGAAAGCGGCCGAACTGTACGATCAGTCGTTGACGACAGAACGTTATCCGGTAGGCCAGCTTTCGGATACAATGGCGATTTATTTGGTGGGATCGATCTATTATCGTCTGGGGGACTATGAGACCGCGACGCAGTATCTGAGCCGTATTATCAGCGATAAGGATTCCAGAATTCAGGATCGCAAGCTTTATGAGCGGGCCCGGTATCTCTGGCAGGATGTGCGGGCGGCGCGTGAAGCGCAGCGTGATGCTGCCGAAGTACAGGCCGCCGGCGGCACGCCGGATGAAGCGGCGGAGAAAGCGAAACAGAACTCATGATGATGGATATGCCGTCCGCCCTTATGGCCCCCTGTACAGCAGTGAACTGGGGATCGGTAGCGGCGGCTACGGAAGAATACAGCAGTTTTATTGCTATTGTCCGCCAGACCTGGAGCGCTGAGTCGCTGCAGGATATACTGGCCGGTCATGTTGCAGTGCCGGATGAAGAAATCAACCGGGCGTTGGCCGAGCAGCTGGCCGACAGCGATCAGGTGAAGGCGCTGTCGATTACTTCGCATGAGAACGGCCGGCTGGATATCCATGCCGACACGGCGAAGATCGGCCGCATTGAGCTTTCCGGTACGATGGATGCGTTTGTTCATGACGGCGACCATTCGTATATGACTTATACAATCAAGGAACGGGCGCTGAAAGACCACGGCCTGCTGTCGTGGTTCTTTTCACGTATATCATTGTCTATGGCGGAGAAGCTGACCGGACGTATCGAGCTGGCGGAGGATCTGCCTACGAAAATTCATGGAAATACGATAACCGTTGATTTTAGCGAACGACTGCGCAATTCTCGCTTGGCGCAGGCTTCTTATGATGGGTTTAATCTGCTGGACGCGCTGGTCATTTCCCGGGCGACGCCGCATGACGGCTATGTGGAGCTGGATACGGAGCTGCGGGTGCCGGATGCATTGAAAACTTTGCTGAAGAATATTTTGCAGTAGGATGGTGGGTCGAAGATGAAACAAAAGCTTTTTGCCTTGCTGCTGGGAGTGTGTCTTTTCCTGACGGCTTTGCCGGTCAGCGCCAAGGCGCCGGCGCCGGTAAAAAACCGGCTGCTTTTTGTGCCGCATGATAACCGGCCAATTTCGGACGAGCAGACGGCAGATACTATTCGGAAAATGGGATGGGATATTCTGGTACCGCCGGATGAAATGTTGGGCAGCCGTGAGCAGCCGGGGAATCCGGAAGAAATCTGGCAGTGGGTCGAACAAAATGCCCCGACGGCAGAAGCGGCGGTGGTTTCTTCGGATTCACTGCTTTATGGCAGTCTGGTCGGTTCACGTAAACATACGTATACCCAAGAACAGATTGACAGCCGGGTCGCCCGGTTTGATGCGTTTAAGAAGGCCAATCCAAAACTGAAACTGTATGTCTTTGGCTCAATTATGCGTACGCCGCGTTCCGGCGATGCCTCCGGCCTTATGGAACCGGGATACTATCAAAGTTATGGCAGTGATATTTTTCGCTATACCGCGCTGACGGATAAGCAGGAGACGGAAGGCTTGACGCGGCGGGAGCAGAAAGAATATGATTTTCTGGCGCGGCTGATTCCCAAGGCGGCGCTCGCCGACTGGCTCAATCGCCGCAATAAGAACTTTGCCGCTAGTAAGGAATTGATTCAGTTCACGCGGCAGGGCGATTTCAATTATCTGGTTTTGGGTCGGGATGATAATGCGCCGTATTCCCAGACGCATATGGAAAGCCGTCATTTGGCTGCAGCCGGGGTTGATTTGGGGATTTCGCGCTTTCAGACGATTGCCGGAATTGATGAAGTCGGTTTGCTCATGTTGACGCGGGCGGTGAACGATCTGACGCGGACAGTGCCGTTTGTCTATGTCCGCTATAACTGGGGACGAGGCGCCAATACGATTCCGTCTTATTCGGATGAGCCGATTTCCGCTTCCATTCATGACCATATTATCGCTGCCGGCGGCATGCAGGTTTCGGGGCCGCAGAAGGCGGATCTGGTACTGCTGGTGAATACAAATCCGAATGGCAAGACTTATGAAGGCAATGATCGCCGCAATGACGGCACGCCCCGGGAGGGAACGAAGTATTTTGCTGATATTGTGAGCGAGAGTGTTGCGGCCGGCTATCCGACTGGTATTGGCGATATTGCTTTTGCCAATGGCGCCGATAACGCGCTGATGGAAATGTTGAAAAACCGCGGGCTGCTTTTCAAGCTGCGCGCCTATGCAGGCTGGAATACGGCGACGAATAGCACGGGCTTTGTGCTGGGGCAGGGAATGCTGGCGATGAAAATGACGGACGATGCCCAGGACCAACTGCTCTTGACGCGCTATCTGGATGATTGGGCCTATCAGGCGAATATCCGGCCCATCATCGGGCGGCAGCTTGGCTGGCTGCGCGGCACGGGTGCGTATGCGAGTCTGGATACCAAACTTCCTGCTGTTGAAGCGCGGGCGACGCGCATGATGCGGCGTTTTGCCGATGATAATCTGCCGCCATTCAATGAACTGCAGTATCTGGAAGTTACTTTTCCTTGGAACCGCATGTTTGAAGCAAAATATGATTTTACGCCGCCGTTTGATTTTGAGACCTATAAAGCCGAGCATCCGGCTGCATAAAGATGACCCCGGCAGGGTTGCCCGCCGGGGCCGGATATAAAAAAGAACCGTCGCTATGGAGGCTGACGGTTCTTTTTGTATGTAGTTATTTTTCTTCGGCCGTCGAAATTGTATACACATGGGTGTCTTTTGAATGCATGATCTGCGCGGCATCGGCCGGGATGCCGTCATCGGTGAAGACCGAATCCACGGCAGACAGAGGAAACAGCGAAACAACGCCTGTCTGGGTGAATTTCACCGATTCGGTGAGGATGATGGCGTGCTTGGCATTTTCGGCCATCGTGCGGATCGCTTCCGCCCGCATAAGATTATTGCTCATAAAACCGTTTTGGTTGAAGCCGTCGATGCCGACAAAAAGCTTGTCAACATAAAAGTCGCTGACGCATTTTTTGATCATCGGACCGACCATGACCTGTGATTCGTTCTGGTATTCCCCACCCAGCAAAATAATATGCGCTCCCGGTGCCTTACGGACAAAAGCAGCGATAAAAGCCGAGTTGGTAATGATAGTGACATCGCGCCGGTTCATGGTCAGTTCCTCCGCCAGCAAAGTGCAGCAGGAACCGGATTCAATCATGATTGTTTCACCGTTATGTACCGTGGCGGCAGCCCGCATGGCGATTTTGTGTTTGATTTCATAATTGAACGACAAGTGATTGGCAATATCATCGCTCTGGGCCATAGCTGCATAGCCGTGTTCGCGCCGCAGCAGGCCCATGTGCTCAAGGGTACTCAGGTCTTTTCGGATGGTCACTTCGGATACATCGAGTACCTGCGCCAGATCGGTAACGGCGACGCGTTTTTTGTTGTTAACGATATTCAGGAGCTTTGTATGGCGGATATGCAATACCATCATCCTCTGTCTGTATAAATTTTGTGTCCGGAACGGACTATTACTAAAGGCATTATAGCATAATTGCTGTGAATATGAAAGAAAATATTTTCAAATGAAAAAGAAAAGACAGAAAAAAAGGACGCTGCCTGATGACAGCGCCCGCAAAATGATAGAACTCAGGCATTGGCCTGCCGGAAATTTTCCATAAAAGCTGCCAGTCGTTCGCAGCCTTCATACGGCATGGCATTGTAAATCGAGGCTCGCATACCGCCGACAGAGCGGTGGCCTTTGACACCGCAAAGCTGCTGCGTTTTTGCTTCTTCAACAAATTGCTTTTCCAAAGCCTCGGTTGGCAGCCGGAAAGTGACATTCATCAGGGAGCGGCTGTCCTTGTCGGCATGACCGCGATAGAAACCATCGGAATTGTCAATGGTATCGTAAATCAGTTTGGCTTTTTTGGCATTCCGTTCGCCGATGACAGTCAAACCACCCTGCTTTTTCAGCCAAGCGGCAGTTTTACCGACCATGTAGATGCAAAACGCCGGCGGTGTATTGTAGAGCGAATTCTTTTCTGCATGCGTGTCGTAACGCAGCATAGTCGGAATCGTTTTCGGGCTGTTGCTCAGAAATTCCTTGCGGGCGACGACAACGACGACGCCTGCCGGACCAAGATTTTTCTGTGCGCCGGCGTAAATGAAACTAAACTTTTTAAAATCGATCGGGCGGGAAAGCATGTCGGATGACATATCGGCGATGAGCGGAACGCTGCCGGTTTCCGGTATATAGTGATATTCTGTGCCGTAAATGGTGTTGTTGTAGCAGACATGCAGATAGGCGGCGTCATCGCTGAGCTGGATCTCCTCCTGCGTCGGAATGTGACGAAAATCCCGGTCCTTGCTGCTGGCGGCCACATGACCGATCTCGAGAAGTTCGGCTTCCTGATAAGCCTTGGTGGCAAAGCTGCCGGAAAGCACATAGTTGCCGGTTTTGCCGCTGCCGGCAAAATTCATCGGAATCATGGCGAACTGCGTGCTGGCACCGCCCTGCAGGAATAAGACATCATAGTCGTCTCCCAGTCCCATCAGATCCTTGATGTCGGTTTTTGCCTGATTGAGCATAGCTTCAAATTCTTTGGCCCGATGGCTGATTTCAATAATGGATTCGCCGGATCCCTGAAAATTGAGAAATTCAGCCTGTGCTTCTTTCAGTACTTCCAAAGGCTGGAGCGCCGGACCGGGATTAAAGTTGTATACACGATTTGCTTCCACGATAAATACCTCCTCAAAAGTTTGACAACAGGCATTTGCCTGCGGATGTTTTGTAATTGTGTTATATTCTAACGCCGAAAATCGGAAAACGTCAAGGGAAAAATAAAAAATGTTTTTTTTAGAAATACACTTGACGTGTATCAACGGATAAATTATAATTGCAATATGCACAAGAAATAGCAAACGCGATGCAGAGGATACGTGTACCAGACTTCATGCAGAGAGCCGGCGGCAGGTGCGAGTCGGCAGGAGAAGGTATTCGTTCCACCTTGAAGCGGCCGGCGAGAAGCCGGACGGGAGATGCCCGATACAGCAAAAGAGTCGGTGCGCAAGCATCACTTGGGTGGTACCGCGGAGATATGAGCTTCGCCCCAATTATGGGGCGGAGCTTTTGTGTTTTGTGCAGAAATATTGTCAACGAGGATAAATTTTATAAAGGAGCGAGACATATGAAAGTATTAGCAGCAGACGGAGTTTCTAAAAAGGGTATTGAATTGTTGCAGCAGGCTGGCTTTGAGGTCGTTATTAAGGATAAGCTGCCGGCGGAAGAACTGCTGGCGACGATTCCGGAGTATGACGCGCTGATTGTGCGGTCGGCTTCCAAGGTAACCGCAGAAGTAATCGGCGCGGCAAAAAAACTCAAGATCATCGGCCGGGCCGGCGTCGGCGTGGATAATATAGATGTTCCGGCGGCCACGGCCCGCGGTATTATAGTGATTAACTCTCCCGGCGGCAATACGATTGCAGCTACGGAGCATACCATGGGCATGATGCTGGCGATGGCCCGTCATATTCCGGCGGCCAACGAAACGACGCAAAAGGGCGAATGGAATCGCAAGCAGTATGTCGGCGTGGAACTGCGCGGCAAGACGCTGGGCATCGTCGGCCTGGGACGCATCGGCAGCGGCATTGCCAAGCGGGCGGCAGCATTTGAGATGAATGTCATTGGCTATGATCCGTATGTGAATGAGGAACGGGCGGCGGCGATGGGCATCAAGCTGGTTGATATCAACGGCATTGTGGCGCAGTCGGATTTCATCACGGTGCATATGCCGCTGAACAACGAAACGAAGAATATGTTTAATAAAGAAAACATGGCCAAAATGAAGAAAGGCGTTCGCCTGGTGAACTGCGCTCGCGGCGGCATCATCAATGAACAGGATCTGGCCGATGCGGTCAAAGCCGGTATTGTAGCCGGAGCGGCCATCGATGTGTTTACGAGCGAGCCGCTGCCGAAAGATCATCCGCTGATCGGCGTTCCGGGTATCGTGCTGACACCGCATCTGGGGGCTTCGACGGTGGAAGCGCAGATCGGTGTATCCATTGATGTGGCCGCTGGTATCTGCGCGGCGCTGAAGGGCGAGCCGGTCATGACGGCCGTCAATATGGCGCCGGTATCGGCGCAGGTCATGAGCGTTATCAAACCGTATTTCGATTTGGCGGAACGTCTTGGCTGCATGGCCTGTGCGCTGGCTGACGGCGCCATCAAGGCATTGGAAGTCGAATATACGGGTGAGATTACGGATGTTAATACAAAACTTTTGACGACGGCAGTCATTAAGGGTATGCTCAACCCGGTTCTCGAAAGCAATGTCAATTATGTCAATGCGCCGGGCATTGCGCGGAACCGCAATATTGCCGTGCGTGAAGTTAAGAATAAGGAGACGGCTAACTTTGCTAATCTCATCACGGTGAAAGCAAAGACCGATAAAAAAGAGATCAAGATCCAGGGCACTTTATTTGGTACGGAAGGGCGCATTGTTACGATTGACGGCTACCGGGTGGATGTTGATCCGCATAAGCGCATTCTGATCTGCCCGCATATCAATCGGCCGGGAGTCATCGGCAAAGTTGGTTCTCTGATGGGCACAGCCAACATCAATATTTCCGGCATGCAGGTCGGCCAGACGGAGATTGCGGGAACCAATATCATGGTATTGACGGTTGACAACGATATTCCAGCGGCGGTCATCCGTCAGGTGACGGAGATTGATGGGATCTTTGGTGCTAAACTGATCAATTTTGATGTTTTATAAAAAGCTTTCCTATATAATATAAGGCAAAATTTTATTGAGAAGCAAAGCAGTTTTCTTTTTGGCTGCTTTGCTTCTTTTGTATGGCGGGACGGGAGACCCATCTATTCTCCTATTGTGTTTTTTGAGAGAAGGCCTTACGATAAAAAGTATATAAATGTTATTCTAGGTCAAAAGGGGGGCTCTCAATGGGTATCAGACAAAAGTTTTTTGCATTGGCAGGATTGGTCGGCGTGATTCTGACTGTCGTTTCCTGCGTAGGTTATTATACGGCTTATCAGTCCTTGGATGAGAGTATTGAACAGGAAATTTTGGCAACGGTTGAGGTTCAGGGCAGGTCGCTGGACGGCTGGCTCAGCAATAAGGGACAGATTGCAGTGAGCGCGGCCAATCTCATGGAGGCGCAGGATGGAAATCCGGCGGCTTTGACAAAAGAAATGCTGAGTCTGTCATCGAATGATAAAGAAGTACTGGCTTTGGGAGTTGGGACTGAAGACCGGCATTTTGTCAATTGGCCGGAAGGCGATCTGACTGGGCGTTTGGATCCGACGACGCGTCCTTGGTATAAGGAAGCCAAAAATAAAGGAAAGCTCTTTTTTACCGATGCTTATCAGGATGCTGTGACCAAAAAGATGATCATATCGGCGGTAGTTCCTTATAAAGGCCGCGACGGAGCTTTTCGCGGCGCGGTTTGTGAAGATATTTCCTTGGCTGTTCTGGGCCAGCGGGTAACCGATATTAAATACCGGGAGCGCGGCAAGGGCATGATTATTGATCCGAAGGGGCTGATTCTGGCTTCGACACAGGATGGGGAAGCGATGACGCAGGCGGCGGAAAATGGTCTTTTAAAAGAAAACTTTGCCGCTATGGTACAAAAAGGGAAAGGCTATTTCTTGGCGAAAAAAGACGGCGATTCGCGGGTCGTGGCTTATACGACAGTGCCGGACACCGGCTGGTTGATGGCGGTGTCCGTTCCGGAATCTTTTGTTTTTGCGCAGATGCGCACGCTGAAGATCACCTATGCCATCCTTACACTGGCTGGTCTTATTTTGATTGTTTTTGCCAGCCTGCAGTTTTCCAATAAGATTACCCGCGCGATTGTACGTTTGACGCAGCGTGCCGGCGAATTGGCCAAGGGCGATTTCCGACAGGAAGATCTGCCGGTGGAATCTTCGGATGAGTTGGGTAAGCTGGCGCAGGGATTTAATACAATGAGTCATAGTATTCGCGAACTCATCAGTAAGATGGCGGCCACGGCGGAACAGGTAGCGGCTTCTTCAGAAGAGCTGACGGCCGGGGCGCAGCAGTCGGCGCAGGCGGCGACGAATGTGGCATCAACGGTGGTAGATGTCGCCAATGGTATGGAGGATCAGCTGCGGAGCGTGACCGGGGCGAAAAAGAATGTGGACTCCGTGTTCAATGATATTACCCAGATGACGGGTAAGACCGGCCAGGTAGCGGATAATTCGGTGCAGACAGCCGCCGCAGCCAGCAAGGGGGAGGAACTTATGGGCGGCGCTATGCAGAAAATGGAAAGCATTGAGCGCAGCGTCATGAATTCAGCGGATGTTGTCCGGAAACTGGGAGACAATTCGCAGCAAATCGGTCAGATCGTCGAGACAATTTCCAGTATTGCCGAGCAAACCAATCTGTTGGCGCTGAACGCCGCAATCGAAGCGGCCCGGGCCGGTACGGCGGGACGCGGCTTCTCCGTGGTGGCGGAAGAAGTCCGCAAGCTGGCGGAGCAGTCCCGTGCTGCGACGGAAGAAATCAAAGAGCGCATTGCGGTGATACAAAGCGATACTGATCAGGCGGTTGTGGCCATGCAGAACGGAACGGCTGAAGTCCAGGAGGGAACGACAGCAATTCGCGCGGTGGGCGGACAGTTTACCGATATCATGCGCATGGTGGATGAGATCAAAAATCAAATGGAGGAGATTAATTCTTCCGTTAAGACCGTCTCGGCCGGTACGACGAATATCGTTACCGCAGTTGATTCGATCGATGCGGTCAGCCGGACAACTTTCGGTCATACGCAGACAATTTCGGCAGCGGCGGAAGAGCAGTCGGCTTCCAGTGAAGAAATTGCGTCGGCATCGCAGGCGCTGGCCGGGCTGGCGACTGAACTGCAGCATGCGGCCGCTAAATTCAAAGTATAAATACTGGAGAAATCATACGGGCCGCAGCATTTTTAATGCTGCGGCCCGTAATTGTCAGCTGGAATCAGACGATGTGCCGGATACCCAGGACAATAAAGCAGATAATCGCGATAAAAAAGGTAAAGTATTCAACGCATTTGACCGGATACGCATAGTGCAGGGGCATATCGATAACGCGCGGCACATTGCTGGCTAATAGCGACAGCGCGATAGAGATGTAGAGCAGCACATTGGCGAGCAGCGCCGTTCCCAGCATGGCAAAGGCGCGGAGCAGCAGGTAAAGCGCAAAGGCAATAAAAAAATAGGCAAATTTGTCGGCGTGCATGATCGTCACATCCCTTAAAAAATCCATAGAAGCTGTTTCTTATATTTTTCGACATGCAATGAAAACAGTCCTGCCGCAGAAAATATTTTTTCCGCGCCGCAGAAGCTTCATTTCCTCTTGTCATACGCTTTTGTAAATGATAAACTAAAGTGTAATGCTTTATCCAAAAGATGAGCTTGCTTTCTGTGCTCGCCTTTATATGTGGTGCGTAAAGAGCGGTTGATTTTCTGGGTAAATTCGGTTCGGGTTCAGGCGGTGTTAAGACGCTGCCTGAACCAAGTATTCATTTATGAAAATGCAGTTCATGATAGGGATTTCGGTTCAAAAGGCCGGATGGGAACGGTACTGGTATTGGCGATAAATTACAGGGGGAAACAGAATTCAGCATGGAAAAATTAATCATAAATGGCGGGCATCCGCTGCAGGGACGGGTTAAGATCAGCGGGGCGAAGAATGCTGTGCTGCCGATTATTGCGGCGACGCTTTTAGGACAGGATAAACCCAGCCGCTTGGACGAGGTGCCGGCGCTTGAGGATGTGCATACAATTGCCGAGGTGCTGCAGGCGCTGGGGATTCAGGCGAAATTGGATGAAAACAAGGGCATGTTTGCCGTGGATGCCCGGACGATTGGCAGCTGGGAAGCTCCGTATGATCTGGTGCGTAAGATGCGGGCGTCTTTCCTGATCATGGGACCGCTGCTGGCCCGGTGCGGGCGGGCGAAGATTTCTTTGCCGGGTGGCTGTGCCATTGGCACCCGGCCTATTGATCTGCATCTGAAAGGGTTTGAAGCGCTGGGGGCCGAGATTGAAATCGGGCATGGCTTCATTGACGCGCGTGCGCCGCAGGGATTAAAGGGAGCGCGGATTTACCTTGATTTTCCCAGTGTCGGGGCTACGGAAAATATCATGATGGCGGCTTCTATGGCCGAGGGTCAGACGGTACTGGAAAATCCGGCGCAGGAACCGGAGATCATTGATCTGGCCAATTATTTGAATGTCATGGGGGCCCGGGTTCGCGGCGCCGGAACGAATGTGATTAAAATTGACGGCGTGCAAAAACTGGTCGGTGCGGATTACACGATTATTCCTGACCGCATTGAAGCCGGCACGTATATGGTGGCGGCGGCGATGACGCAGGGAGACGTGTATATTGAAAATGCCATCAGCGAACACTTGAAGCCGGTGATCGCCAAGCTGAAAGAGGCCGGTGTGATCATTGACGAAGATGTGGATGGCATTCGTGTGCGCTGCGATCACCGCACGAAAGCGGTGGACATTAAGACCATGCCATACCCGGGGTTTCCTACGGATATGCAGGCGCAGTTTATGGCGATGATTGCGGTTTCCGAAGGCACTGGTATGGTGACGGAGACCGTATTTGAAAATCGGTTTATGCATGTGGATGAGCTCAAACGCATGGGCGCGAATATTAAAATTGATGGACGGACTTCCGTCGTGGAAGGCGTGGAAGTTCTGACCGGCTGTCAGGTTAAGGCAACTGATTTGCGGGCCGGGGCAGCGATGGTGCTGGCCGGGCTGGTGGCCGAGGGCGAGACGCAGATCGGCTATATTCATCATATTGACCGCGGTTATGATCATCTGGTGCCAAAGCTGGTTGCTCTGGGAGCCGATATTCGCCGTGTGGACCAGTAAGGGAGGCAGTTTATGACAACAACGCAGCGCCATCTTCTGCTGATTTTTCTGATCGGGGCGGGTTTGTTTTTTCTCGGCAATGCCGCGATTATGATTACCGATCCGGTGGAGTCGAATTATACGTTGACAGCGAAAGAAATGCTGTTTTCTGGGGATTTTATTTCCCCCCGTATTTATGGAAATTTTTGGTATGATAAGCCGGTTTTCTTTTACTGGGAACTCATTGCGGCTTTTCAGGCGTTTGGTATCAATGAGTTTGCCGCGCGCTTTTTTCCGGCGGTCTTTGGGATTATCGGCCTTTTCATGACGTATTTCTTTACGCGTCGTATTTACGACGCCAAGACGGCGGTGCTGGCGTCACTGATTTTGGGCACGTCGTTTGAGTACTGGCTGATATCCAAGACCGTCATTACCGATCTTACTTTGTTTGTCTTTTTTAATGCAGTGTTGGTGTTTTTTTACCTCGCTTATACGGGTAAAAATAAGAACTGGTATTATCTCTGCTATCTGGCTTCCGGTCTGGCGGTTCTGACCAAGGGACCGATCGGGATTTTGCTGCCGGGCTTTATCGTGACGGTTTTTATTTGTTTGCGGCGCGATTTTGCCGAGGTTTGCCGTATGAAACCGCTGGGATTTGTGCTCTTCGCAATCGTGGCGGGCAGTTGGTATTATCCTATGTATCAGCTGCATGGCAGCGCTTTTATTGATACTTTTCTCGGCGTGCACAATGTGCTCCGGGCTACAGTATCCGAGCATCCGCAATGGGATGTATGGTATTATTATACGATGATTTTTTTTGTCGGCTTTTTCCCCTGGTGTTTTTCGCTGCCGATGGTGCTGCGCAAGTATTGGAAAAAGCGGCAGTGGCCGGTATTGGATCAGACGACGCTCTTTCTTTTGATTTGGGCGCTGGCGGTTAATGTGTTTTACCAGTGTATGGCGACCAAGTATACAACTTATACGCTGCCGGGGCTTTTGCCGATTGCGATTCTGACGGCGCGGCTGCTTTATTCCAAGGAGAGGCTGGTTCGCCGGCTGGTTATCGGCAGTGTGATTTTTTATGCGGCGCTGACGTTTCTGGTGGCCATTCCGGTTTGCCGGGACCGCGGCTATTCGGGCTGGGATACGGCGGCTTTGCTTCGGCAGCAGGTGCAGCCGGGTGATCTGGTCGTTAGCTATGGCGATTATCGGACCTCGATTGTCTTTTACAGCGGACAGATTGTGTACAATTTGGTGCCGAGGCGAGAAATTGCACAGGATCAGCCCAAGGCGATGAGCTGGAAGAGCAAGAACGTGATGCCGTACTATCCGTTGGAGGCCTTGCCGGAGGATCAGAATGTGTATCTGGTGTTGAACGAACGCAAGTATAATGAATTTCCCCGGGATTTTCAGACGGACGAATGGACGGAACTGGGCGTGTTTGCCAATAACCGCGTTTATATGCGGCCGGCAAAAATGAAATAAAACGGCTGTAATATCCTTTTGCCGATATGGCAAGAGGATATTTTTTTCGGGAAAAGTTTCCTGTATAATAGAGAGTAAAGCGAGATCGAATTTGCCGGAACCGGCATGAGGGAGATGACAGGATGAAAGCAAAGTACGGCTTGTGGCAATGGCTGCAGCAAAGAGGGAATGCCTGGCAGGATTTTTTCCGGCAGGAGGCATCCAGCGGAATTGTGCTGCTGGTTTGCGCGCTGCTGGCAATGGCGGCGGCAAATTCGCCTTGGGGCGATGGCTATGCGCATTGGCTGCATGAAATGCTGTTTCTGGGCGCTGGGTCCTGGGGTATGACAATGTCCCGGCTGCATTGGGTGAACGACGGTTTGATGACGATTTTTTTTCTGGTAGTCGGGTTGGAGATTAAACGGGAATTTTTATTTGGTGAGCTTCGTTCGCCTTCGGCGATGCTGCTGCCGATTGCTGGAGCCATCGGCGGCATGATTGTACCGGCTGGCATTTATGCGCTGCTGAATTGGGGTGAGGCAACGGCTAACGGCTGGGGCGTTCCCATGGCGACCGATATTGCCTTTTCTCTGGGGGTGTTGACTTTTGCGGCGAAGGATGCGCCGCGCAGTCTGGTCGTTTTTCTGACGGCGCTGGCGATTGTCGATGATTTGGGCGGCATTGTGGTCATTGCGCTGTTTTATTCGGGACGGGTGGAAGCAGCTATGCTGGGCGCAGGACTGACCGTTTTACTGTTGCTTTGGTTCCTTGGCCGGCAGGGGCGGGCGCCGCTTTGGCTGTATGCTTTTGGGGGCCTGGCGGTCTGGTATGCTTTTTTGCAATCCGGAATCCATCCGACGATTGCCGGTGTTTTGCTGGGGTTTTCGGTTCCGGCGGCGCCAACCGAAGAAAAGTCGCTGTTGGCTATGCTGGAGCACCGGTTGACACCGTGGTCGGCCTGGCTGATCATGCCGGTTTTTGCGCTCGCTAATGCGGGCATTGCGCTGCCGGAATCCGGGCTGGCGGCGCTGGTTTCTCCTGTGGGGATGGGAGCTTTTTTAGGACTTTTAGCCGGTAAACCGCTGGGGATTTTGCTGGGTGTTTACGCAGTGGTCTGTTCCGGGGCAGGACGTCTTCCTGCCGGGACCGGCTGGTGTGATTTTGCCGGCGCGGGCATTCTGGGCGGCATCGGTTTTACTATGGCGCTGTTTATTGCCTCCCTGGCTTTTCCCAATGCCGGCGATCTGATGACGGCCAAGATGGGGATTGTGGCGGCTTCGGTTTGTTCGGGGCTGCTGGGAACCGGTTTGTTTCGTCTGGGTGCCAGGAAATCCCATTCCTGAGCGTATTTTGCAAGGTGCGAGGAAGGCATTTTCATAGGCATTTCAGAAGAATTGTGCTATAATGGGGGCAATATAGTTTTGCGGAGGTATTGTATAATATGGGTAAATGGAATGAGCCGATCGATTTGGGAACATTCAACTGCCGCAACCGGGTGATTCGATCGGCTACACATAGTTTTCTTGGTTCCGTGGATGGACATATGACTGAGGCGGAATACGCTATGTACGATCAGCTGGCTGCCAGCGACATAGGACTTATTATCACCGGACATTGCTGTGTATCACCGCAGGGGCGGGCCAATGAGGAGCAGATCAATGTTTTTGATGATACTTGTATAGAAGATTTACGGCAGGCGGCTGCTACTGTGCAGGCGCATGATAGTCGTTTTGTGGTGCAGCTGAGTCATGCGGGACCGCGGGCAATTGATGTGGATGAGTATTGCGATGTGGTCGCGCGTCCGCTGAAAAAACATCACAGCGCCCGGGCGCTGACGGCAGCGGAGATTCAGCAAATTGAGCGGGATTTTATTGCTGCGGCTCGAAGGGCGCAGGCAGCCGGTGTGGACGGAGTTCAGCTGCACGCGGCGCATTCTTATCTTTTATCGCGTTTTTTGGATCCTTTTTTTAATCAGCGAGAGGATGCTTATGGCGGGGATGCCGCGGGACGGTTCCACATCGTGGCGGAGATTGTGCAGGGAATCCACGCGGCCTGCGGGCCGGAATTTCCGGTCCTGGTCAAGATCAACAGCGACACCAAGGCGGATGATGCGGCGTATGAAGCCGATCTTCTTTATATGCTGCATGAATGCCAGCGCCTTGGGGTCACTTTGGTTGAACTTTCCGGCGTTGATTTTATTAATCAGCCGCATGGCGCTTCTTTGTATTATCTGGAACGGGCGGCCCGTCTCCGACGGGAGGCCGGTATTCCCCTGAGTTTGGTGGGCGGCGTGCGTACGTTGGCGGATATTGAAAAGGTGCTGGCTGCCGGTCTGGATATGGTTTCATTAGGACGGCCGCTGGTTTGCGAGCCGGATCTTTTGCTGCGGCTGCAGCATGGGCAGCCCAAGTCCAATTGTATTTCCTGCAATCGTTGCTTTGTCATTGCCCATCTGCATCCGGGCATGCGCTGCATCCGACAGCGTCAGCTGCGCCGGGCAGAAAAATAAATCCGTCCGGGGCCGTGTACTGTCAGAAAGAGAAGTTTTATTAGCCGTGACCGCAGCGGTGGCGGCTGCTCTCATAACAACATAACAACAAAGCCGTCTTGAATTTTATCATTCAGGGGCCGGGCTTTGTTTTTTTGTAAATAAATCAGGGTTGGGGGCTTTGTTGTGGAAAAAAGACGTCGTCGGAGAGTGAATAAAAAAGCGATGGGAATATTGGTGATTTTTTTGCTGTTGCTGGTGGGGGCGGGCGCTTGCCTGTGGCATATGGTCTTGCCGTCAAAGTCTGCAGGCCTGGCAGCCGCAGCGACGGAGCCGGCTGGCGCAGCGGGAAGATATAATATTTTGATTTTGGGGATTGATAAACGACGGGATGACATCGGTCGTTCGAATGTTACTTGTCTGATGACGGTGGATCTGGCGCAAAAAAGCGTATCCATGCTTTGGATTCCCCGGGACAGTCGGGTGGATATTCCTGGGCATGAGTGGAATAAAATCGGTCATGCATATGCTTATGGCGGACCGGCTTTATCAGAAAAAACGGTATCGAAGCTGCTGGGGGTTCCGGTGGATTATTATCTGGCCGTGAATATGGAAGGGTTCAAGCATGTGATTGATGCGATCGGCGGCATTGATCTTCAGGTGGATAAGGCTATGCATTACTATGATCCATATGATGAAGGGGAAGTCGATAATAATGGCCTCATTGATCTGAAACCGGGGCTGCAGCATATGGATGGCAATACGGCGCTGGAATACGTTCGCTTCCGTCATGATGAGATGGGCGATATTGGCCGCATTGGGCGGCAGGAGAAATTTGTCAAGGCTTTACTGGATGCCGTTGAGCAGCCGGCGGTTATTGCAAAAATTCCTGATATTGTCAAACAGGTAAAATTGTCGCTGGATACGGATGTGCCGGTTTCGGTTATGGCGAAAATTGCGGCGGCAGTTCCTTTCGTGCATAAGGACGGTCTGCATACCGATATGGTGGCCGGAACCCCGGTCTATATTGATAATATCAGCTACTGGCTGCCGGATATTGAAGCGATGAGGACAAAGGCCATCGACATGGAAGGACTGGCAGCGACGCCTGTCTATGAAGCGGATACGCAAAGAATGGCGGCCGATTATAAACGATCAACGGCGCATCTGAAAGTGGAAATTGCCAAATAACAGGAAAGTAAATGCTGACAGGATGTGCAGGCATGTCGGACAGGGGGAAGTTTTATGGAGAATCTGGATCAGTTAAAACAAAAAACGGCTTGGATATCTATTCTTTCTAATACGCTGCTGGTGGCGCTGAAGTTTATTGTCGGTTTTTACACCGGGGCAATGAGCCTGATTTCCGAGGCCATGCATTCCAGCGTTGATTTGCTGGCGGCG
The DNA here is from genome assembly GCA_002319815.1 of Megamonas sp. UBA1799. Classification (GTDB taxonomy): domain Bacteria; phylum Bacillota; class Negativicutes; order Selenomonadales; family Selenomonadaceae; genus UBA1799. The sequence goes on from DCFR01000065.1 coordinate 59,727, forward strand.
CTGATCGCTTTCTGGGCGGTTCATAAATCTTCGGTGCCGCCGGATACGGAGCACGATTATGGGCATGGAAAATATGAGAATATTTCTTCGGCCATTGAGGCTTTGCTGATTGTCGGCGCCGCGATCGGTATTATTTATGAAGCGGCGGAAAAGCTCAATATGGAATCGGCGCCGCAGTTTCTGGAATATGGCATTGCCATTATGGGCGGTTCGATGATTCTTAATTATTTTGTTTCCCGGCGGTTGATGGAAGTCGCGAAAAAGACCGGGTCGCAGGCGCTGGAAGCCGACGGCCTGCATCTGCGAGCCGATATGTGGACGTCGGCCGGCGTATTGGCCGGATTGCTGGGCATGCAGTTGACCGGATGGTATTGGCTGGATCCTGCCATTGCTATTTTTGTTGCCTGTATTATCTTTCATGCCGGTTGGGGTATGGTGACCGAATCGACAAAAGAGCTCACAGATACGAGTCTGCCGCCGGAGGATGAGGATCGTATCGGCGCTATCTTTATGCAGCGGAAAGAAGTGCTGGGGTACCATTGCCTGCGTACGCGTAAATCGGGTTCGTATAAATTACTGGATGTGCATCTGTTGTTTGATGAAAACATGACACTGGCTAAGGTGCATGCGATTTGTGATGATCTGGAAAAGCAGATTCACGCGGCTTTTGGCACTTTTGATGTGTTGATTCATCCAGAGCCTGCCGGGCATACGGAGACGAATGCCGCGCAATATAAAAAGGCGCATATCGAGCCGCGCCCCTGATGGCGGGTGCTGCGGTCCTATCAGCGCATGAGGGGGAGAGAATCCGCATGGGCGGCTGGAAACTTTATGTTTATATGGCTTTTTTTTTGGCGATGGGCATTGTTTTTCAGGGGCTGCGCTGGCTGCTGCCGCTGCCGCCTCCGGTATCGATGTTCTTGATTGGCAGTCTGGTGAATATGACGCTGCTGCTGGCGATGCGCATTACCCGGCGGCGCCGGGCGGCATGCATCGGGCTGCTGCTGCCGCTGGTGGCTTTTCTGCAGGGGCAGCTGCCAATTGTGCCCATGGTATTTTTGATTGGAATCGGCAATGCGGCATACGTTTTATGGGCGAATCACTACTGGAAACATTTGTCCGTTTGGACGGCACCACTGCTTAAAGCTTTGCTTTTGTATGGCGGAACCAAAGGACTGCTTTTCGCTTTGGGACTGACGGGGCCGCCTGCGGCAGCGCTGCTGTTTATGATGAGCTGGCCTCAGGTGTTTACCGGAGCGGCGGGTATTTTTCTGGCGCGCTGTCTGCTGCCGCGGCTGCGATTTTTTTCTTATACTGGCGAAAATAAGTAAAAAAATAAGTTTTTGATGTTTACAGGTTGACACTTTATTAAAACTGGCGTATAGTGATCTGCAATAGGATATTCTAAATGCCATGATTCAGGACAAGAATAAGCGGAAGATGTCTTTTGCAGAGAGCCGTTCGTTGCTGAGAGAACGACAGGACAGCCGATTATCTATCCCCTGACAGTAGAAAGCTGAAATGCTATGCAGAAGTAGGCGGTTACGGGGCCTCACCGTTACAAGAGGGCTGTTTTGCCGGGAGCAGAACAGACAGAGCTGGCTGTGTTTTGTGCAGCAAGTGAAGTGGTATCGCGGAGTAGACTCCGTCTTCATGTTTTATGGGGACGGAGTTTTTTTGTTGCTTTTACATGCCTTTAGAGAATCCTGGAATCGCAGTAAGTTTTGTTTTCTGGAAAGAGGTCTTGACTATGAATGGGTTACTATTGGTCGGAGCGGCTATGGTGGTTTTTGTGACGGCATATAGGATGTATGGGCGTTGGCTGGCGCGTACCTGGGGAATAGATCCGCAGGCGGTTACGCCGGCAAAGCGATTGGAGGACGGACAGGATTTTTCACCGGCTTCGCGCTTTACCGTCTTTGCGCATCAGTTTTCCTCAATTACAGGCGCCGGACCGGTGACCGGGCCGATTATTGCCGCAATGTTTGGCTGGCTGCCGGCGTTTCTTTGGCTGCTGGTTGGCGGGGTGTTTTTTGGCGCAGTGCAGGATTTTACGGCGTTGTATGCATCGGTTAAAAATGACGGCAAGTCAATGGGTATGTTGATTGAGCAATATGTGGGCAAAACTGGTCGACGGTTGTTTCTGCTCTTTTGCTGGTTGTTTACGCTGCTGGTCATCGCCGCTTTTGCCGATATTGTTGCCAATACCTTCCAGGGATTTACTAAAGACGGCGGACTGGCGACGCCCAATGCCGCAGCGGCGTCTATTTCTATGCTGTACATTTTCGTGGCTATGGCCTTTGGCGTATTTATCCGTCGGGTACAACCGGGCGGCGGAGTTAAGCTGGCGGTTGGACTGGTGCTGATTGTCGGTATGCTGGCGGCGGGCATTGCGCATCCGTTGTATTTTGACAGTCAGGTCTGGCGTTATGTAGTCTTTGCGTATTGCTTTATTGCCTCCGTGCTGCCTATGTGGCTTTTGATGCAGCCGCGTGATTATCTGAGTTCTTTTTTATTGTTGGGAATGGTCGCTGGCGGCGTCCTGGGCGTATTGGTCGCGCAGCCAGTCATTCACATGCCGGCTTTTGTTGGCTTTGAGGTCAATGGCAAACCGCTTTTCCCCATTCTGTTCATTACAATTGCCTGCGGCGCGGTGTCGGGTTTTCACAGTCTGGTATCGTCCGGCACTTCATCAAAATCGGTATCAAATGAAAAAGACATGCTGCCGGTCGGCTATGGATCGATGCTGGTCGAGTCGCTGCTTGGCGTTGTAGCGCTGGTCATTGCTTGCTCGGCAGCGGTTGACGGCGTCTTGCCAAAGGGAACGCCATTCCAGACCTTTTCCGGGGCGGTGGCAGGATTTTTGACGATGTTTGGCCTACCGCAGGATGCAGCCGCCTGCATTATGACGATGTGCGTATCGGCGCTGGCGATGACGACGATTGATTCCGTGGCTCGCATTGGCCGGATGTCTTTTCAAGAGCTTTTTGCTCCGGCAGCGGGGGAAAGAACCACCGGCCTGACTGCATTCCTTGGCAATTCTTATATTGCGACGGCAATCACGCTGGCGTTTAGCTATTTGCTTTGTCTGGCCGGCTATATGAATATATGGCCGCTGTTTGGCGCCGCCAACCAGCTTTTGTCCGCGTTGGTTTTGATTGCGCTGGCGGTGTTTTTGCGGACGACCGGCCGGCAGGGCTGGATGCTTTATGTGCCGATGTCGGTTATGTTTTGTGTGACCATGACGGCTCTGGTCATGAGCGTGTATGGCATCTGGGTGAAGCTGATGCAGGGCGGTTTTGTATTCATGATTGACGGCGTGCAGCTGCTGCTGGCGCTGGCGCTGATGACGCTGGCCATTTTGGTTGTCAAGCATTGCGGGCAGGAATTGCTGGCAGCCGAAAACGGGGAGCGGAAAGCAGCGGCAGAAGTTGAGTGAACGGCAAAAAACAAGTCAATCTGTCTTACAGGAAAGAAAATTGCCAATAGAGGATATTGTCAAAGCAGAAAAATGCTTTGGCAATATTTTTTTTAACCGCGTGGCTCTAAGTGAATCCAGTCAATATTAAGACCAGCTGATAAATGATGCCCTTGCCAAAAATAAATATGGTATATATAATAAAGCCAATGGATTTTCCCGTCAAAAACCGACTTCCGGAAAAGGTACTGACGAATGAAAGCTCAGATATGCGTTGCAGAAGCAGACGTGATGAAGGGTGGAGAGTCAGAGTGGACACGATTAAGAGGATGATCAATGGCGTAGGATCGGCGGCGATGCTGATTGCGATGACGAAGACGATAGTAGACGAGCAAGATATAAAACAATATTTGACGGATGCCGGCTATAAATATGCGGTGACCGAACTTGGCGGCAATACTGTTAAGGGAGATTTTCAGGGGCGGGCGACCAAGGCTTTGATCGGCGCGGTGCTGAATACGCATTTGGTGGAAAAAACCTCCTATGAGCTGCATGCCGTTCTGCATGCGGCGATGGACGCCGGAATGGGCAGTATGCTCAATGTTTCCCGCGCCGCCGACATGTCGGTGAAAATGGCAGTGGTGCGAAAGGACCATTGGGTGGCCGTGGCCATTTTTGGCGAGTCGGCGGTTTACTATACAACGAATCATGAGCGGGCAGGCTTAGGCGTGATGCATATTTAATGATAAATGAAAAAAGTCTGAAATTCTTTTTAAAAGGGATTGACTTTTGTTTGCCAAATAGGTATCATGTAATTAGTGTGAAGTTCCTGCTGCAAAGCTGCAGCGGAACGTGAGTGTAAGAGACTGGATTCCAAAGGTTTCTTCCGTATAACTGCATAATTGAGAGAGATTGAGTGATTTTATCACGAGCAGTCTCTCTCTATTTTTTTGCCGGTTTATCAGATTCCGGATATGGTGGACGGCGGCAGTTTGCAAAATCAAAGGCAGAAAGGAGCATTTTTTATGGGTGTTGTAGCATACGCCGGCATGGCATATGGCCTGACGGCAGTCATTTCTTTAGCAGTAATTGGTTTGATTGTTATTATGGATAAGGTTATGGGGAAAGGCAATACAGAGGATGAGGGAGGTACTGACGAATAATGGAAATGTTGATTAAATTATTCCCTGGTATCGGCAGTTTGTTTGTTCAGGACCCGGTAATTGCCGGATCTCGTATCGTTTTGATTGTTTTAGGTTTTGTGCTGGCTTATTACGGCTATAAGAGAACTTTGGAGCCGCTCATTATGGTTCCAATGGGCATCGGCATGATTTGCATCAATGCCAGCGTATTGTTTCTTGCGAATGGGCAGCCGGGGACGCTGTTTTTAGACCCGCTGATTTCTGATCCGAACCAGTTGATGAATATTATGCAGGTAAACTTCCTGCAGCCAATTTACAATTTTACGTTTAGTAATAGTCTGGTCGCTTGTATGGTGTTCCTGGGTGTTGGCGCTATGTGCGAAATCGGTTTTATTGTGGCGAATCCCTGGGTCAGCATCATCATCGCGATTTTTGCCGAAGCAGGCACATTTGCTACCTTGATTCTGGGCGTATGGCTTGGCCTCGCTCCGAATGAAGCGATCGCGGTGGCTTCCATCGGCGGTGCCGATGGCCCGATGGTACTGTTTACATCGTTGATGGCTGCGCCGGATTTGTTTGTACCGATTTCAGTTATTGCTTATTTGTATCTGAGCCTGACTTATGCCGGCTATCCTTGGATTGTGAAATGGATGGTGCCAAAGAAATATCGGGCAATGGATATCATTGCTGATATGCCGGAAGTTTCCAAGAAATCAAAGTTTATTTTTATCGTTATTTCCTGCGGCGTTCTTTGCTTGCTGTTGCCGATGGGCGGACCGCTGATTATGTCGTTCTTCCTCGGTATGGCGATCAAGGAATCGGGCATTGTGCCTTATCAGGAACTGGTAGAAAATACGGTTCTTTATATGGCCACGCTGCTGCTTGGCTTGCTGCTGGGCTGCTTGTGCGAGGCGTCGACGCTGCTCAATGGTAAGGTGTTCATTATCGTTGCGCTGGGTATCTTTGCTCTGGCCGTTTCCGGTGTAGTTGGCGTTATTGGCGGCTGGGTTGTTTATTGGTTTAAAGGCGGTAAGAACTTTAACCCGGTTGTTGGTATTGCCGGTGTTTCCTGTGTGCCGTCAACGGCAAAAATTGCGCAGCATGCGGCAGAGGATGAAAATCCGTTTGCTGTTGTCCTGCCGGTTGCTATGGGCGCTAATGTTGCCGGTGTTATTGTATCGGCAGTTGCTTGCGGCGTTCTGATTTCCACGATTGATATGATCATGAAATAACAGCAAGGACGGATGGGCAATGAAAACCAATCAGGATGGTTACCCTGAACTCAAAGGTAAGCCTTTGTGTTTTTACCAAATATTACCCTCGACGAATGACAAAGCCAGAGTGTGGGCCGAGCAGGGTGCTGCCGAAGGGACAATCGTGCAGGCGGATTGCCAGACGGCAGGACACGGACGCATGGGACGCACCTGGCAGTCTCCGCCGGGAAAAGGATTGTGGTTTTCCCTGTTGCTGCGACCGCAGATCCACCCGCAATTTGCGGCGCAGGCAACGTTATTGGTGGCAGTGGCGCTGGTCGAAACTTTGCGTTTTGTAACCAACGTCAGCTGTCAAATTAAATGGCCCAATGATATTTTGTATAAAGACAAAAAAATCTGCGGTATTTTGTCAGAAATGAAGCTGACGCCGGCAGGCGAAGTTGATTATATTATTGCCGGGGTTGGTTTGAATGTAAATATGGAGCGCTGCGATTTCCCTGAAGACCTGATAGATCGGGCCTCGTCGCTGGCGATTCTGACCGGACGGCAGTGGGATCGAAATCTCTTGCTGCAGGCATTCCGGAGCTGCATGGAAAAGTGGTATGGGTTGTGGCTGGCCGATGGATTTGAGTGTATACGTGATGAGTGGCTGGCGCATAATTGTACTCTTGGCAGGCAGGTTCAGGTCAAAGATGACGATCGAGTGATTTTCTGCGGCAGGGCTAAAGCCCTGCAGGCGGATGGCAGCCTGGTCGTTCAGGACGATGCTGGCCGCGAAGAATGCTTCAATTTTGGCGAGATCAGTATCCGCTTTTAAATTTTCAGCGGTTGGATAGTGGCTCAGATAACTTCATAGTGGCGAATGAGAGAGTGAGTGATAAAAGCTTCCGGCAGCAGCCGGAAGGCTTTTTGCCGCGCTCTCTTTTTTGTTATAAAAGATTTTCAAAGAAGAAAGGAGCAATGGTAATGGAATTCAAAAGTACGCGACGTGAGTGGAATACTCTGCAGAAAGATACGCTGGAAAGAAAAAGCGCGGCAGACCAGTACGTCAAAGAAGGAAAGATTGTTGATGCAAAGGACACCGTAGCTTTGCTGGAAACAGTAATCAAGCCGTATGACAAGGTGAATATTGAGGGCAACAATCAGAAGCAGGCAGATTTTTTGGCAAAGAAGCTGTGTGAGGTTGATCCGTCTAAGGTGCATGATCTTCATATGGTGCAGTCCGTTTTGACTTTGCCGGAACATCTGGATGTTTTTGAAAAAGGAATTGCCAAAAAGCTGGATATGTCTTTTTCTGGTCCGCAGGCTGGCCGGATTGCTCAGTTTTTGCAAGAAAAAAAGCTGGAACTCGGTGCTATTCATACGTATCTGGAACTTTATGGGCGTTATTTCGTTGACTTGACACCGAAAGTAGCGTTGGTTGCGGCTACCATGGCTGATCGGGACGGCAATTTATTTACCGGATTCAGCACGGAGGATACGCCGGTTATTGTTGAAGCAACAAAATTCCGTCAGGGTATTGTCGTCGCGCAGGTCAATAAGATCGTAGATAAGCTGCCGCGCGTTGATATTCCGGGTGATTGGGTGGACTATGTTATTGAATCGCCGAAACCATTCTATATTGAACCGCTCTTTACCCGCGATCCGGCACTCATTACCGATGCGCAGATTCTCAAGGCCATGATGGCTATCAAGGGAATTTATGGCGAATATGGCGTTGAACGCTTAAATCATGGCATCGGCTTTGATACGGCCGCCATTGAGCTTTTGCTGCCGACTTATGGCGAAGAACTGGGCTTAAAAGGAAAAATCTGCAAACATTTCATTCTGAATCCGCATCCAACTTTGATTCCGGCGATTGAAAGCGGCTGGGTGGAGTCGGTTCACAGCTTTGGCGGCGAACTTGGCATGGAGGATTATGTAGCGGCCCGCAGCGATGTGTTTTTTGTCGGCCCGGATGGGTCTATGCGCTCGAATCGCGCCTTTTCGCAGACGGCCGGTCATTATGCGATCGATATGTTTATTGGCGGAACGCTGCAGATTGATCCGTACGGCAACAGCAGTACGGCGACGGCCAGCCGCGTAGCTGGTTTTGGCGGAGCGCCGAATATGGGCTGTGACGCTAAAGGACGCCGCCATTCGACGGCGGCCTGGCTGAAAGTAGGCGACGAGTATGCGCTGAAAGATCAGCTGTATGGACCGGTTCGCCGCGGCAAACGTCTGGTTGTCCAGATTGCCGAGACTTTCCGTGAAAAACTGGCGCCGGGCTTTGTTGAGGAACTGGATGCTTTCGCGTTGGCGAAAAACGCCAAACTGCCGATTGAACCGGTTATGCTTTATGGCGATGATCTGACGCATATTATTACAGAGGAAGGCATCGCTTATCTGCATAAGTGCGGCAGTATGGAAGAGCGCACGGCGGCCATTCGCGGTATTGCCGGGTTTACGGAAGTCGGCATGAAGGCTGATCCCAAAGAGACAAAGCGGCTTCGGACGGCCGGCATTATTAAGACGCCGGATGATCTGGGCATTGATATCGGACGCGCCAATCGCTCCATGCTGGCGGCTAAAAATGTGCATGAGCTGGTTGAATGGTCGCATGGGTTGTACAATCCACCGGCGAAATTCAGAAACTGGTAATAAAGGAGGAGATTAGCGTGGCATTACAAACTTTAAATTTTGAATTTCAGGCCGAGACACCGGAGACGATGACGAAAGAATGGTCCCATCTGGGTGTTACCGGTTCGGGAGATCTGGAAGTATTGATGGAAAAGAAAAACCTTGGCGGCAAGGTGCAGGCTAAGGTCGTTACTCCGGTCAAAGGGTTTGATGAGGTTTGGCGGAGAATGCTGGGCAAGTTTGTCAACGATTGTCAGGTCGGCGATGTCAGCATCGAAATCAATGATGACAACGCAACTCCTATCGTGGTTTATATGAGACTTCGCCAGGCGTGGGCCGAATCAAGTGAAAAGGAGGCTGAGTAAGCATGCAAAAGTGGGATGAGTTAGAAAAAAGCAGCTTTCTGGACGCAAATGCCCGGCAGCGTGCAATTGGCATGACAGATAAAGGATCGTTTACGGAATTGCTCGGCCCGCGCGATCGTTTTACCAGCCCGCATCTTCCAGTGCTTGGCACGGCGGTGGAATTTGATGACGGTATGGTCACCGGCGTAGGCCGTATCGGCAAGCATCCGGTATTTGTCATTTCAATGGAAGGAAAATTCATTGGCGGCGCGATTGGTGAAGTCAACGGAGGCAAAATGGTCGGCACGATCCGTTTGGCCGAAAAAGCAGCGGCTCGTATCCAAAAAGAGCATCCGGATGAATATGCGGCTCGCCGTCCGTTGGTAGTCATTTCGTTTGAGACTGGCGGCGTGCGTCTGCATGAAGCCAATGCAGGACTTTTGGCGCATGCGGAGGTCATGGATGCTTTCCAGGACTGCCGCCACAAATTGCCGATTATATGCGTGGTGGGCAGTAAGGTCGGATGCTTTGGCGGCATGGGTTTTGTAGCCGCGGCGACCGATGTCATTATTATGAATGAACAGGGCCGTATTGGTCTGACGGGTCCGGAAGTTATTGAACAGGAAATGGGCAAAGAAGAGTTTGATGCTTCTAATAAAGCGCTGGTATATCGGACTACGGGCGCCAAGCAGAAATATATCATGGGTGACTGTAATTATCTGGTCGAAGACACGATTGGTTCTTTCTATCAGGCGATTGCCGATGTAGCGGATAAACCGATGGCTGAGATCGAAAAGCTGCGCCGCATTGGTTCGGTGAAGCTGGTGGAAGAACAAATGGGCTTGGTAAAACTGGTCGGCGATATGCAGCCAAAGGATGCCATGGATCTTTGGAAATATTATGGAAACGAAAAACCGGAAGAGCTTCCGGAACTTTCAACGGCAGAATTTTTAAAGGTCGTAAAATGCCGCGTTCGTAACTGACGATAGGAGGATGAAACAATGGATGAGTTTGATAACACAATGATTGGCCGCGGCCGCGATGCAATTGATATGATCGTTGACCCGGATACTTTTCAGGAAAATGCGATTGGAACCTATCAATGCGAGCCTGATTATGGGCCCTGCGCCTCGGTTGGCACAGCCCAGCTAAAGGGGCGTCCGGTGACGATCATCGCCAATGACGCCCAGCAGTTTAACGAGCGTTTTCCAGTCGTTTTCGGCGGCGTTATCGGTATGGAAGAAGCCTATAAAATGGCAATGGCAGTTTATCATTCGATAGAAGCCGATAAGGACAAGCCTATCGCGGAAAAACGGCCGATTCTTCTGATTGTTGATACCCCGGGCAACGGTCCAGGAAAGATGGAAGAAATTGCCGGCATGAATAAGGCGACGGGGTCCTATCAGCTGGCATTGGCTGAGGCTCGTAAGACCGGTCATCCGGTTATTGCCTGTGTCATCGGTCGGGCGATCAGCGGCGCATTCCTTTGCCATGGTCTGCAGGCGGATCATATCCTGGCTTTGTCTAAAGAATACGGCACGATGATTCATGTAATGCCGCTGACCAGTATTTCCCGCATTACCAAGATGGATATTGAAAAACTGGAAGCGCTGTCGACCAGTAATCCGGTCTTTGCTGCCGGCGCAGAGTTCTTCTACAAACTGGGCGGCGTCGAAGAAATCATCAATAAAGTTGAAGATATGCGCGATGTCATTGCCCGTCATGTGGATGATGTCTATGCTACCAAGGCCAAGGGAGAATTTGAGAAACTCGGTCCCTGGGGCCGCGGTTTGCTGGGTGAAGAGCGCGGCGGCCGGGTGGTTCGTCTCAAGGCAATGGCAAAGATGGATGAAGAGTTTGAGGCCGTTGCCGATCAGTATCTGAACGCATAAGGAGGATGGCGTATGCAAAATATTCTTCATGAGATGAGTCAAATGGTCAAGGAGTTCGGGTCTGCCCCGGCAATGGCCGAAATGCCGCGGCGGACACTGGCAGATAAGGGAATTTGTGGTCCGACTGCCGCCCATGTTATCGAAGAGATTCATACGCCGTTCAACTTAGCTTATGTAACTTTTACCACCGGAACGACGGCGTTTCAGAATATTGTCGGGGTCACTTTCAATGAGCTGCCGCAGCGCGCTATGGTGGCGCAGAAAATCTGGCAGCGAACCGGGTTACAGCCGGGAGATAAAATCCTGGTTACCTATCCGCCGTTGATCAATGTTTTTTCCGGGCAGGCCATGAAAGAATCTGGCTTGGAATGGGCATTTTTGTATCGTTCCAGCCGGGATGCTTTTTTCGCTGCGCTTTATGATGAAAAACCAGCGGCTGTACTGGGGGAGTCTTCTTTTCTGAGGGCCATTTTAGAGGATGCAAAACGACTGGGAGTCGTCAATGAATTGCCGCAGGGGCTGACCTTACTGACAGCTGGCACGCCGCTAGATTTGGAGCTGCTGCCGCTGGCACAAGAAGTTTTCCAGGTCCGGGTTCACGATTTATACGGTTGTCAGGAGTTCGGCTGGGCGGCACTGGACGGAGTCCCGCTGCGGGATGATGTTGTTCTGCTGCCGTCGCTGTCGGATCCGAATCTGGCCGAAATCGTGGTGGGCGGTTTGCCAACCGGCGACTGTGTTCCGGTCTCGGAAAGCGGACATGTCTGTGATGCGGCAGGCAAAATCATTACTTATCGGCGGCAGCGCAGCAGCGGACTGGAAGTCGTTGTCCGGGAAACCGGCGTCGCATCCCGGCTTACCATTGAAAGGGCGGCCCGCAGTATCCTGCGGATTAAAGGCTGCGTGGTGCGTATTGCGCCGCAGCTGGTGACACGCGCGGAACAAACCGTTCTGCAGCTGATTCCCGATCCGCTTCGATATCCGGGGGCAGCCGGATGGGAAATCCGCGGTCCGGTGCAGACTCGTTTGTTTGATGATTTGGTACAGGCGCAGGTGGATTATCAAAAGAATGGAAAGGCGGATCCTGTATGGAAAAAGTAAAGCCGGCTTTGCTGCAGCGGCATGATGTTGTTGTCATTTCCCCAGAGGCGGCTAAGCGGCTGGCACAGGAGTTATTGCCGCAGTTTACTGACGGCCGGCGGATGATGGCACAGCAGTTTTTTCAGGATCCGGGTAGTTTGCCCGGGGTTCCGGGTATTGTCCGACGTGAGGAAAAACAGTCAACCGATAGAATCGCCGTTGGCTTTGTTCCTTCGGGGCGCTATGAAGGACAGCGGCTTCGGTTGGGCACTTTTGTCCGGGCTGATGAGGTCTTGTCGGTTTTTCATCCCGAGGACATCCTGCAGATGGCGATTGTACCGCGCAATGCCTGTATGATGTTACTGCGGGACTTGGCCATTTACAGTCAGGAACAGAAATGGGAACTTGGGGTTTTAGGCTCGGCCGGGCTGGAAATTTTTACCGGGCAGCCATATACCGATGCTGAATCCGATCTTGATCTTTTATTGCCGGGCCGGTCCATGGAAAAAATCCGGCAGGCAATGCAGATCATTGGAGAAATGGCGGCGGCTCGTTCGGTTCCGGTGGATTTGGAAGTCCGGTTGAGCAATGGTTATGGAGTCAAAGCAGCTGAGCTTTTATCATCATCCAGAATGATTTTGGGTAAAAGCAGGCAGGATGTCGCGTTGCTACAGCGGCAGAAGGTTCTCGCTCTGATCGGGTGAGAGAAAAAAAGGAGTGTGTTCATAATGGAAATCAAATCTCGTGTACCAGGTAAAATTGTTCGTTTTGAGAAACAGGTTGGCGATGCAGTCAAGGTTAAGGATATTCTCGTAGTTATGGAAGCTATGAAAATGAAGCAGGTCATTCCTTCTCCGGTTGACGGCGTTATCAAGGAGTACAAAGTACAGCCGGGTGACCGTGTTTCGGCCGGCGCTGTGGTAGCGATTGTTGAATAAAATAAAATAAAAAGTAAAAAGGAGCGTATTTATAATGGAAATCAAATCTCGTGTACCAGGTAAAATTGTTCGTTTTGAGAAACAGGTTGGCGATGCAGTCAAGGTTAAGGATATTCTCGTAGTTATGGAAGCTATGAAAATGAAGCAGGTCATTCCTTCTCCAGTTGACGGCGTTGTCAAAGAATACAAAGTACAGCCGGGCGACCGTGTTTCTGCCGGCGCTGTGGTAGCAATCGTCGAATAAAACTTGCATAAGGGGCAAAGAGGCAGCCGGAGGCAAAACATCCAACCCATTTCTGCCGCAGGCTCCTCTTTCCTTCTTATATAAATTGTTGTAAAATGTAAAAATTATATAAAGGCGGTGTTTCAATATGGCTATTTATGGTGTAGCGTTGCTTTCTGCATGTATGTTTGCCGGGGTTTTTCTGGGGGATGTGCTGGGCGGCTTGCTGGGCGTAAAGGCGAATGTCGGCGGCGTCGGTTTTGCCATGCTGTTTTTGATTCTCTTGACGAATCGCGGTATTGATAAGGGCTGGCTGAAGTCAAAATCGCAAGAGGGCATTGCATTCTGGGGCGCTATGTACATTCCGATTGTTGTTGCCATGAGCTCCATTCAGGATGTTGTGGCGGCATTGGCTGGCGGTCCGTTGGCCGTTTTAGGCGGCGTGCTCGGCGTTGCGGTTGCGTTTGCTTTTATTCCGGTATTGACAAAAATGGGGTCAAAGACGCCGGCAGTAGAACAAAGCAAAAAATAGCAAGGCGGGTTTGTGAATAAAAGACAAAATATTTCAAAAATTTGTGGTTAAAAGTCCTATTTTGATGAGGTGAAATTTATGGATTTAGCAAAAATGTTTGTAAATATGTTTGTGTCAAATGGGTTTATCGGCGCCATGATCATCGTTGGTCTGGTAACGATGCTGGCCTATAAAATAGCTGGTTTGACCAAAGGCCGTATTCATGGTTCGGCAATCGCGATCTTTTTTGGTCTGGTGCTCGCCTATATCGGCGGTATTACGACCGGCGGGCACAAGGGCTTTGCCAGTATTCCGATGTTTGCCGGCATGGGTTTTATGGGCGGCGGCATGATGCGTGACTTTGCGATTGTATCGACTGCTTTTGGCGCGGATTTGCGCGAGATCAAAAAGTGCGGTGTACCGGGCGTCTTATCTATTTTTATTGGTATCTTTACTTCGTTTGTTATTGGCGCGGGCCTAGCTTATCTCTGGGGATACAATGATGTTGTAAGCATGGCGACGATCGGCGCCGGCGTGGTTACCTTTGTCGTGGGACCTGTTACCGGTGCGGCGCTGGGAGCATCGTCCGATGTGATTGCGATTTCCATTGCGGCCGGCGTAGTAAAGTCGGTTTTGGTCATGATCATGACGCCGCTGGTGGCAAAGATGGTTGGTCTGGACAATCCGCAGTCAGCGATGATGTTTGGCGGACTGATGGGAACTACCTCGGGAACGGCAGCCGGCATGGCGGCCGTCGATCCGAAACTTGTGCCGTACGCGGCGATGACGGCTACATTTTATACCGGCACCGGTTGTTTGCTTTGTCCGTCACTGTTTTATCTGGTCTTGAATATGATGGTCGGCTAAACAGACATAGATTTTTAGAAAAAAAGGTAACAGTGCAGATGAGAAACAGGACGGTTGCCTTTTTGCAGCGGTCCTGTTTCCCTGTGTGTGATAAAAATCACACACAGCGGATGCGGGCGTTGATTTAACAGGATAAAAATAATGGTCAGCAATGGGATGGGAACAAGATGAAGACGATAGAGAGATTCAGTGAATATTTGTCACAAGCCATTCTTCTGGAAGCGGCAACGGCGCCCAAACCCGGGCTGGTGACACGACTTGGCAACGGCGCGCATCAGGATATGAGTCTGATGACTTTTATGATGAGTTCGGTGGTTGTGGCGGAAGCCTTTCAGAAAATGTTTGCGCTCGGACAGCGTTTTTCCGGTTCTGCACCGGAACTTTTTGCCGCCGTTCGTCAGCAGGGGATTCCGGCGGAGAAAAAACTTTTGCAGGTAACAAAGAATGTCAATACCCAGCGGGGGATATTGTTTGCCGGCGGGGTGCTGGCGGCGGCGGGAGGTTTTTTATCTCGCCGGCAGGATGCGGCGAATGCGGCGTCAGTATGCGACTTTGTTCGTGAAATGACAGCCGGTCTGGTGGAGCGCGAATTGCGGAAAAGCCGTCCGTCGGCAGCGATTACGTATGGTGAAAAGCTTTATCAGAAGTATCATATTACCGGGATCCGCGGGGAAGTGGAAAGAGGGTTCAGCAGCGTCTGCACAGTTGGCCTGCCGGCGATGCAGGCCGCTTTTGCCGCCGGGCGAAGCATAAACGATGCGCTGGTGCATACGCTGCTGTCTTTGATGACGGTAGTGGAGGATTCCAATGTAATCTGGCGGACAGACTATGAGACGCTTTGCCAGCTGCAAAAACGTGCTGCTGCGGTATTGCAGCTGGGCAGCATTTTTTCTGATCAGGGCTGGCAGGCGATTGCGTGTCTGGATAAGGATTGTATAGCCCGGAGAATCAGCCCCGGGGGCTCGGCGGATCTTTTGTCGGTTACGACGGCTTTATATTTGTTGGAGCAGGCAGAATTTCCCGGAAAGATACAATAGATTTTTTGGACGCGGCTGGCAGTTGGGTGTTACAATAATACAATATCGGCTGCAACCAATATTAGCCGGCATTGCTTCGATAGAAATTCATGGAGAGAGGGACGATGGGATGGAAGTTTTTTTACATGCGGTGCAGGGCGTTTTAACTTTGCTGCTCATCAGTGCGGTTGGCTATTTTTTGGCGGCTAAAGGGTGGTTTAATCAGCAGACTGAAGCGGTGCTGCCCCGGCTGGTCAATTATGTGGCGCTGCCGATGTTTTTGATTTACAGTCTGGTCCATGCGTTTCATCGGGAGGATCTGGGACAGCTTCTCTATGGAGCGTCGATTCCTTTTCTGTCGATGATCCTTTGCTTTTTCTGCAGCTGGCTGGTCGGACGTTTTTTTAAGGTGAATCGACAACATATTGGCGTCTTTCATGCTGCTTTTGTCAATTCCAACAGTATTTTTGTCGGCTTGCCGGTTACATTGGCTTTATTTGGAGAAACAGCGCTGCCCTATACTTTGTTGTATTTTTTTG
Source organism: Megamonas sp. UBA1799 (assembly GCA_002319815.1). Classification (GTDB taxonomy): domain Bacteria; phylum Bacillota; class Negativicutes; order Selenomonadales; family Selenomonadaceae; genus UBA1799. Next base: position 75,530 of record DCFR01000065.1, read on the forward strand.
CCAATACGACTTTTTTCTGGACGGTCGGCAATTATTCTTTGAGCCAGGACAGCGCCGGGCAAAAAAAAGTTTCTTTGTTTAGCATGGGAACGTTGAAAAAAATATTTTCCGGGCCGATGATTGGTTTTTTAGCCGCCATATTTTTAATCCTGACTGGTTTATCGCTGCCGGGATTTTTTATGGATGCGGCGCATTATTTAGGGAATATGACGACGCCTTTGGCGCTCATTTTTATCGGCGTGACTTTGCATAAGCTGGATTTGCGAAAAATACGGCTGAATGCGGATATCGTCTGGGTTCTTTTGGGGCGTTTTGTTGTCAGCCCGCTGATGATTTGTGCATTGTCTGTTTTTCTGCCGATGCCGCTTTTGATGTTTAAAGTATTTATTATCATGGCTTCGTTGCCGGCCATGGCACAGATTGTGGTCTTATCCAGTTTTTACCGGGCCGATTCTGAATATGCGGCGGTAGTGGTTTCTCTGAGCACTTTGCTTTCGATTGTTACGATACCGGTGTATATGATGCTGTTAAGTGCGTTATAAATAGCGGCTTTTTGTAAGCATGCTGTTTTCGTTATATCTCGTCCGATGGTTTATGCCGTCTGGAGGAGATATTTTTTTACCTTAAAACATATGACAAAATAATTTGAAATTTATATTTTTTTGAAGGTATTTTTACAAACATAGCGAAATGAATAATATAAAATAGGTATTTTAATTTATTCATTTATTAGAAGGGGTGGTATATATGCAGTGGTTTTCACAACTAAAAATCAAGCAAAAGCTGGGCTTGTTGGTCGGAATGCTGAGTCTGGGGATTTTAATCGTTGGTGGTGTTGGTTATTGGAGCCTGAAGCAGAGCAACCTCTATCTGGATTCTATGTATGACAACAACATGATGCAGGCTAAACTGGCTTATAACAATCAGGTTTTAATTGCGCAGCTGCGCAGCGAAATTTTTGAACTGATGCTGACGACCAATGAAGCTGATAATCAGCGGCTGTTGAAGCAAATCGGCATAGATCGAACTGCTTATGGGGACAATTTTGCCAAATTAAGTAAGATGGCTTTGTCCGACGGGCAGAAAAAGAATCTGCAAAAACTCATCGAAGTGATTGCTCGTTATAAGGATGGTAATAATGAAGCTCTTGAGCTGGCAAAGGTCAATAAAAATGCGGAAGCCTACCAAGTTTATAAGACCAAAGTGGAAGGCGCGGCGAATGAGACTCTAGCGGTTCTTGGAGATATGGGTCTGACAGCTGAGAACGAGAGCAAATTAATGAAAGAGCAGTCAGATGCTAATTTGCAGCGTATGCAGCAGATCTTTTTTGCGTTTACGCTCATCATTATCGCCCTTGGCGTTTTCTTGGGCGTCATGATCATTCGGGAAATCATGAATCGATTGAAGACTTCGGTAGATTTTCTTGATCGTGTAGCCGAGGGAGATTTTTCGCAAGATCTTGGTGCCGTTGCTCTGGCGGATCGAACCGAATTCGGCAATCTGACAAAGGCGATGCAGCAGATGAATCAGAATGTGCGGACGCTGATCCAGCAAATGGTCAATACGTCGGAACAAGTCGCTGCGGCTTCGCAGGAACTAGCCGCCAGTGCCGAGCAGTCGTCCAAAGCTGCTGCTCAGGTAGCGGATTCCATAGAAAAAGTATCAGGCGGAGCCAAGCGGCAGGTGGAAATCGCGATTGCGACCAATCATGTCGTTGAGGAGATGGCCAAAGGAATCTATCAGGTGACGCAGAATACGGTCAATGTGGCCGAATCGGCCGACAAAGTATCGACGGCGGCGGATACGGGCAATGAGACCATGCAAAAAACTTTGGGGCAGATGAAAATGATTGAACAGTCTACGGCCGATACGGCCAGTGCTGTGGACGATCTGGAAGAACGGTCAAAACGCATCAGCCAGATGGTGAAGTTAATTTCGGAAATTGCCGAACAGACGAATTTGTTATCATTAAATGCTGCAATTGAGGCCGCCCGGGCCGGCGATGCCGGACGCGGATTTTCAGTGGTGGCTGAGGAAGTCCGTAAGCTGGCGGAAAAGTCGGCTGAGGCAACCAAGCTGATTACAGCGGATATCGGCGAGATCCAAAATAAGACGCAAACCGCGGTAACTTTTATGAAAGAAAGTAAACGGGATGTCGAGCACGGTTCGGAACTGGTGAACATTGCCCAGCGGAATTTTGGTGAAATTTTGAAAATGGTCCGGGGAATTTCCGGCGAAATCAGCGATATTTCTGCCGCGGCTGAAGAGCTTACTGCCGGTACGGAAGATGTGGTTAAATCGGCCAAGTCGGTACAGACGGAAAGTCGGCAGACGGCCGATGAAACGGAGACTATTGCCGCAGCTACCGAGGAACAGTCGGCGTCGGTCGAGGAAATCGCTTCAGCCAGCACGCACCTCGCCAAGTTGGCCGAGGAACTGCAGCGGGCGATTCAGAAGTTTAAGGTGTAAGGATCAGGGGCGGAATTATAGCTGTCAGTCAGGAAATGTTTAACGGACGGCTGTTTTTCTTATGCCTGTTGCCATGACTTTTTTATATAATGCAGTAAAAACAGGTAAATTACAAATATTTCAGATTTTTCAAAAATACTATTGAAAAAAGACTCGTTAAGTTGTATGATGCGAGTAAGAAGCAAAAGCTTAAGTTGTGTGATAAATCGGTTGCGGACAACTTTGACTTGATTTTCAACGATGCTTTTGCAAAAAAATATATATAAAGTGAGGTGAATCCGGTCCGAACAGGTTAGTACAATAAAATGAAAAGGAGTCGAAACTATGAAAAAGATTGTTTCTTTGCTTTTGGCGGCGGCTATGATGCTTATGGTTGCCGGCTGCGGCGGCGGAACGGAGCCGAAATCAAGCGGTTCGGGTTCGGGAAGCGGCGCCAAACAAATGACCATGGGGTTCTCGCAAATTGGCGCAGAATCAGAATGGCGGACGGCAAATACGGAGTCGATCAAACAGGCGGCCAAGGATGCCGGCGTCAAACTTATCTTCTCGGATGCACAGCAGAAACAGGAAAATCAGATCAAGGCAATTCGTTCCTTTATCGCGCAGGGCGTTGACATCATCGCTTTTGTGCCTATTGTTGAAACCGGTTGGGATACTGTTCTTAAAGAAGCGAAAGATGCCAAGATTCCGGTGATTGTGGTGGATCGTGATGTTAAGCTGGGCGACGATTCCCTGTATGTTGCCAAGATTGGTACGGATTCCGTGGCGGAAGGCCATAAAGTATTTAAGTGGCTGGATGAATATATGACGAAACAGCACAAACAGCCGAAGGACGGCAGCCAGTTCCAGGTAGCCATTCTGGAAGGAACCGTAGGTTCGTCTCCGGCGCTGCGTCGTCAGCAGGGATTTAAAGATGAGATGGCGGCTTCGTCGAATGCCGGGAAGTATAATATCATTGCTTCGCAAACCGGTGAATTCACTCGTCAAAAGGGACAGGAAGTCATGGAATCCTTCCTGAAGTCTTATGGCAATAAGATTGATGTGCTTTTTGCGCATAATGATGATATGGCGCTGGGCGCAATTCAGGCCATTGAAGCTGCCGGCATGAAACCGGGCAAGGATATTACGATTGTTTCCATTGATGGCGTCAAGGGTATTTTCCAGGCGATGATTGATGGCAAATCGAACTGCACGGTAGAGTGCAATCCGCTGCAGGGACCGCTGCTTATGGAAACGGCCAAGAAAATTTTGGCAGGGCAGAAGGTTGATAAGCTCGTTTATGTTGAAGAGGGCGTGTTCCCTTCCGACAAAGCGGCTGAGGTATTGCCAAGCCGTAAATATTGATATGTTGGGTTGAGGATAGCCGCGCCTGCGCCGTGTATGTGACAGGGCGCGGCTATTTCTATCTGGGAACATAGCAGCGGGGGTGATGCAAATGGAACAGGTCCTTTTGGAGATGCGGCAGATTGATAAGCTTTTTCCTGGGGTCCGGGCACTGTCAAAAGTAGATTTTACCCTGCGGGCCGGAGAAATTCATTCGCTCATGGGGGAGAATGGTGCCGGTAAATCGACGTTGGTCAAGGTGCTGACAGGAGTGTATCCGCGGGATGGGGGGACCATCCGGCTGAACGGCCATGAGATTGCGCCGCGAACGCCAAAGGAAGCGCAGGAGTATGGCATTTCTACGGTGTATCAGGAAGTCAATCTTTGTGCGAATCTAAGTGTGGCGGAAAATATCTATATTGGCCGCGAGCCGAAAAAACATGGGTTTATTGATTGGAAAACGATGAATGAACGGGCCGTCACGCTTTTGAAACGACTGCACATTACAATTGATGTGACGAAGACGCTGGATCATTATTCGGTGGCTATTCAGCAAATGATTGCCATCGCGCGGGCGGTCGATGTATCGGCCAGAATTCTGATTCTGGACGAGCCGACTTCCAGTCTGGATGAACAGGAAACGCAGCGGTTATTTGCGATTGTGCGTGAACTTAAAGCACAGGGCATGGGGATTATCTTTATTTCTCATTTTCTCGAGCAGGTATATGCTCTTTGCGACCGGGTGACGGTGCTGCGCAACGGTGAACTGATCGGATCGTATGAAGTAGCTCATTTGTCGCGGCTGGAACTGATTGCAAAAATGATCGGCAAGAATCTTTCGGCGGTGCAGGAGATGGACCAGACGGAAGAAAAGAGTCAGCCGTCGGCGGATGTGTTCCTGGCGGCCAAGGACATAGGCTGTACGGGCAGTTTGGTAGACGTAGACCTGGCAATTCATAAAAGTGAGGTGGTTGGACTGGCCGGGCTGTTGGGGTCAGGCCGGACGGAGACGGCGGAGCTTTTATTTGGCATTCATTCAATTACAAAAGGTGAAATCGATATCAATGGAAAAAAATTGAATATCAGTGATCCGATGACTGCCATGCGGAAAAAGATTGCGTTTTGTCCGGAAGACCGCAAGGTGTCCGGCATCATCGGTGACTTAAGCGTACGCGATAATATAATTCTGGCCATGCAGGCCAAAGATGGCATGCTGAAGCATATTCCTTATGCCCGGCAGGCTGAGATTGCCGATGAGTTTATCCGGCTGCTGCAAATCAAGGTTTCAGATCGGGAGCAGCTGGTGAAGAACTTATCCGGCGGCAACCAACAGAAAGTCATTATTGCTCGTTGGCTGGCTACGCAGCCGGAGCTGCTCATTTTGGATGAACCGACACGCGGCATTGATGTCGGAACCAAGTCGGAAATTCAGAAAATGGCGGTACAGCTGGCTAAGCAGCGGGGGATGGCCGTGGTGTTTATTTCCAGTGAGATGGATGAGATGACCAGAACCTGCACGAAGCTGGTCGTTATGAAAGACCGGCGTAAGGTAGCGGAACTTATGGACGATGAGGTCAACTCGGAAAATGTCATGAAAGCAATTGCCGGAGGTGAGAAAGAATGAACTGGAAGCGGATTACTTCAAGCTCGTTGTTTTTGCCGCTGCTGGCTTTATTTGCCCTGCTGCTTTTTAATGTGATTTTTGTCGATGGTTTCTTGTCGATTCAGATGACGGAAGATGGGCGGTTATACGGGCGTCTGATTGATATTTTGAACCGTTCTTCATCGCTGATTGTTTTATCGTTGGGAATGACTTTTGTCATTGCGACGAGCGGTATTGATATTTCGGTCGGCGCGGTGGTGGCGATATCAGCGGCCGTGGTTTGTACTCTGATTGGCGGACGGGGCGATGGGGTCGCTGAGCACCCAATGGCGCTGGCTATTCTTGCCGCCGTAGCCATTGGCGTTCTCTGCGGCATCTGGAATGGTTTCTTAGTCGCCCGACTGAAGATTCAGGCGGTAGTAGCCACACTGATTTTGATGACCGCCGGACGCGGCATTGCGCAGCTTTTGACAGCAGGCCAGATCATCACGGTGTATTACAAACCGTTCAGCTACATCAGCGGTACGATTCCCGGCAATGTGCTGCCCACCAATATTTTTATTGCGGCAGCCATGGTTTTATTGGTAGGTTTTATTATGAAAAAGACCAGCATCGGACTTTTCGTCCAAGCGGTGGGCATTAATGCCACCGCCAGCAAATATGCCGGGATCAGTGTGTCGCTGGTTTTGTTTGTTGTTTATGCATTTTCCGGGTTTTGCGCCGGCGTATCCGGGCTCATTGAAAGTTCTCTTATTCGGGCGGCCGATGCCAATAATGCCGGCCTCAATATGGAAATGGACGCGATTCTGGCAGTGGCTCTGGGCGGGACACTGCTTTCCGGGGGTAAATTTTATATCGGTGGTTCGGTAATCGGTGCGATTACGATTCAGACGCTGACAACGACGATGTATGCTTTGGGAATCGCCTCGGACCAGCTGCCGGTCATCAAGGCGATTGCCGTGGTGGTCCTCTGTCTGATCCAGTCGAAGAAGTGCCAGGCTTTGGTCGCCAGTTGGAAAGAAAATCGCCATGGCGGCAGTGCCGGAAAGACGGTGGAAAAAGCATGAAAATGAAAAAAATGATGAACGCTGCCGTAGCTTCGCGTTACTTTGCCTTTTTTATCACAGTGTTTTTGTTCCTGGTACTTTATGGCGTCGGCATGATGAATTTCCGTGGTTTTACGCGGCCACAGGTGTTTTTCAATCTATTTATTGATAATGCGACGCTGATCATTGTGACCGTCGGCATTACCTTTACACTGCTCATCGGCGGCATTGATTTGTCAGTTGGCGCCGTGGTGGCGTTGGCCTGTATGATTCTGGCCTATCTGCTGGAGTACACGGCGGTTCCGGTTGCGGCGGCGGTGCTGCTGGTGCTGGCCTTCGGCATTGCGTTCGGCGCGCTGCAGGGGTACATTATTACAAAATTTGATATGCAGCCATTTATTATTACGCTGGCCGGCATGTTTTTTTGCCGCGGTATGACAGCGGTGATTTCCCGGGACACCATCAGCATTACCAATCCTTTTTATGTGAGCATTGCCAGTGCGCGCATCAGCGTGTTTGGCCTGGGGTTTGTTTCCATCGGTGCCGTCATGGCGCTTTTGGTACTGCTCATTGCGGCCATTGTGCTGGGATTTACCCGCTTTGGGCGCACCATTTATGCGATTGGCGGCAGTGAAAGCTCAGCGGCGCTCATGGGGCTGCCGGTCTTCCGCACCAAAGTGCTGGTCTATACAATCAATGGTTTTTGCGCGGCTCTGGGCGGCGTGGCGTATTCTTGGATTATGCTATCCGGCTATACGCTGCATGCTCTGGGCATGGAAATGGATGCGATTGCCTCCTCGGTTATTGGCGGGACGCTTCTCACCGGCGGCGTAGCTTTTCTGCCAGGAACGCTTTTCGGTGTTCTGATTCAAGGGGTCATTCTGACGTTTATTACGTTTCAGGGTACTTTATCGGCATGGTGGACAAAGATCGTCATCGGGGCGCTGCTCTGTGTGTTTATTGTTATGCAGGCGATCATCACCGAGCGCAAGAGCAAACTTTCCTCGAAAAGTTCGCTGGAGAATCGTCTATAGCGGCCGATGGGCTGGGAAACTGTCCCGCATGGTTTTAAAAGCCCAGCGGGATGCTTTCGCCGCTGCGCCTGATTTTTCTTTTGTACCTTCTTTTTATATGGTATGATAGAAAAAATCAGCTATTTCAGGAGGGGTTTCTTTGCTTTATATTTTGCAGCTGTTGCTGCTGGCCATGGTTTTGACGACGGTAACGGCGCTTTTTTCCGGGCAGGGGGCGATTTTTGTTCTGCTGTTGGGATTGTCAGCTTTATCTGCGTATGCTTTTATTCTTTGGAAACAATATCTTCATTCGGGGCGGCGGCCCGTATATGATGAAAAAATCAAAAAGGTCCGTACATTTACGATTGCGGCTGCGTTCATTTCTTTTTACTGGCCGTATGATATGTATTGCAATTTTGTACTGGGCTGCTGCTTCGTATTTCATATCATTCTTAATCGACTGGAAAAAAAGGTTTCCTGAGGCAAAAAATATTTTTATAAAACTACTTGCGCTTCTTTTTGACGCCTACTATAATAGAAAGCAAGGAATAAAGAAAACGTTTACTGGAATAATATGCGATGTATCAATCCAGAATAATTTTTAGAATTTTTATTAAAACTATTGAAAAAGGCCGGGAAAAGTTGTAGGATGAAAGTGAGATATAGGATTGTGGTTGTATGATAAAAATATGGAGGTGACGGCCAGGCGGGGAAGAATTTCAACGGGGGGAAATGGGAGTCCGGTTTGCCGGACGACTTTATTTGCTGGAGACGCGCAGATAAAAGTCATAACATTTCCAAAAATAAGGCAAGTGAGAAATCGGGCAAGTAATTTTAGTTCTTGGAGGGAAAAAGATGAAAAATCTTAGGAAGCTTTTAGCAGTCTTGATGGCAGGACTCATGATTCTGTTTGTTGCCGGCTGCGGCGGCGGATCGGGCAGTTCCGGTTCTGGTTCAGGATCAGGAGCGCCGAAAGCTGCATCCAACGGCAAGAAGGTCGGCGTGGCGATGCCGACGCAGTCTTCACAGCGCTGGATTCAGGATGGCGCGAACATGAAACAAAAGCTGGAAGCACTCGGCTACACGGTGGATCTGCAGTATGCAGAAGATGATGTCCAGGCGCAGGTTTCACAGCTCGAGAACATGATTACGAACGGTGCGAACTGCCTCGTAGTCGCTTCTATCGACTCCAGTGCGCTGGTCAATGTACTGGCACAGGCAAAACAGCAGAACATTCCGGTTGTTGCTTATGATCGTTTGCTCATGGATACGGACAGCGTATCTTACTATGCAACGTTTGATAACAAAGGCGTTGGCGTAGAAATTGGTAAATACATCGAGACGAAACTCGGTCTGAAAGAAGGCAAAGGCCCTTATAATATTGAGTTCTTTGCTGGTTCCCCGGATGACAACAATGCACACTTCCTCAATGATGGTGTGTTTGAAGTTTTGAAACCGTATCTTGACAAGGGACAGCTGGTAGTTCCGTCCGGCCAGACCGATTTCAATACGATCTGCACGCTGCGTTGGTCGCAGGAAACGGCGCAGAAACGTATGGAAGATATCATTTCCGGTTACTACACGGATGGCAAGAAGCTCGACGTTGTAGTTTCGCCGTTTGATGGCATCAGCTATGGTATTGCGGCTGCACTTCAAGGCGCCGGCTATCAGGTTGGACAGAACTGGCCGCTCATCACTGGTCAGGATGCGGAGCTTATGGCGACGAAGAACATCCTTTCCGGCAAGCAGTCCATGACGATTTTCAAGGATACCCGTCTCTTGGCAGACAAATGCGTAACGATGGTGCAGGCCGTTTTGGAAGGCAAACAGCCGGAAATCAACGATACGAAATCCTATAACAATCACAAAGTGGTAGTTCCGTCGTATCTCTGCACGCCGGTTCCGGTTGACAAGGACAATGTTCAGAAGGTCCTCATTGATTCCGGCTACTATACGAAGGCTGATGTGGGCTTGTAATATCAATCCTTTAATGATTCTGAAAAAGCCGGGAACAGGTAGCTCCCGGCTTTTTTAGAAAATGGGAAAGGAGTGGAAAAATGTCGGAAGCAATTTTAGAGATGCGTCATATTAACAAGGAGTTTTCCGGAGTAAAGGCGCTGGATGATGTCAACCTCGTAGTAGAAAAAGGCGAGATTCATGCGATTTGCGGCGAAAATGGCGCTGGCAAGTCAACCCTTATGAATATTCTGTCGGGTGTATATCCGTTTGGTACGTATTCAGGTGATGTCGTTTACAAGGGTGAAGTATGTAAGTTTCATGATATCAAGGACAGTGAACGCAAAGGTATCGTTATTATTCATCAGGAATTAGCTTTGATTCCGCTTTTGAGCATAGCGGAGAATATGTTTTTGGGTAATGAGAATCTGCAGTATCCCAATGTAATTGACTGGGATGTTACCCAGCGCAAGGCAATGGAGGTTTTAAAAAGCATCGGCATGGACGGTGAGAACGTCAATCATACCGTAGGTGATCTGGGGATGGGCAAGCAGCAGATGATTGAAATTGCCAAGGCCCTGGCCAAAGATGTTGAGCTTTTGATCCTCGATGAGCCGACATCGGCGCTGAATGAAGAAGAAAGCAACATGCTGCTGGATCTTCTCCTGAAGCTCAAGAAAGAGCAGGGGATCACCAGTATCATGATTTCGCATAAACTCAATGAACTGAGCCGTATTGCGGATAATATTACGATTATCCGTGACGGACGTACAATCGAGACTATTGTGCGGAACAATGATGAACCGATTGATGAAAACCGGATCATTAAGGGGATGGTTGGACGAACGATTACCAACCGTTATCCGGAACGTCATGCTGCGGTCGGCGATGTGATTTTTGAGGTTAAAGACTGGACGGTTGCCGATCCGGAAGAGCCGAAGAACAATAAACTCAGTCAGGTATCTTTCCATGTGCGCCGCGGTGAGGTCGTCGGTTTTGCCGGACTGATGGGAGCGGGGCGTACGGAACTGGCGATGAGCCTGTTCGGGCGCACCTATGGCGCCGGCGTCAAGGGGAAGATCCTCAAAGATGGCAGGGAAATTGTTCTGAAAGATGTACAGACAGCCATTGATAATAAGATTGCCTATGTGCCGGAGGATCGTCATACGTATGGGCTGGTGCTGCTCAATGATATTAAATGGAACATGACGCTGGCCAGTCTGAATGGGCGGTTTTCCAATAAACAGAGTGTGATCCGTGAGGACGACGAGATTTATGCCGCCGAAGACTACAAGAAAAAAATTAATATCAAGGCGAATTCCATTACGCAGGAGGTCGGCAGTTTGTCGGGCGGCAATCAGCAGAAGGTGGTACTTGCTAAATGGATGTTGTCCGAACCGGATGTTTTGATCCTGGACGAACCAACGCGCGGTATTGATGTCGGCGCCAAATATGAAATCTATACGATTATCAACAAATTGGCGGAAAGCGGCAAGGCCATCGTAATGATTTCGTCGGAAATGCCGGAGCTGCTGGGAATTTGTGATCGCGTCTATGTGCTCAATGCGGGGCGCGTTGTCGGCGAGCTGGCCAAGGAACAGATGAATCAGGAAGCGATCATGAAGCTTATTATGGATGACTCCGCGCGAAAGGGGATTTAGTAAATGAGCGTTGAATTGGCAAAGGGAACTGAAACGTCCGAAATGAAGGATAATCTTAAACAACTGAAGCAATATGGTATGATTATTGCATTGGTTGTGATTTATTCTATCTTCGCTGTAATGTCGGATTTTAAGAACGTAGCGCCGATGAATGTGAACAACCTCATCATGCAGAACAGTTACGTTATTATTCTGGCCTTGGGTATGCTGCTCTGCTGCTTGACAGGTAATGTCGATTTGTCGGTTGGTTCGGTCGTGGCGTTTACCGGCGCCATTGCTGCTATCATGGTGGTGGATTATCATATGGCGATTCCGGTCGCCTTTTTGGCGGCGCTGGTACTTGGTACGATTATCGGCATGTGGCAGGGATTCTTTATAGCGGCATTGGGGGTATCGCCGTTTATTGTGTCGCTGGCCAACATGTTGGTGTTCCGCGGATTGGCGCTGGTTGTTCTGCGCGGGCAGACAAAAGGGCCATTGCCACATGATTTTACCGTGGTGGGCGCGGGGTATTTGCCGCAGTTCTTCACGAATATCGGCGGAACCAAGATTGAACTGCTTTCGTTGGTTGCCGGTATTGTGATTTCCCTCTTTATCGTTTTTATGGAGCTTCACTCCCGCCGCAATAAGCTGCGGCAGGGCTTTGCAGTTTCGTCCAAAATGGCGATGCTGTTTAAGATGGCGCTCAGCGTATTGATCGTAAACTTTTTTACCATTAAACTGGCTATGTATATGGGATTGCCGATGGTGCTGCTGATCGTTTTGGTGCTGATTATAATTTACACCTTTGTCACTACCCGGACGGTGCCGGGCCGTCAGATTTATGCTGTCGGCGGCAACCGTAAGGCGGCGGCGCTTTCAGGGATCAAGGTCAACCATGTTATGTTCTGGATTTATACGAATATGGGCCTGCTGGCCGGACTCGCCGGCATCGTGCTTTCGGCGCGTAATGCTTCGGCGACGCCAAAGGCCGGCGATATGTTCGAAATGGATGCCATTGCTGCCTGCTATATCGGCGGTACAGCCGTGGCCGGCGGCGCCGGCACTGTGACTGGCGCGGTCGTTGGCGCGCTCATCATGGGCGTGCTGAATAATGGTATGTCACTCTTGGGCTGGTCGGTAGATGTGCAGCGTGTTGTCAAGGGCCTGGTGCTCCTGGCGGCGGTTTCAGTAGATCTTTATTTCAAACAAAAGAAAAACGCCTGAGGTTTTGGGACGGAAACGGGTTGTGGCCTATGGCTGCAGCCCGTTTTTTGTCGTATAATAAAGTACAGAAAGATTGCTGCGATTGTAGAGCAGTTCTGGTTTCGGGAGTTTCGTCTGGGTGAAAAAGGAGCTTGTTAGCGTGCGGATTTTTAAAATGTTTTTGACGGCATTAGGCTGCTTGCTGCTGCCGCTGCTGGCGGCGGCAACGGCTGAAGCCGCCGGACAGTGGCGGCTGGATGGTAATGCTGATGCCGTTTTGCCGCGGAATTTCCGGTCCTGCCGGGAGGAGATTCCGGTCGATGCGGCGGCAGCGGAGGAACAGGATGATCTCTGTATTTCAGGCAGCGGCCAGCCCTCGGCTGCCGCGATGCCGCTGCTGTATCAACGGCTGAAAAGAGATGCGCCGGTGGGGGCGACAATCTATATGGTGGATTTGCGTCAGGAATCGCATGGCTATGTAAATGGCCGTTCGATAAGCTGGTATATGCTGCATAACTGGGCGAATCAGGGGCTGACGGCGGAGGCGGTGGAAGCGGATGAAGAAAAGCGGCTGGCGGCGCTCCCGGGGCAGGGGCTGACGGCAGTTCCCTTGGGCAAGGCCGATATCCAGGAGCTAACCGCGTATACAGCTATCGTACATGCAGTTATGACGGAGCGCGAGGCGGCGGAACAGGCCGGATTTCATTATGTACGTTTTGCGGCAGCGGATCAGGCTTGGCCGGCGCCGCCAGTTGTGGACGCCTTTTTAGCGTTCTATAAAAATTTGCCGGCTGGACCGGTGTGGCTGCATTTTCACTGTCATGCCGGACATGGACGGACGACAACGTTTATGATTTTATACGACATCCTGCGGCATCCCGATGTACCTCTGGAAGCCATTGCGGCTCGTCAGCGTCAGCTGGGCGGGTCGGATATTCTGGCCGGCAGTTTGGCGGATAATTGGCAGGCTGCATACGCCAATGACCGGGCGGCAAAATTACGGTTGTTTTATGCCTATGTGCAGGCGGAAAAGGCGCATGATTTTGCGATTTCGTGGAGCGACTGGCTGACGTCGCATTGATGGATTTAGCCGCGTCGGACAGTTGGCGTTTAGCGCCATCATTCTATAGCTTTTTGCAATAAAACATCCCGGCTGCACGATACGCGGCCGGGATATTTTATTCAGGTTTATTTTTCTTTATACCAGAAGGGACGTAAAAAGTGGATTGCACAGACTGCACCCGGTTCAGGCCCGGGATCGCGTCGTCCCTTTTGGACGCGCAGCACCTGATCGCCTACTTTGATCTGATAGTCTATGATTTCGCCTAGAAATGCTTTGCGGCTTACGATGCCGTGAAGTCCCGCCGGATCTTCCATATGGGTAAAGTCAATTTCAGAAGGCCGGCTGGCCAGTGATAGCAGAGCTGCATCGCGCAGACTGTCCGGCGGCTTTAGGGTCATCGGAACAGCTTCGCTCTGGTCCGGCAGGATGACATGTCCGTCCTGCGGTATCGCTTTAAGAAAATTGGAAAGACCGATAAAACTGAATACAAATTGGTTGGCCGGGTGGTTGTAAATATTGAGAGGGGTGTCAATTTGCTGGACAACTCCCAGTTTCATGACCAGAATACGATCTGACAGGGCCATTGCTTCAGATTGGTCATGGGTGACATAGATAATGGAAAATCCATATTTTTGCTGTAGTTCTTTAATTTCAAACCGCATTTCTTCACGAAGATGCGGGTCCAGACTCGACAGCGGTTCATCGAGCAGCATGACGTCCGGATTAATGGCAAGGGCCCGGGCAAGCGCCACGCGCTGCTTACCGCCGCCGGACAGAAAGTCCGGGCTTTCATTGGCAGCGGACAGCAGGTTGGTCGCCTTTAACGCTTCTTTGGTGCGCTGATCGATTTCGCTATCCGGCAGCTTGCGAATGCGCAGAGGAAATGCAACGTTTTCATAAACGGATAAATGCGGCCATACGGCAAACGCTTGAAAAACCATACCAAAGTTGCGCTTTTCCGGCGGCAGATAGTGATTTTTTTTCGGAGAAGAAAGCAGGCGGTCGCCAACCCATACTTCGCCGTCACTGAGATCTTCAAAGCCGGCTACCATGCGCAAAGTAGTAGTTTTTCCACATCCGGACGGCCCTAGCATTGAAAAGCATTCTCCCTTGCCAATTTCAAAGTTAAGGGAGTTTACGGCGGTGACATCGCCAAATCGTTTGGTTACATTGACTAAGCGTACATAAGACATCGCGTCAGACACCTGCCTTTTTTGTGAAGTGATTGATAACGGACTGACCAAGAATGATAATAATCAAGGCAATACCGGCTAAGGCGGCCGAAATTACAGTTTCTCCATCTTCGTTCAGCGTATAAATAGCAACGCCGATGGTACGTGTCGTTGGGGCATAAAGCATAATAGACACAGTTAATTCACGCAGCGATGGCAGAAAAATCAGGAAGAAAGCGGCCAGCATGCCCGGCCGGACGAGCGGCAGGACAATGTCTCGCAGGGACTGCCACATAGTAGCGCCGCAGGCTCGCGAAGCTTCGACCAGTGAATCGTGGACTTGTTCTAACGCTGCTGAATTCGCTTTTAAAGAAAACGCCATATAACGGGCGATATACGCCACGAGAATAATCCAGACGGTATTATAGAGATTAATGCCGAACTGGCCGCTCCAGGCTAGGATGACACCGAGAGCAATGACGGATCCCGGGACCGAAAATGGCAGCATGCCCAGAAATTCCAGAATGCCTTTGCCGCGAACTTTCATTTTGACAATGACATAGGAAATCATAACGCCGGCAAACATGGTAATAATCGCCGCAGTAAAGCCCAACGTCACGCTGTTGAAAATAGCGTCGCGTGTGACTTTATAGTCAAACAAAATAAACTTGTAGTTGTCGAGCGAAAGATTGTCGAACGTAAAGGCCAGGCCATAGGTTTTCAGGCTGCCGACGAGAAAGATGACAACGGTAGGCAAAACGATCGTAAAGGCAATATACGCCAGACAGAAAATCATAAGCGGCATTCTTAGCCCGCGCAGTTTCAGTTCCATTGGGCGGAAACTTTTGCCGCCGATGATCTGATAATGTCCGGAGCCAAGAATCTTGCGCTGGGCATAGATGATAATCGCGGCTGATATGACCAGTACGGTAGCAAGTACGGTACCGGTGCGGATGGCATCAAAACTGCCGCCGCTCTGATGAATGCGCTCGTAAATCAGCGTTGGGATATTGTAAATGCCGTTTTCAATTCCCAGCACCGCCACTGTGCCAAAATGAGCCATTGAGTACAGCATGATCAGCAATGCACCGGAAAGGATACTCGGCATTACCAAAGGAATGGTAATCTTTCGCGTGATGGTGAACAGACCGGCTCCGGAAATACGCGCGGATTCTTCCAGCGTTGGGTCCATACGTTCCAGCGCGCCGCAAACCTGAATAAACACGAAAGGAAAGAGATACATGACTTCAACGGTGCTGATGCCAATATAGCTGTAAATATTGAAAATAGGACCAGTAAATCCCAGGTGTTGTATAAAAAATTGATTGATGAAACCGGCATTTGGTGAAAGCAGCATTTTCCAAGCCAATGCGCCGATAAAAGAAGGCAGCATGAACGGTACAAGAAACATGCTCTTCATAAATGTCTTATGCGGCAGATCGGTACGCGTTACCAGCCAGGCAAAAAAAGTGCCAACTATGGTGCTGCCAATCGTGGTGCCGGTCGCGATGATCAGGGAATTTTTCAGCGCTTGGAATGTCTGCGGTTCCTTGATAATTTCCAGCGCGCCGGCAAAATTGAATTCGTCATTCACCCAAAAGGCATTAAAAAGAATCAGCAGAACCGGGAACGCAACGACAATGACTAAAATGGCGATGGACAGAAATAATATAACCTGTGCTACGCCAAAGGAGCTTTTTGTTTTTATGGAACTCATGGCTGCGCCGCCTCCTTTACCTTGTCTGCTTCAAACCAAAGCAGGTTGAGGAATCGTATGGTGCATATGTCGCCGGCTTTAAACATTAAGTTCTCTGAAAGAGCGCGATGGGTTTCAATACTGGTACGCAGGTGGGCTCCGTCAATTTCAATGAGATAATCCATCATAGCACCGAGGAAGTTGGCGCGCCGCACAATGCCTCTGAGACCTTCGCCATCGCGGGCTATCTGCACATCCGACGGACGAAAACCAGCGATCCAGTGGGCCGTATCTCCTTCGGGGGATTTCCAGGGAACCGGCTGCTGTCCCTTCCCTACTAGGTAAGCGCCATTTTCCCGGCGGACCTCAATGGAGTTGGCAATGCCCATAAAATGGAATACAAATGGATTCACCGGTTGTTCAAAAATTTCCCAAGGGGTGCCAATCTGTTGAATTTCTCCTGTTTCGTTCATAACGGCTACGCGATCAGAAATAGCCAGGCCGATTTCCTGATCATGGGTTACATACAGGACGGTGATGTCAAGTTTTCGCTGCAGCTCTTTGATTTCAAAGCGCATCTCCTCGCGCAGATTCGCGTCAAGATTGGACAGCGGTTCATCCAGCAGCATGAGCGACGGGTTGCCGACAAGGGCGCGAGCTAAGGCGACGCGCTGCTGTTGGCCGCCGGAAAGCTCGGACGGCAGGCGCTTGTCAAGCCCGTGCATGCCAACAATGTCGATCATCTTCATGACTTGTTCCCGCATTTCTTCTTTAGGTCGTTTGGCGATTTTGAGTGGGTAAGCAACATTTTCAAATACCGTCATATGCGGCCAGACGGCATAATCCTGAAAAACAATGCCCAGACCGCGATTTTCCGGTGGAATTTCCAGTCGGTGCGCTACATCGCTCACCAGAGTATCGTCAATATAAATTTTGCCGGCGTCTGGTGATTCAAACCCGGCGAGCAGGCGGAGTAAAACTGTTTTGCCGCAGCCCGACGGACCCAGCAGGGTAAAACATTCTCCTTTTTTGATTGCCAGCGTCAGATTTTTGTGCACCTGATGCTGGCCGTAGCTTTTGGCTACTCCTTCGACACGGATAATATCCATCTATTATCCTCCTCCAGTTTCATTAGTATAAAAAATTCTTCCGGAGCAAAAAACAACAGCGGGAACGAACCAGGTCGTCCCGCTGCTATAAACCGGATTCGTTTTTCAGGCAGATTACTTTTTACTGAGTATATCCGTGAATTGTTTAATCGTGGCTTCTTTTTGCGGAAGAATTTCTGTATAGTTTACTTTGATGGCATTTTTCATAGCATCCGCCGGAGACGGCAAATGGAATTTTGCCGGGATATCAACGTCCGAACGCACCGGCAGTGTACCCTGCTGGGCAACCAGTGCCTGCGCTTCCTGACTCAGCAGATAATCAACAAATTTTTGCGCGGCGTCCATATTGGACGAGCCCTTGAAGATCGCGACCGGGCTGGGTACAACAAGCAGTTCCGGCGGGTAGCAGAGCTGCATGTGGGCCCCCTTGCCAATTTTGCTGTTGGTGATATAGTCTACTGCCAGACTGGCAAAAAGTTCACTTGATGAGGTATCATCAACAACCTGACCAGACCCTTTGCCAATGCGGGCGCCATTATCATGCAGCTGCTGGAAGAAATCCCAGCCGAATTTTTGCTGCAGCAGAGCAATACTCATGTAAGACGTGCCGGAGAGAGCCGGATCAGCGATGCCAAAAGCACCCTTGTATTCCGGTTTCAAAAGATCCGACCATTGTGTGGGCGGTTCTTTGATTTTGTCGGTATTGATGGCGATGCCCAATGTGCCGAGACGAGCTGCGGTGAAACTGCCGTCATAATCATCAAACGGATTGATGAGGTCTTTTAGCACGGGGGACTTATAAATTTCCAGAATGCCGTCTTTTTTCATCTGATAAAAGTCGGGGACTTCACTTGTCCAGATAACATCAGCTAAAATGTGGCCGCTTTGACGTTCTGCGGCAATTTTTGCCATAAGTTTTCCGGCACCGGCCGATTGATAATCGACATCGATATCCGGATACTTTTTCTTAAAGCCTTCGACAATGCTGCTGATAAGCGACTCTTTCATGGACGTATAGACAACGAGCTTGTTGCCTTTAGCGCCAGCACCGGAGGAGCTGGACTGCTGCTTTGGCCCGCCGCCGCAGCCGGCGAAAATCACGCTGCATATTGCCATGACCAGAAGCAGGATCAAACCATTCTTTTTCATTTTTTCCACCTCTTTATAAATTTTGGCTGCCGGTTGCTGTCAACGCACTATCGCCCCTTTCGTGAGTTCCTGGCGGCATTCGTCAGCCGATTGACATAACGAGAATTGACAAAATCTTAACAAAAAAATAACAATTACGAATTTATTATAGCAATGGCAACCTAAATAGTCAATAAAAAATGATGTATTCCGATGATTCTCTTTATATTTGCCGCTGTGGCATTAGAGACAGTTGGCAAAGCGCGGTGCAGGCAAGAATGTGTTATAATAGAAAGGATATTTTACATCAGGTGAGAGGGAAAAGTATGTCATTATTAAAACGGTATTTAATTTTTGCAGTGGGTATTCTTATTCAGGCGGCGGGGATATCTTTGGTTGTTAAAAGCCTTCTGGGGACGTCGCCGATTTCCAGTATTCCTTATGTGCTTAGTTTATGGTCGAATTATACGTTGGGGGAAATGACCTTTGCGGTGAATATGCTTTTTTTCCTGGCGCAGATTTTGATCCTGCGGCGTAATTTTGAATGGGTGCAGGTGCTGCAGGTTCCGGTTACTTTGTTATTTTCTGGCTTTATAGATGTGACGATGTTTTTATTTGCCGGGGTGATGCCCGAGGCTTATTTGATGCGGTTGATCGTGCTGTTTTCCGGAGCGGCGTTCATTGCGCTCGGCGTAGCGCTGCAGGTCATTGCGCATGTGCTCATGCTGCCGGGAGAAGGAATTGTCAATGCGATTGCGACCCATTGGAAGATTGATTTTGGCAAAACCAAGACAGCGTTTGACATTTCGTTGGTGCTTTGCGCGGCAGGGTGCAGCGCGGCCGGATTGCATAGTATTGAAGGCATCCGGGAAGGCACGCTGATTTCTGCCGCGATTACCGGCAGCATCGCCCGCTTTTTTATTCGTCATCTGAGCCGGATGGGGGAAGATGGGCAGCTTACTTTTTGTTGGGGCGGAGAGCGGAGCGAGTTGCCGGCCGTACAGTATGCTGCGCCGACAGATCGTAAATAAGGTAGATAAAATTTTCCTGGGTTAGAAATGAGGGTTTCAGGTCTTTGTTGGAAATGGACACAGTTATTTTTGTGTCCGTTTTTTTAGCGGTTGACATCAAGAGGGATTTGTCTTATATTACTGGTATACCGCATACCGGTATATTACCAACCATCATAAGAGAAACACCATGCAGTTTGCATGTGTGCCGCGCATTCCTATCAAAGCAGATAGGGGATGTGCCGCAGACAGGCGCTGTGTGGTGTTTTTTTTATGGAGACAGATTGAGGAGGATTTTTATGGAAATGGCACAGGTGTTAATGGGAGTTACTCTTTTACTGATGGTGTGGGGCAAAACGCCTTTATATCTGACGGCTATTTTAGGATCGTCGCTGGCTGCTTTAGCCGCTGGATTTCCAGTGGCCGGCAAAGCGGAAGTAACTTTGCTGAAACTGATCAATGGCGGGCTGAATCCGGTGATTGCCGATATGACCGGGGTGTTACTGTTTGTCGGTATTCTGGAAACCTCGGGATTTTTAAAGGTAATCATTCAAAAGGTGATGGCCTGGGGTTCGAAGCTGGGCGGAGCACCGGGCATTACGGCGGCGGGCAGCCTGGCGGCTGGCTGCATCGGGGCGCTAACTGGTTTTACACAGCCGGCCATTACGGCTGTTATCACCGGACCGGCGGCTACCAAGCTGGGCATGGATCCCAATAAAACAGCCGGCTTGGCAGCGCATGCAGGGCACTTTGGCAATTTTGCCGGGTTTACGCATCCAACGCAGGTCGCGGTAGTGGCGACGGCGGCGATTGGATTTGGGGCCATTAACGTTGTCGGAGCTATTGTCGGCCTGTCGATTATTTTGTTTAGTTGTCTGCGGCTGGTACGCGAAATGAAGCAGAAAAAAGAGCTGGTTTCTCAAATGTTGGTGGACGAAGTGGAAAAGTCTTTTGAGAATGAGATGCCGTTTGGTTTTGGTACGGCCATTGCGCCATTTTTGTTGTTTTGTCTGGGCTTTATACTTGGCTATCCGGTCTTTTTGGTTGGGACTGTCTGTGCGGTGATGACTGTACTGTTGGCTAAAATGCCGGTCAGCCGCGGGGAAAATGCAATGCTTGCCGGCGTGGGTAAGATTGCCACGCCGCTGGTCGCAACCATCAGTTTCCTTTTTATGAGCGGGGTTATGAATAAAATTGGTTTGGTGCAGACCATTTCCGATATTATGGGACCGGCGGTAGCCGTGGCGCCGATTCAGACCATGCTGATTGTATCCGCACTGGCCGGATTCTTTACACAGTCAAACGCCGCTTCCGTGGCGATTGATGTTCCTTTTCTGCAGGTTGTTTTGGCAGCCGGAGCTGATCCGCTGACAGCAGCTTGTGCGGCGGCTGGCGGATCGGCTGTGATGCAGTATTATTTGACCGGCGGTCCCGTGGCGGCGCTTTCTACCGTCATTCCCGTGGTGGAAGGATCCAATTTGAAGGATGCCAACCGTTTCCAGCGGCCGGCTATGCTGTTCGGATTTTTGGTATTGTTTGTGATTACGGGATTCATGACCGTGCTGCGCTAATTTTTTCTGTACAAGAGATACGCTTTTCTCCTATAATGAAAAAAATAATGGAGACAGGAAGCGGTAACGATGCCGATACAAAAAATTACCAAGATTGTTTCGTATAAGGAGCGCGTGTGCGACGTATTGAAACGGGCCATTACCCGCAATGAGCTTAAGGGCGGGGAGATGATCAATGAGCGGGCGCTTTCAGAGCAGTTCGGCATAAGCCGAACGCCTATTCGCGAGGCGCTGAAAAGCCTTGAGAGTGAAGGTTGGATTGAGTCATCGCCGTTTCGGGGGACCTGGGTCAAGCAGATATGCCCGGAAGATATCCGGGAAATTTATCAAATGCGTCTGGCGCTGGAGCCGTTGGCAGCCGAGCTGGCAATCCGACAGGCGACGGATCGGGAGCGGCGAAAACTCATGCAGCTGGCGGCTAAACAAGTCGCTGATACCGGTCTGACAGATACGATACGCTACACCCAGGCCGATATGGAATTTCATTTATATCTGGCAAGATTGTCCGGTAATGCAATTTTGTTAAAAACGTTATCCGGCTTTATGGATTTGATGAGTTGGTATCTTGTGCAGACGATTCGGCGCGTCCAGCCCTGCAGCGTTCCCATGCAGGAACATGAAGCGATTGCAGCGGCTGTTTGCCATGGCGATGTTCCAGTGGCGCGGCGGGCATCGGAAGAACATATACGGCGCGGTTATGAAACCGCAGTGCAGAATATAAAACAGACAAAAGAAGGATGATCCTATGAAGAAAATCGTTGTTATAACAACCGGAGGAACGATTGCTATGAAAGCAGACCCTGTTTCCGGAGGGCTGGTTCCCGCGGTGTCGGGAGCCGATTTGATGGCTGCGGTACCGGCGCTCTCAAAGGTAGCGGATATCGAGGTGACGGAGTATTCCAATGTGCCCAGCGGGCATATTACACCGCGGATGATGCTGGAGTTGGCGCACTGCATTGATGCGCAGGCGGCGGCAGCTGATGTAGCGGGTATTGTAGTCACGCACGGCACCGATACGCTGGAGGAGACGGCTTTTTTACTGGATTTAGCGCTGCGAACGGAAAAGCCGGTTTGTGTGACCGGCGCTATGCGCGGCGCATCGGATACCAGCGGTGACGGACCAGGCAATATCCTGGCGGCGGTTCAGACGGCGGTAGCGGAATCGGCGGCTGGGCAGGGGGTGCTGGTCGTTTTAAACAATGTAATCCACGCCGCCAGAGACGTTACGAAAACGCATGCGGTCAATACGGATACTTTTGCATCGCCCTGGTGGGGACCGGTTGGTTATGTATATGATGATAAAGTCGTTTTTCGTCGGCAGTCCCGTCGACAGCTCAAAATCCGGCCGCAGCAGCTTGATGACAATGTATATTTGCTGAAATGTGCTGCTGGTGACGATGGCTTTTTACTGCGCTGCCTGATTGATAAAAAAGTCCATGGCATTGTTGTCGAGGCTTTTGGCTGCGGCAACGTGCCGCCAGCGGTAAAAAAAGCAATCGAGGCGGCGCGGCGGGCCGGGATTCCGGTGGTTCTGGCTACGCGGGTCCAGGCAGGGCGGGTTGTGCCGGTATACAGCTATGAAGGCAGCGCCGGGTCCATGCTGGACAGCGGCATTATTATGGCGGGCGAACTGACAGGACCGAAAGCGCGTCTAAAGCTCATGCTGGCTTTAGGCATCACGCAGATTCAAGCGGAACTGCAAAGTTATTTTGCCGACTAAAACCGCGTGATCAACGTTCGATGAGCGCGGATTACGGAAATATACGAGGTGTGGATGTTTTTGATTCACTTGAACTGACATCGTTTTTATGAGATGTCAGTTCTTTTTACAGTCTGGAAGCTGGAAAATAAGCTGTCACCGTCAAGAGATTGATAATATTAGATAGCTTCATGGACTTAATGGTTTGTTCTTTCGTGGTTGTAAAAATAATCCCCCTACTCATAGAAATTTTCTTCTACGGTTAGGGGGATTCTGGATTTGGTTTTATGAGGTTGGGTTGCAATAGACTTTTGGGCTTTATTACCGGAGGAAACCACGTTTATTCGCGATGTTTCATATAATAGTTATAAGAAAAAATCTGCCAACCGATCAGTCCGGCAAGAATCGTCTGCATTGAAACAGGCAGTCCGTCATATGAATATCGTCCATCTGCGTGGGTTGAATAATTTGTTTCTGTATTTGCGATGTCATTACTGCTTGTTAGTTCAAATCCTATTCCCCAAGATGCTTCATGGGATTTTTCATCATAAGAGAAGGTAAAGCAAGATAAGCAAAACAAGAAAATTAGAATGGCTAAAGTCGTCAGCATGGTGTGCTTGGCAGCCTGCCCCGTTAGAAAGATTTCTCTTTCATCTCGTTCGCGCATAAAGGTTATTTTTGCCAGCACCACTTTTCGAAAGGATGGTTGTAATAACATTTTACTGCTAAAATAAATGGCAAGAAATGCCCAGGAACCAAACACTACAAAACCGCCGAAATCATACAATGCTTTTGCTGCCGCATTGCTCGCTTCCAGCTGAGGCAGTGCTAGCCATTGACAGGAAACAATGAAGAGAATAAGGAGAGGTACTTCACCAAGGAATACGTATAAAGCTATCTTATCAAAAATTTTCATTTACTTTCCTCCTCAATCCAAAAAATTGATTGAATATCTGTTTCAAAAAAATGAGCAATACGAAAAGCTAGTTCCAGTGACGGGTTGTAGCCGCCGCCTTCAATAGCTACAATTGTTGCCCGGGTTACTCCAATGGCTGCCGCGAGCTGCGCTTGCGTGATGCGTCGTTCGGCTCGGAATACGTGCAGGCAATTCAATATTTGCAACTGTTGTTCTGCCTTCGGCATAAATTCTATTCCTCCTTTGTCGACAATTACAATATATAATAAACTTTATTTAATGTCAAGTATATTTTACTTTTAGAATAGTTTATATGTCTAATTTTAAGAAAAATATTTTTTGTATATTATAAAGCGATAACTTTTTAGCGTGTGGTTGAGAAAGTCAATAAAGAGGTACTTTATCCATATGGTTGTTTATACCTTGTCTTTTTTGGTTACGCTTTCGGTTCCGAATGTTCTGCCGGCAGGAGCAATGCGATAAAAGTCAGTCCTAAGAATAAACCGGCCAGCAATTGAAATGTATCAATGAAAGCCAGAATGCCGGCTTGTTGCTGCAGGGTCTGATAAAGCTGAAGGAAAACGCCGTGTGTCAGACCCGGGGACGGGATGCCGACAGCCAGGTGCGCCTGCCGGAGCACGGCAGCATAATGGTTCAGTCCCAAAAGATAACCGGTATTGGCGGGAGTCATCTGGGCTGCCAAAACGCTTTGCTCTATTTGTTGCCGGTGTGTCAGGTAGCTGGTCACCAGAGAAATTCCAAAGCTGCCGCCTAAATTTTTCATTAAAGAGATAATTGCCGAAGCGTGATTACTTTCGCGCGCAGGAATGCTGGAAAAAGCTGCCGCCAATATAGGAACAAAAAGCAACGGAGTTCCTAAAATTTGTAAGATACGCATTTCGGCAAAATAGGCGGCATCGCTTTGCAAAGTGATGCCGCGGGATATCCACATGCCAATGGCGCTGAGGAACATACCGAATGCAATCAGGTAAGCTGGTTTAAAAATTTTTAGTATTTTTCCGGTTAGCGGCAGCAATACCAGCATCACCAGACCGCCGGGTACTAAAATCAGACCGGCGGTGGTTGCATTGTAGCCATAGTATTTTTGCACCAGCATCGGCAGCAGCATGACGCTGACATTGACCAGCATGCCGGTGAAAAACATCATGGCGCAAGCAATGGTAAAACGGGGTAAGGCAAACAGACATAAATTCACAATAGGTTCTTTCTGCCGGAGCAGCCATAAAACGGTTATGCTCATACTGAGGCAGGATACAATGAAAAGTGCCGTGATACTAGGATCGGCGAACCAGTCATGTTGTTCGGCCGTATCCAAGGCAACCTGCAGCGCGCCTATACCGACGGCGAGAAAAGTGAATCCAATATAGTCGACAGATAGTTTAACCGGCAGCTGGTTTTCTTCGGGAACTAGTCTTTTTACTAATATCGCGGCTAAAATACCGACCGGAACATTGATGAAAAAAATCCATCGCCAGCTCAGCGTATCGGTAATATAGCCGCCTAAGGCCGGTCCGATGACGGGTGCGCAGACGTTGACGATTCCCACGATGGCAAATGCGCTGCCGAGTTTTTCCGCCGGGAAACTGTCTTTGATAATGGCTTGCTGGCTTGGCTGCAGACCGCCGCCCGCGATGCCCTGCAGCGAGCGGAACAAAAGCAGGGCCGGCAAGGAACTGGCAATACCGCATAAAAAGGAAGCGGTTGTAAAACCGACAATGCATCCGATAAAATATCTTTTGCGCCCAAACCGCTCGGAACACCAGCCGGAAACAGGTAAAATGATAGCGTTAGTAACCAAGTAAGACGTTAGAATCCAGGTGCTCTCTGTCATGCCGGCGCTTAAATCGCCGGCAATGTGCGTCAAAGCTACATTGGTAATCGTCGTATCAAGGATTTCCATGAAAGCAGCCAGACTGACAGCTAGTGAAACAGCAAAAGGATTAACTGTCATGGCGGACACTCTTTACATATACAGTGGGAACCACTGACATGCCGGGGCCCAGTAAGGTGACAACGGAGAGCGGCAGGGAATTTAATTTGATTTTGACCGGGATGCGTTGGGTGATCTTAACAAAATTGCCGGTAGCATTTTCAGCGGGAAATACAGAAAAATAGGAGCCGGTTCCCGCCTGAATACTATCTACAACGCCCGCCAATTCCAGTTCCGGATATGCATCTACAGCTAATTTTACTTGGCAGCCGGGCTGTATTTTGCCAATCTGGTTTTCTTTGAAATTGGCGGTTACCCACAGTTCATTGCTGACCAGCGAGCAAAGCTGGGTGCCGGGTTCTACATACGATCCGATGGCTGCACTGCGTTTTGTGATGCGGCCGTCTGTCGGCGCAATAATCTTGGTATGCTGCAAATCATTCTGCGCCTGTTCGACGGCGGTTTCTGCCTCTTCTACTTTAGCTTTCCATTGAGTGACAGTACTTTGCGAAGCGGCAATTGTTTCCGGCGCTGCCTTTGCTGCATCCAGCTCGGCTGCATATTGGTCTGCCGTTGCCCGTGTCTGGCTCTCGTTGGCAATGGCCTGGTCTAAGTCCTTTTGCGCGCAGGCGCCGTTTTCGGCTAAGATCGACATTCGCTGCCTATCCAGCAAAGCTTTTTTCCAGGCGGCCTGTGCCGCCTTCATCTGTTCTTCGGCTGCGGCGGCTTTCGCCGGGGCGCTGATTGCCGTTTCCTGCTTTTTGTGTATGGCGGCATCCAGTCCGGCCTGTGCGGCGGCTAGTGTCGTTTGTGCGCCGGTGAGCTTGGTTTGATAATCCGTTGGGTCAATTTCCATGATAACGTCGCCGGCATGAACCTGCTGATTATCTTCTACATATACATGGCGGATATAGCCCTGGACTTTAGGACTCAGTATTACGGCCTGACCGTCAATTGCCGCATCATCCGTTGACACTGTTTGGCTGCGCTGATACGCAAAGACTCCTAATGTGCTGATGAGCAGGATGATTACTGCTAAAACTAAACTTGTTTTTTTCTGGTTCAGAAAGAAAATTTTCATCGTAATATTTACTCCTTTTTGCGCTTTAATACAATTATGAACTTGCGTTCAATATTAGAGCAAAATTTATTAAAGCAAAACTTGCTCGGAATTTTTCATCAGAGAATTAACTCCGCAAAAATATTGCTGGATGAAAAGGCGCATCATTTTTTCCGCCCATTGCTCATTTTCATAATGGCGGGCAATTTCCAAAAGACTTTCAACGAAATTGTTGGCCAGCATATGATAAAACAGACAATCAATTTGCAGTTCAGCCCTAAGCTTGTTCTTCAATTGTGTTTGTATGTGCTTCGCAGTCAGTTGGATAAATTCTTCTTTTGTGTTTTCGTATACCGTGCCCTTGCTCTTGTCAATCAAAATGATCAGCTGTTTCCGGTTGCTTTGCAACAGTTTCAAAAGAAAGGGCATTTCCACCTGAACATGAAAATTTTGTTGGCGGTCATAAGATGCGGTCGTTGGCTCCTTGACAGTCAGCATGTTTTTGACGGCAGCATAGACGGGACAGACAATTGAATCAAATAAATCGGCTTTGTTTTTATAATAACTGTAGATCAGGCCAACCGGTATTTCGGCATTGCGGGCAACATTGCGCAGCGTTGCCGATTGGTAATCATGGTGGTAAAATTCTTCAATGGTCATTTGATATATTTTGTTTTTTATTTCCTCTTTCAATACTTGTGCCATCGCTTCAGTTACCTCGTTATCAATTGTATAATATTGAACTTAAATTCAATTATAACACAAAAAATTTATCTGGCAAGCAATCAAAAAATGTTTTTGGCAAAATTTTGCTGTATGTCAATGTATTTGTGAGAGGACATTTAATCGCAAATCAAAGCTTGACTTTTTTCTACAATGGTTTACAATAAATGTGTATATACACTTAAAGAAAAGGATATCCGAAATGAAAGATATTGTAAAGTTGTATCCGAAGCCATCCAGTCCTTGTAACTGTATGAATATACGGCGCGCTTCCCGGGCGGTTACGCAATTTTATGATGCGACGCTGCAGCCGAGCGGGTTGACGATTACCCAGATGGGGCTGCTCAAAGTGATTGACGCTTTGTCGGCGCCGTCAATGAGCGATTTGGCGGCAGCGTTTCGCATTGACCGTACGACACTGAATCGCAATCTGAAGCCGTTGGCAGAAGGCGGCTATCTTCAACTGCAGCGCGGACAGGATGCGCGTCGGCGCGAGGCCGTTTTGACTTCGTCCGGACGGCAGGCGCTGCGAGAAGCACAGCGTCTTTGGAATGAGGCGCAGCAGACAATGGCCGATTATCTGGGGAAGGATGACTTGCAGCAATTAAAGAGTATCTTATCTAAATTGGAAGCCATGGTTCCATAAAGTTTTTTGGTAAAACGTGTATATGCACGTTTGTGGGAGGAAATTATATGACAAAGAAATTTAGCTTGGAAAATATCGGGTTGTGGAAAAATTTAACAGATAAGCATTTTGCCAAGGATGTCCTGCAGCTGACGGGCATGGAAGTTTCCTGTAACCGCTTGCCGGCGCATACCGGAGTTCCTTTTGTGCATGTGCACAAGAAAAATGAAGAGCTTTATATTATTGTAAGCGGCAGCGGGCAGTTTTTTGTCGACGGGGAAGAATTCCCAGTGACAGAAGGCAGTCTGGTTCGCGTAGCCCCAGGTGCAGAGCGCGCTCTGACGGCAGGTTCTACGGATCTGTGTTTTATCTGCATTCAGGCAGAAGCCGGCAGTCTGCATCAGTACACCAGATCGGATGCCAATCTCACGCCGACAAAAGCATCTTGGATGAAATAAGCAACTTCGCTTTATATATGGCAGGGGGACATGATCAAATTCGTTCGTTTGGCTTTTGCAGCAAGCCAAGTCTTCCGTATGTGTGGGTCATGAACTTGATTCTGTACATGACCGGCATGGCTGGTTTGACGGCGGCCGAGTAGTATCCTGTTGCATTCTGATGCTTGCGGATAGTCAGGAGACTTGATATAATGTATAGGCATCTTAAATCTGCGGTCGTAGCTCAGTTGGATAGAGCATCTGCCTCCTAAGCAGAGGGTCGCGCGTTCGACTCGCGCCGATCGCACCAGATAAATCAAGGCTTTTGGCCGTTAAGTAAATACAGGCAGATGGTCATGTGGTGCAATAGTGGCGTAATATCAAGAAATTGATATTGCGCCACTATTATTTTTGAGAGTTAAAATAGTAGATGAAGTGTAACGTTTCAATAACAGCGTGGCTGGAATTGGGTCAGCTAATATAAACTAATAGTAATATAAAAGCCTCACAGCTGAAAGTTCTTGAACTTTATATGGCAACCTTTTCAGGCTGTCAATATCATCAAGAGCAGTATTTTTTTGTGAACCAGAAGTTCCAAAATTGTTCTCGGATTCTTTGATGGTTGCTGCATTTTTATGCTTATGCAGGCTATAAAAAAGTATAGGAAAGCACACGCTGTTTTTGTTGGGTTAACTTTTTTGAAATGATGGTAAGGGATCATGCCTTATTCGTAAACGGTAAATCATCTGGTGTTACCGGTAAATAAAATAAGCATGACCAGAATAGCGGCCATGCTTAGGAAACTCATTTGCATTTTTTCTGGATTTCATCCGTCCAAGGAAGGACTGCATCCAGTTTTTCTGGATGTATTTTGAAATCCATATTAGGAATTCGCTCAAAAAGATAGGTCAGGTAGCTGAATGGGACAAGGCCATTGGCCTTGCAGGTTTCTACGATACTGTAGATCGCAGCACTGGCTGCTGCGCCTTTTGGCGATGCGCTAAAAAGCCAGTTTTTGCGGCCGATTGTAAAATTGCGGATCGCACGCTCACAGATGTTGTTAGATAAAGCCACATGACCATCTTTCAGAAAAACGCGCAAGCCTTCTTTATGGTTAAGAGTATAGTTTACAGCCTTGCCCAGTGCCGATTTTGGCAATGTACCAGGTTGGATGTCTTCCAGCCATGCGAAGAAAGCCTCCAGCTTGTCCTTTACAAGCCGCAGACGCTCTGCTTGCCGCGCTTCCGGTTTTTTGTCCGCCAGGCCCTTATCCAAGGCAAAGA
>DCFR01000036.1 GCA_002319815.1 Megamonas sp. UBA1799
TTACACAGTTTATTATACACTCCCCAGCCTCGAAAAATCGCGTTCCCTTTTTATTTGCACAACGGTTTTATTTTTTAGCGATGTCAGCCGCGCTTTGCGCCGCCAGTTCATCCAAATGACGAAGTTGTTCTTCCTGCAACGGATTTTCCAGCGTAAAGCCCCGGCCCATGACCTCCGAAGTATCCGATACGATCATAAAAGCCTCCGGATCAAAAGAATCAGCAATGAATTTAATACTGCTGACCTGCGTCAGGCTCGCCACAACAAACAAGATGTTCTTATGCTCCTTGGTAAAGGCACCCCGTCCATCCAGCATGGTAACCCCACGGCGGGTGCGCGTCATAATACAGGCGGCAATTTCTTCCGCCGCCGGAGAAATAATAAAGATCTGCTTCTCACGGTTCAATCCGGCAGCCACCCGGTTGGTAAGCTCCGCAGTGACATAAATTGACACGAGGGTAAATAACGCTGTCTCCAGATCGAACAGCGCGATGTTGATCACCACAATAACAATATTCAGCACAAAAACTACCGTTCCAATATCAAACGAATAATATTTTTTTACTACCGCGCCCACTACATCAAGCCCGCCTGAATTTGCTCCGGCCCGAAACAATAAACCGAAACCGATACCAGCCAGCACGCCGCCAAAAATCGCGTTCAGCATGACGTCATGTACCAGCGCATAATCGACCACAAAACTCGTCATATCCACACAGACGGAAAAAAGCACCGTACCGATAATCGTATCCAAAAGATACTGCCGGCCAAATACCCGCCAGGCCAGATAAAGAATCGGCAGGTTATAGATAATGAGCTGCACGCCAATGGGCCAGCCCATTAAATAATAGAGCACAATAGCGATGCCGCTCAATCCGCCGGCCATCAAATGGCCCGGAATGAGGAAAATATTAAACCCCAGACTGCCAATCAGACAGCCAAGCAAAATCAGAAGATACCGCTGTGCATGTTTTTGAAAATTTCGCGACATACCCACACCCCGCTTTGATAAACTGTGTTATGATAATTATATTATTTTCCCAAAAGGAGACTAGCTTATGCTGACCAACGAAGAACTGCGCACGATGCTTTACCAGCAAGCCGACAAAAAATATGCGGCTTTCAGCGGCAAACTGCTGCCGCCGGGCACCCGTCTCATCGGCGTACGCCTGCCTGCGCTGCGCTGTCTGGCCCGACAGCTCGCCGCAGACCGTGCAGAAGTCATCGGCTGGCTGTCCCAGGCATCCGATGACTTCTTTGAAGAACGGATGCTGCAGGGCCTCGTAATCGGCGCTCTCTACGTTGAATTTTTCACCCGCATTGGTCTTATCCGCAGCTTTTTGCCAAAAATTGATAACTGGTCCATCTGCGACAGCTGCTGCGCCAGCCTGAAATGCCTGCGTCCGGACCGAGAACAGCTATGGCCTTTTCTCATGGAATGTCTGGCCAGTCCGGCTCCCTATACGCAGCGGTTTGCCGTGGTCATGCTGCTTGACCACTATGCAGATAAAGAATATGCACCGAAAGCTTTAGCAGCTTTCGATGCAATCCAAACCGGGCATTACTATGTGAAAATGGCCATTGCCTGGGCCGTTTCCGTATATTTCATCAAGGCCCCGGACATCACCCGCCGCTGGCTTCCCGGCTGCCGGCTTGATGCCTTCACCCGAACCAAAGCCTTACAAAAGGCGATTGAATCCTACCGGGTCACGAACGAGGACAAGGTCTGGCTTCGTGTACAGAAACATCGTCTGTCGTCTCATCCCGGGGCTTCCCACGCGCAATCAGATACAGCGGCCGGTTCTTGACTTCCTCAAAAATACGGCCGATGTACTCGCCCATAATACCAAGGATACAAAGCTGGACGCCGCCGAAAAACAGCACACAGGCAGTGATTGTCGCCCACCCCGGCACCGCATCATTGGCAATGTATTTTGTATACAGCACATGCAGCAGCAGCAGGAAACTGATCATACCGCAGAACACGCCGCTATAGAGTCCAAAACGCAGCGGCATCGTCGAATAGGCCATGATGCCGTCCAGAGCAAAATGCAGCATCTTGCGCGGTGAGAACTTTGAAACGCCGGCAAAACGCGGCGGCGCAATAAATTCCAGCTGTGTCTGACGATATCCCATGGCACCGATCATGCCGCGAATAAATCGCGCATGCTCACGATAGCGCCGAAACGCCCGTACCACAATCCGGTCCATAAGACGGAAATCCGATCCGCCCGGCTGGATATGTACTTTGGACACGAAGTTCAGCAGTTTGTAATACATCGACGACGTAAACTTTTTTAAAACCGATACGCCTTCCGTCGTCTTGCGAATGGTCTGCACGACCTCAAATCCTTGCTCCCACTTGGCAATGAGCACGGGGATTAGTTCCGGCGGATGCTGCATATCGCCATCCATGGTGATCACCGCATCCCCGTCCGCATGATCCAGACCGCAGGTCAGCGCCAGCTGATGACCGGAATTGCGCGCCAGAAAAATCGACTGCACCCGGTCATCTTCCCGTTCCAGCTCCCGGAGAATCTCCCGGCTGCGATCCTTGGAACCGTCATCAACAAAAATGAGCTCAAACGTATACGTCAAAGGCCGCATTGCCTCACACACCGCCACATAAAAATGGCGGATATTATCTTCTTCATTATAAACCGGCACAACAATCGAAATCAATTTCATTAGGTTTCTGCACTTCATTTCTCAATAGATTCATTACTTTATTTATTATAATATCCGACAGCAAAATGCACAATGCCCTGCAGGTATTTTCTCACAAAGTTGACAATTGCCGGGAAGCCGGTAATAATAACAACAGAAACCTGCTTCGTCAGGAAAGGAGCGCTTCGTTTGCACGTACTTGAACAAATTCGCCATCACTTTTTCACTCGGGAATTTCTGCTTTTTCTCATCGTCGGCTGCATTAACACCTTTAACGGCACGCTGTTAACCTGGATCTACGCCTTTGCCCTGCCGAGCAACCTCGCTTTCAACTGCGCCTATATCACCAGCAATGTGCTTGCCTATGGACTCAACAGCGCCTTCATATTTCACGAAGTCATGAGCGTCCGGCGCGGTCTGAAGTTTGCCGTTTCTTATATTCCCAACTATCTCATCCAGAATGCCATTGTCTTCATCGCTTACAATCTGCTTGGCATTCCGCTCGTCATCAGTTCGCTCATCGCCGCCGTACTTGGCATCCCAGTTACGTTTCTCATGGTCAAAATTTTTGCCTTCAACCGCGGCTGAATCATCTATGAATAAAATGCACGGACTTCTTTAAAGAAGCTCGTGCATTTTTAATCGGCACTACTTGCGAATATACCAATGAATAAGCGCCTGCGTGCCGCGGTCATCAAATCCCCGAGCCGCCAGCTCATCGTACAGCCGCTTTGCCAGGCGCAGTCCCGGCAGATCAAGATGCATTTCCTCCGCCGATTCAATGGCAATGCGCATGTCCTTGATAAAGTGCTTAATAAAAAATCCCGGCGCGTCATCGCCCTTGAGCATACGAGGCGCCAAATTCGTCATCGACCACGAACCGGCCGCCCCTGTCGCAATCGTTTCCAGCACGGCCGAAGCATCCAGCCCGCATTTTTTTGCATAGGCCACGGCTTCGCAAACACCCATCATATTCGAAGCGATAGCAATCTGATTGGCCATTTTCGTATGCTGTCCGGAACCGGCTGTGCCAAAATAACGAATGTTTTTTCCCATGAGGGAAAAAATCGGCAGCATGACGTCAAAAGCTTTTCGCTCCCCGCCGGCCATAATGGCGAGCGAAGCATTGCGGGCGCCGACATCGCCGCCGGACACCGGCGCATCCAGCGCAGCAATTCCTTTTTTCAGCGCCGCGGTAAAAATCCGCTGCGCCAGCTTCGGACTGGAAGTCGTCATATCGACCACATAGCCGCCCTTTTTCATCTGCAGGATTCCCTGCTCGCCAAAGTAAATTTCTTCGACATCGCGAGGATAGCCTACCATGGACAGCACCACGTCAACGCCGGCCGCCAGCGCTGCCGGCGAATCCGCCCAATGCGCGCCGCGCTCCAAAAGCGGCGTCGCTTTTTCCCTGGTGCGGTTATAAACGATCAGTTCATGCCCGGCGGTCAGTAAATGTCCCGCCATGCTGCTGCCCATAACGCCCATACCAATAAAACCAATTTTTGCTAAAGCCATACTGCTGCCTCCTCGAAAAATTCTCTGTTAACGGCGGCGATTTTGATATGCTTTCGGCCGACCGATAATTTCTGCATAAATCACCGCATTCATCATCGCATCCGGCGTCAGCGCCAGCACCGGGCGCGGTGATTCCTGCCGGTCCCGGGCTGCCTGATCCCCATCAGCCATCGTCTGGCTCTCCTGCCGTCGTTTCGCTTCCAAATACTGTTGATACCGGTTTTTTACCCCCGCTGCCGGTTCTGTCGCGGCCGTTTCCTGATACACCCCGTCTTTTCCATACCCCGAAGCTCTGGCCCGGGAAGGAATATCCAGCGCAACCTCTGGACGCCGCGGTTCGCCAGAACGCGTCGGTGCCGGCATCTCATCCGGCAGCCTGGCCGGCGGTTTTTTTGTATCCAGCCGTCCGGCAATAAAGATAAAAATCGCCACAGCCGCCAGCGCCAGCACCAGATCCGAAACGCTCCCCAGCAAATCGCCGACCAACCGCAGGCCATGCGCCAACAAGATCAGCAAAGTTCCCGCTGCATGTCCCATCTCATTTCACCACCGGCGGCGTCGGCGGCTTTGCAGCTGCGCCGGCATTGCCGATTGACTGACGCATATCCGTATCCGCCTTGATATTATTGAGATTATAATAATCCATAACACCCAGCTTTCCCGCACGCAATGCCGCCGCCATCGCGTGTGGAACCTCGGCCTGAGCTTCGACTACCTTGGCCTCCATTTCCTGCGTGTACGCTTTCATCTCCTGCTCCTTGGCAACTGCCATCGCGCGGCGTTCCTCAGCCCTTGCCTGTGCAATACGCTTATCCGCCTCCGCCTGATCTGTCAGCAATTCAGCCCCGATGTTACGCCCTACATCAACATCGGCAATATCAATGGAAAGAATCTCAAACGCCGTCCCGGCATCGAGTCCCTTGCCCAAGACCGTTTTAGAAATTCCATCCGGACTCTCAAGCACATCAGTATGTTTTTCCGACGACCCCACCGTCGTAACAATGCCTTCCCCAACGCGGGCAATAATGGTCGGTTCCCCGGCGCCGCCGACGAGGCGGTCAATATTGGCCCGCACCGTAACCCGCGCCTTTATTTTCAGCTCAATGCCGTTTTTCGCCACAGCAGAAACAATCGGCGTTTCAATCACTTTGGGATTGACGCTCATCTGTACGGCTTCGAGCACATCACGACCAGCCAGATCAATCGCAGCCGAGCGCTCAAATGGCAGCGGAATCGAAGCCCGATGCGCCGCAATCAGAGCATCAATAACCCGGTCCACATTGCCGCCGGCCAGATAATGCGCCTCCAGTTGATTCACAGAAACATTGAGACCGGCCTTATTTGCCTTGATAAGCGGCATAACAATCTTAGCCGGCGGTACCCGACGCAGCCGCATGCCAACCAAGGTAAAGATACCAACCGATACATTGGCGGCCATCGCCGAAATCCATAACCCCAATGGTACAAAATGCAAAAAAATCATGACCGCCGCAATTATGACGACCAAAAGAAAACCAGAACCCAATAAAGCTCCCATGTAAAACACCCCTTTACTGATATTAAATGCGTTTACGACTTCTCCTGCCGGCGCACCACTACCCGGCTCCCCTGGGTCAGAACAACAACGAGACGCGTGCCTTGCGGAATAAAATCCCCTTCCGAAACTACATCCACCAAAACCCCATCAATCATTGCCTTACCCGACGGACGCAGCTCCGTAAAAGCTTCTCCCCAACGGCCCACCAGTTCTGGACGAGCCTCCGCGCTTACATAGCCGCGCGCGGACGTTGATTGATCATGCAGCACCATCTTGTGCCAAAGACGGCTGGACGGCAGCCGGTTCACAATAACGGCAAAGACAGCCGCTGCCAACACACAGGATGCCAACAGCGCATAAATGGCATTGATATCGCCGCCCAGCGCCAATACGACGCTATAGAGCATAGCAGCCGTGCCCACGCCGGCCAAAAGGCCGACCGTCGGCAGCAGGATTTCAATGATAATGCACAATACGCCTGCCAGAAACACCGCAATCTGATAAAAACTGACCAGACCCTTTACATACTGGCTGCCGAAAAAAACTCCGGCAGCAACCACCCCTAAAAGGGCACCTATGCCCAACCCGCCCGTCTTGATCTCCACTAACAGGCCAAAAAACACAATGGCCAACAGCAATACCTGGAGGACCGGCATGCCAATAAAATCCATGGCTCTCTCCTCCTGTTTTTATTTTTCTATCTTTCTTTCATCATTCCATAGCAAACTGGAAAATCCCTGCATAGCAGGGAAAAGATTCTATTCAATGAACTTTCGGATTTTTTTATTTAAGAAAAAACACCCGTCAGAATTTAACCTGTCAGGTGTTTTGTCATTTCTGTTGAATTATTGAAGCATCCCGCGAACGAGATCATTTACGAGTTTACCGTCAGCCCGCCCCTTGACCTTTGGCATGAGCACTTTCATAACCTTGCCCATATCTCTGGCCGTGGATGCGCCGCTGACTGCTACTGCTTCCTTTACGAGGCTGCGGACTTCATCTTCCGAGAGCTGCTGTGGTAAATATTCCATGAGAATAGCAATCTCTTCCTCGTTCTGCTGAACGAGATCCTCACGGCCGCCCTTTTTGAACTCCGTAATGGAATCCCTGCGCTGCTTAACCTCTTTGCTGAGTACAGCAAGGACGCCGGCATCATCGAGCTCTTTTTTGCCATCAATCTCCAGCTGGCGGACCGCGCTGCGCACCAGGCGAATAACTCCCAGACGCTGCTTGCCGGCCTCTTTCGCTTTCATGGCCGTTTTCATATCCTCAGTCAACTGTTCTTTCAGTGACACGCTGCCTTACCTCCGTTAGAAAACCAAGATTATGCTTTAAACTTACGTTTACGAGCAGCTTCTGACTTCTTCTTGCGTTTGACACTCGGTTTCTCATAGTGTTCACGTTTTCTAACTTCAGCCATCGTACCCGCTTTCTGGCAGGTACGTTTGAATCTGCGGAGAGCACTGTCAATCGTTTCGTTTTTTCCAACTTTAACTTCGTTTGCCATTTATTTTCCCCCCCTCCACTTATCTTGGGAGTGTATTACATAACTACACCTAAATATTATACATGAAAGTGTCGTCATGTGTCAACCACAATCAGCCCGGCGGCCACTGCATCGAGCGCCCGCCCAGGATATGAAAATGAAGATGCCGCACCGATTGTCCGCCGTCTTCCCCTGTATTGACGACTACCCGGAATCCACCGGCAGCCAGTCCCAGCTTGCGGGCAAGGGCAGGTATCACTTCACACAAAATATGAGCGGCAATTGCGTTGTCTTCCGGTTGAAGCTCCAAAAGACTGGCGGCATGTTTTTTAGGAATCACCAACACATGCATCGGAGCCTGCGGCTCAAGATCCTTGAAAGCAACGGCCTGATCGTCTTCATAAACAAGATCCGCCGGAATTTCCTTTCCGGCGATCCGGCAAAATATACAATTCTCTGCCATCCTTCGCACCTCCTC
Source organism: Megamonas sp. UBA1799 (assembly GCA_002319815.1). GTDB lineage: Bacteria > Bacillota > Negativicutes > Selenomonadales > Selenomonadaceae > UBA1799. The sequence continues at coordinate 7,687 of DCFR01000036.1, forward strand.
CCGCTGTATACAACCATAGTATCTTATATTCGTTCTGCAGCAGCAAATTCCCTGCACGAGAAAATTTTTTCTTCAAAAATCTGCCGGCTCACCCCAAAGACCATCGCGATACAATTTTGTAAACCGCAGCGAAGCGATCTCGCCATTGATCTCCGCCGCGTCGGTATAGGCACGAATATAATTGCCGGTCAATCCGTTCCAGACGCCCTCCTGCTGCGTCTCAAAAAGAACCTCGGCCGTATGGCCGATAAAGGCCGCATGGAACTCCGCCGCCTTGCGTTCCGCCAACGCTTCCATACGATGCACCCGCTCTTTTTTGACATTCTCCGGTACCTGCCCGGCCATACGAGCCGCCGGCGTTCCGTCCCGCCGCGAATAAGGAAAAACATGCATGCGGGCAAAATTCATCCGCTCCACAAACGCCAGGCTTTCGGAGAACAACGCTTCCGTTTCCCCCGGAAACCCCACAATAATATCCGTCGAAACCGCTATGCCCGGCACCTCAGTTTCGACACGCTCAATCAAGCGGGCAAACTCCGCCGTATCATAATGACGATTCATCGACCGCAGGATGGCATCAGAACCGGCCTGCAGCGGCAAATGCAAATGTTTGGCGAAACGCTCATCAGAACGAAGCAAGTGAAACAATGCCGGAGAAAGTTCTATGGATTCCAGCGACCCCAACCGCAGCCGCCGCAATCCGGGCAGTTCTAATACGATTTTAGCCGCATCGGTCAGCGTATCCCCGGAAGAAAGATCTCGGCCATACGCCCCCAGATGAATGCCCGTCAGCACTATTTCCTGAAAGCCAGCCTGCAGCAGTTTTTCTGCCTCCCGCCGCACGCTGTCCAAAGGACGTGACCGCAGCGGTCCCCGCGCATAGGGAATAATACAATAGGAGCAAAAATTTTCACAGCCCTCCTGGATTTTCAGGAAAGCGCGCGTCCGCTGCGGCGCCGCATACAAAGGAATGTCCTCAAACTGATCCGCCTGCATGATGTCTCCCACATCCTGCACGACGTGATCTTCATGCGCCGCCTGTTCCACCAGCTCTACGATGCGCGCCCGGTCCTTCGTTCCCACCACCAGTCTGACCCCCGGTAAAGCCGCCAGGACCTCAGGAGCCAGCTGCGCATAGCAGCCCGTAACGGCGATCACCGCCTGCTCATTAAGCCGCTGCGCGCGGCGCACAAGCTGCCGTGATTTTTTCTCGCCCAGACTGGTGACAGAACACGTATTGATAATATAAACATCCGCTTTGTCGGTAAAGGAAACCAGCGTATACCCCGCTCGCCGGAAAAGCCCCTCCATCGTTTCCGTTTCAAACTGATTGACCTTGCACCCCAAGGTCATGAATGCTGCTGTTGGCAATGAAAGATTCCTCCTGTATGCAAAACCCTTGTCAATTTTTCACGGCGCTGACGCACCTTCCCATATCGCCTCTGGCATACTGTACAATTGTCAGAGCAGCCAGCGCCGCCGTTTCCGTCCGCAGAATACGCGGCCCCAATGTCACGCTCCGCAGACCAGCGGCTGCTGCGCGGGTCGCTTCGACCGGCGCAAAGCCGCCCTCTGGCCCCACCAGAACCAGGTAGCGATGCGCCGCTATTTCATGCAGATAATCAGCTACTGCCTGCTTTTGTTCATTTTCATAACAAAAAAAAGCCGCTGTATCATCATCCACAATTAGATTTTTCAGCCAGGTCTCCAGGTCCAACACCGGTTCTACAATTGGCAGCAGGGTTCGGCCGCATTGCTTGGCCGCCTCATCGGCAATACGCTGCCATTTCAGCTGCCGGGCCGCAGCTTTTTTATCGTCATATTTCACAACGCAATTGGCGCTTTTTAAAGGCTGAATCGCCGAAGCTCCCAGTTCCACGGCCTTTTGCACGATAAAATCCATCTTGTCGCCTTTAGGCAGACACATGGCCAGTACCAAATCAATCGGCGATTCCGTATCCGCCTGCAGCCGCGTTACACAACGCAGCGTGACCGTATCCGCCGTGAAACCGGTGATTTCCATCTCCGCCACCTGACGTTCTGTATCTACGATTACACAATGCTGTCCCGTCCGGGCCCGCATCACATGCCCCAAATGATAAGCATCCGGTCCGCTGAGCGTTACCGTATCGGCCAGCCGCTCGTCAATGAACCAACGTCTCATGAACGATCTCCCCTGCGGATCACCATCGCCGCCCAATCCTTTTCTTCTATGACTTTGTCAATCACAAAACCATGCGCCAAAGCAGCAGCGGTTACATCCGCCACCCGATCCGCAATAATGCCGCTTGCCAACAAAACGCCATCCGGCTTGAGTGATCCTGTGACAACGTCAAACAACCGAATAATGATATCGGCAATAATATTCGCGGTAATAAGATCGGCCTGCCCGGCCACGGCCTGCAGCAAATCACTTTGCTTGGTCTCAATACGATTTTCCAGATGATTGGCCGCAATATTTTCCCGAGCGATTTTTACCGCCGTCAGATCATAATCTACCGCCGTAATCTTTCCCGCCCCCAGCTTGGCCGCGGCAATCGAAAGAATACCCGAACCGGTTCCCACATCAAACACCGTCATTCCCGGCGTTACCAGCGTCTCAAGCTCGCGCAGACACATAGACGTAGTCGGATGTGTCCCTGTGCCAAAGGCGGCTCCCGGATCAATCTCAATCACCAGTTCGTCCTCTGTTGGCGTATATTCCTCCCAATCGGGTTTAATAACAATGCGCTCGCCAACTTTTTCCGTATGAAAATACTGTTTCCAGTTATTTTCCCAATCTTCATCCTGAATTTCACTGCAGGAAATCGTAGCCGGGCCCTCATCTACCTCGCGGCTAGCCAGCAGAGCGACCTGTCTGCGAAATTCACGCATCTTCTCATCCAGTTCCTCATCCACCGGCAAATAAGCCTTGACGGTAACGACCTCCGTCTCCCTGGCTTCCGGAATATCCGTATAATCCCAAAGCCCCGAGCGAATATAGTCGTTGACCAGCGCCGGATCCTCGATGACTACACCGGAAGCTCCGACATCATGGAAAATCTCCGCAATCAGATCCATAGCTTCGTGAGATGTCTTAATACTGACTTCAGACCATTTCAAAACGCATCGCTCCTTAAAATAATGACCATCAAAACAAGAAAACCGAGGCCAGCATGCACCCCGGCTCCCTCTTCACTTTGTACAATTATATGCTAACCCGCCGCAAAAAGCAACGCTCATCCAATAACGGCAGACTCCCGCTCAACACGCATCCCGCCGATAAAACCGCAAAAAAATAGCCGCCAGTCGATGTAAGATTGACAGCTATTCTCCGTTTACTTAAATAACTTACGAACCGTATCCATAAAACTCTTTTGTTCCGGATTAACAGATTCTCCGCTGAGTTCGCCAAATTCCTTTAAAATATCCTTCTGTTTAGAAGACAATTTCTGCGGGGTCAGGACCTTAACCCGCACGTGCTGATCGCCGCGTCCGCTGCCGCGTAAATAGGGAATTCCCTTGCCTTTAAGCCGCAGCACCGTTCCCGATTGGATTCCGGCCGGAACTTTTATCTCCACCTTGCCATCCAGCGTCGGCACCTCAACGGTGTCTCCCAAAGCCGCCTGCACAAACGAAACCGGCACTTCACAAAGGACATCGGAACCGTCACGCTGAAACAGCTTGTGCGGTTTAACAAAAATGTAGACATAAAGATCGCCGTTGCCGCCGCCGTGCACGCCGGCCTCGCCGGCTCCGCCCACACGAATACGGGACCCTTGGTCGACGCCGGCCGGAATCTTCACCTGAATCTTCCGGCGCACCGAATGCCGCCCTTTGCCGCCACAGTCGCGGCAAGGCGTCTTGACAATCTTGCCTGTGCCGCCGCAGCGGTCGCAGACGTGCGAATTCACGATGCGCCCAAACGGTGTATTCTGGGCATGCTGTACCTGTCCGCTGCCGTGGCATTGCGGGCATTCTTCCGGCTGTGTGCCCGGAGCCGCCCCTGACCCATGACAGGTGGAACAACTTTCCGTCCGTGGAATACTAAGTTCCGTATCTTTACCAAAAGCTGCTTCCTCAAAAGAAATCTCCAGGTCATAACGCAGATCACTGCCGCGTTCCGGTCCGGGACGACGCGACTGCCTCCCGCCGCTGCCGCCAAAAAACATATCAAAGATATCTCCGAAGCCGCCTTCTGCACCCTCAAAACCACCGAACCCACCGCCGCCAAAACCGCCAAAGCCGCCGGCGCCGTCAAAGGCCGCATGACCGAATTGATCATACTGCGCTTTTTTTTGCGGATTGGAAAGAATCTCATAGGCCTCATTGACCTCCTTGAACTTCTCCTCCGCTTCCTTAGGATTATCACGGTTTAAATCCGGATGATATTTGCGGGCCATTTTTTTGAAAGCTTTTTTTATTTCTGTTTCCGAGGCGTTTTTGTCAACCCCCAGAACCTCATAATAATCGCGTTTCTCGCTCACTTTGCACCACCTAATTCTTAAACTTGATATAAAGGGCTGCTGCCCTGCGGCAACAGCCCTTTCCAAGGCATTCCCCTGTCAATCCTTATTTCTTATCATCATCGACAACTTTGTACTCGGCGTCAACGACATTATCATCCGCCTTTTTCGCACCATCCTGTGCTCCCGGCTGCGCTCCGCCGGCAGCGCCGGCACCTGGAGCTCCCTGTGCTCCGCCAGCCGCCTGCGCCGACTGATAAGCCGCCGCGCTCATTTCATAAAGTGGTTTTTGCAGCTCTTCCGTCGCTTTTTTAATCGCTTCGTTATCGCTGCCCTTCAAAGCTTCTTTCAGCTTTTCAATGCCGCTTTGAACTTTTTCAATCTGGCCCTTGTCTGCTTTATCGCCAAGATCCTTGATCGTCTTTTCTGCCTGATAAACCAGTGAATCAGCATTATTTCTGACCTCAATGGCCTCTTTCTGCTTCTTGTCCTCAGCTGAATGTGCCTCTGCCTCTTTGACCATGCGGTCAATATCGTCCTTGCTCATGCCGCTGTCAGACTGAATCGTGATCTTCTGTTCCTTACCCGTGCCCAGATCCTTAGCCGATACATGCACAATGCCATTGGCATCAATATCAAACTTAACTTCGATGCGCGGCACACCTCTCGGAGCCGGCGGAATATCTGAAAGCTCAAAACGTCCCAGCGTCTTATTGCCGGAAGCCATTTCACGCTCGCCCTGCAATACATGGATATCAACGGAGGGCTGACTGTCAGCCGCCGTCGAAAACACCTGGCTCTTCGACGTTGGAATCGTCGTATTGCGCTCAATGATCTTGGTGCATACGCCGCCCAGCGTCTCAATACCCAGCGACAGAGGTGTTACATCCAGCAGCAGCACATCCTTGACCTCGCCGACCAGAACGCCGCCCTGAATCGCCGCGCCGACCGATACGCACTCATCCGGGTTCACGCCGCGGTTCGGTTCCTTATTAAGATACTTCTTAATAGCATCCTGCACCGCCGGGATACGGGAAGACCCGCCCACCAGAATAACCTTATCAATATCATCCGGCGAAAGACCGGCATCGGCCATCGCTTTATGCGTCGGCCCCATGGTATCTTCTACCAGGTCCGCCGTAAGTTCATCAAACTTTGCCCGGGTAAGCGTAAGATCCAGATGCAGCGGACCATTCGCGCCCGCGGTAATGAACGGCAGATTGATATTCGTCGAAAGCATATTCGACAATTCAATCTTAGCCTTTTCCGCCGCTTCAAGCAACCGCTGCGCGCTCATCTTATCTGCCGAAAGATCAATGCCGTTTTCCTTTTTAAATTCAGCTACCATCCAATCCATCACCCGATGGTCAAAATCATCGCCGCCGAGATGTGTATTGCCGTTTGTAGCCTTTACCTCAAAAACGCCGTCGCCCAGCTCAAGAATCGAGACATCAAATGTGCCGCCGCCGAGATCGAATACGAGAATGGTCTGTTCTTCCCCTTTATCCATACCATAAGCCAGTGCAGCTGCTGTCGGCTCATTGATAATGCGCAGGACGTCGAGACCGGCAATCTTGCCCGCATCCTTCGTTGCCTGACGCTGACTGTCGTTAAAATACGCCGGTACCGTAATGACCGCCTGCGTAACTGTCTCACCTAAATAAGCTTCCGCATCAGCTTTCAGCTTCTGCAGAATCATCGCGGAAATTTCCGGCGGCGTATAGCTTTTGTCATCAATTGCGACCGTATAATCTTTTTCACCCATGTGACGTTTAATCGATGCAATCGTGCGATCCGGATTCGACACCGCCTGCCGTTTGGCCAGCTGGCCGATCAGACGCTCGCCGGTTTTGGTAAAACCAACCACGGACGGCGTCAGGCGGCTCCCCTCCGGATTGGTAATAACTGTAGGCTCTCCGCCTTCCATAACAGACACAACGGAATTCGTTGTCCCTAAATCAATTCCTATTACTTTTGCCATTTTCATTTCCTCCTGTTTTTCAATATGAATCTATATAAAATTAATTACTTACAACCTGGACCATACTGGGGCGAATGACCTTCCCCTTCACTGTATACCCCTTCTGAAGCTCAGCGGCAATCGTGTCATCCTCTTTTTCCGGATCCTGCACCCGCATGACGGCCTGATGAAAATTCGGATCAAACTTTACATCCGTTGCAATCACCTCAAGACCATGACTTTTGAGTACTTCTGCCAGTTGCTTATAGATCATGTCAATTCCGGTATAAAATCCCTCGGCATCCTTCTTGTCCGCGGTCAGCGCCCGCTCAAAATTATCGAGCATTGGCAGCAGATCCTTGAGCAGCGACTGCGTGACAACCACCGAAAGATCTTCTTTTTCCTGCCTTGTCCGGCGGCGGAAATTCTCAAAATCTGCCTGCAGGCGTTTCAGCATATCGTCCTTTGCATTAAGCGCTTCCTGCAGCTTTGCCAGCGCAGCCTGCAGTTCTTCAGCAGATGGGCTGGCAGACTCGTCTGGCGCTGCTGTTTCCTGCGTCGATACGGCTTCCTGATCCTCCGCCGGCGGCGCTGTCACGCCTGTCAGATCAGCCTCCGCCGTTTCGATCTCCTGCTGCATTTCTTCGAGATTGACTTCATCTTTTTTCTTCAGCTTATCCTTCATAAATGGCATTTAAAACTTCACCTCGTATTTTTTTCTGCTACCAGCGAAACTTCTTAATAATATCCGCCAGATGGTTATTCATATAACCCAGCAGCGTCATCGCCTTGCCGTATTCCATGCGTGTCGGGCCTAGAACAGCAATAGTTCCCAGCAGCTCGCCATCCAAATGATACGTTGCAGTCACGATGCTGCAATCCTGTATCCCGCTGTACTTATTCTCGCAGCCAATCGTCACGCTGAGTCCCTCGCCAAGATGCGCATGCAGGATGTCCTTCAACAGTTGTTCTTCTTCCAGCATGAGCAAAATCTCTTTTACCTTTTCCACATCGTGGAACTCCGGCTGATTCAGCAACTGCGTTGTGCCGCCCAGATACAGCCGTTCCTTCTTCTCCGTATCCAGCGACCGGTAAATGACTTCCAGCGCCGCTTCATACAGCTCCTCGTCCATGATCTCATCACGAATGCGCTGCAATGTATCCGGATGAATGGCATCCAGCGTCTGCCCGGCCAGGCACTGATTAATTACCCGTGCCATGCGCTGGAAATCTTCAAAAGCTGCGCCGGAAGGAATGGCAATGATCTTATTCTCCACAAAACCAGCGTCCGTCATCAAAACAGCGATCGCCCGCCGGGCATCCAGCGGCAAAAACTGTAAACAGCGAAACGCCGCCTGCGTAAGCTGCGGGGCCAGTACCAAAGACACATTCTTGGTAACCCGCGAAATAATCCGCGCTGTCTCCTGAAAAACCTCTTCAATACGCTTGACCCGCGCCTGGTACCATTTATCAATCAGTACCTTTTCCTTATCGCTCAAAGGCTGCTGCGGCAGCAAACCGTCAACATAAAAACGATACCCTTTGGAAGAAGGTATACGCCCGGAGGAAGTATGGATCTGTTCCAGATATCCGAGCATCTCCAGATCCGCCATCTCATTACGGATGGTAGCCGGACTCACGCCCAAATCGTACTTGCGGGCAATCGTACGCGAGCCAACCGGCTCCGCCGATGAAATATAGTCATCAATAATCGCCTGCAGGATACGTTGTTTCCGTTCATCCATCATCCTCCCACCTCCTGCTGTTAGCACTCCGAATCAGTGAGTGCTAACATCTAATAAGAATATACCGCGTATTAGACAAAAAGTCAATAAGTCAATTTATTTTTTAACGAAATATTTTCCGGCAGTTTCATCTTTTTCCCAATTTTATACAAAACGCTGCCAAACGCAAAGACTTGACGCCCAGTCAAAGAAAAAGTGATTATACACGAGTTTCTACCTTTACAACAAAAAAGCGGCAAATACAACATTGCCATATTTCATGCCGCGTTTTGTAAGCCGCACACCGGCATCATCCACGGTGAGCAATCCCTTGGCCCGCATATCGGTCAGTATCGGCGCATAAACAGATTCCAGCGTACAGCCAAACTTTTCAACAAATTTTTGTCGGTCAATTCCCTGCACCGTGCGCAGCGCTAAAAAGCAAAATTCTTCCATATGAAGAGATCTCGCCGCCGGTTCTTCTTCATGCGCCGGCAGTTCCCCTTCCATGACCTGCCGGATATACACGGCAATATCGGCCGTATTTTCCTGCCGCCGTCCGTCCCAGTAGGAATGAGCCGCCGCCCCCATGCCCAGATAAGGAACATCCTGCCAATAGCCAAGATTATGCCGGCTGGCAAAACCAGGCCGGGCAAAATTAGAAATCTCATAGCGGAAAAATCCCCGCCGCGGCAGCTCCCCCGTCATATAATCGTACATAGCTTCAGCCGCGGCCTCATCCGGCAGTTGAAGCCGGCCTTGCTGCTGCTGCCGGAAAAACACAGTTTTTTCTTCCACCTGCAGGCCGTAAATTGAAATATGCTGCGGCTGCAAATCCGCTGCTTCCGCCACGCTCGCCGCCAGATCTGCCAACGTCTGCCCAGGCAGCCCATACATGAGATCCAGACTCACATTTTTAAAACCGGCTGTCCGCGCCATAGACACTGCCTGCCGGGCCTGTTCCGCAGTATGAATCCGGCCTATGCGCTGCAAGAGCCCATCATTAAAACTCTGCACGCCAAGACTCAGACGATTGGCGCCAGCCGCCAAGATTCCGGCTAAGTATGCGGCATCCACCGTCCCGGGATTCGCCTCAACCGAAAATTCCGCGCCTGTTGCCAAAGGAAAACAGCGCTGCACCGTCCTAAGAATCCGCTGCAAAAACGGCAACGGCAGGGTCGTAGGAGTGCCGCCCCCGATATAGACGGTCACGGCCTGTCCCGCAGCAGCAAAAAGAGAGCTCTGCATCGCAATCTCGCGGCACAGAGCCTCCGTATAAGCTTCCATATAATGCTCCTGCCCGGCCCAGGACGGAAAATCACAGTAAAAACATTTCTGGCGGCAAAAGGGAATATGCAGATAAAGCTCATAATCCATCAGTGCACCTTCAGAATGGCCATAAACGCTTCCTGCGGCACTTCAACACTGCCGACCGATTTCATGCGTTTCTTGCCTTCCTTTTGCTTTTCCAGCAGTTTTCGTTTCCGGGTAATATCGCCGCCATAGCACTTGGCCAGAACATCCTTACGAAACGCCCGCACATTTTCCCGCGCCACGATTTTATTGCCGATCGCAGCCTGAATGGGTATCTCGAACATCTGCTGCGGAATGAGCTCTTTCAGGTTAGCCGCCAGCTGCCGCCCACGATAAGCGGCATTATCCACATGAACAATGGTCGACAAGGCATCAACCGCTTCCCCATTCAACAGGATATCCAGTTTTACCAGTTTTGCTTCCTTATAGTCGGCCAATTCATAATCCAGCGATGCATACCCACGGGTCATCGATTTCAGCTGATCAAAATAATCATAAATGATCTCGCTCAGCGGAATATGATAAACAAGCATAACCCGGTTGGTATCCAGATAATCCATCGTCTTAAACTCACCGCGCTTATTCTGGGAAACTTCCATGACCGCGCCCACGTAATCATTCGGCACAATGACCGTAGCCTTCACGTATGGCTCTTCCATAAAATCAATTTCCTGCGGTGTCGGCAGCTTCGACGGATTATCAATAGCCATCATCTCGCCGTCCGTTTTATGCACATGATAAATAACACTTGGCGCCGTCGTAATCAGTTTCAGGTGATATTCCCGTTCCAATCGCTCCTGAATAACATCCATATGCAGCAGTCCAAGAAATCCACAGCGATAGCCAAATCCCAGCGCAATGGACGTTTCCGGCTCAAATACCAGCGCCGCATCATTCAGCTGTAACTTTTCCAAAGCATCTTTCAGGCTGTCATAATCCGCGCTGTCCACCGGATACAGACCGCAGTACACCATCGGCGTTACCCCGCGGTAGCCAGGCAGTGCTTCCGCCGCTGGATTTTCCCCGGTTGTAATTGTGTCACCAACACGCACATCCCGAACATTTTTTAAACTGCCGGCGACAAAGCCGACGTCTCCAGCCACCAATTCATCCACATCAACCGGCGCCGGACGGAAACAACCGACATCCGTGACTTCAAACAACTTTCCGGTAGCCATCATCCGCAGCTGCATTCCCTTGCGAATACAGCCATCCATCAGACGGATATGCGCGATGACGCCCTTGTAGGAATCAAAATAGGAATCAAAAATCAGCGCCCGCAGCGGTTTTTCCCGTTCCCCGGATGGAGCCGGTATATCATGCACAATCGCCTCCAGAATTTCTTCTATGCCAATGCCGGTTTTCGCCGAAGCCAACACCGCATTCGATGTATCCAACCCGATGACATCCTCGATTTCCTTTTTCACCATTTCAGGTTCCGCACTGGGCAAATCAATCTTGTTAATAACCGGAATGACAGCCAGATCATGTTCCAGCGCCATATAGACATTCGCCAACGTCTGCGCTTCCACGCCCTGCGTCGCGTCCACCACCAACAAAGCGCCCTCACAAGCCGCCAGACTGCGTGATACCTCATACGTAAAATCGACATGGCCCGGCGTATCAATCAGATTCAATTCATAGGCCTCGCCATTTTTCGCCGTATAATTCAGCCGCACCGTCTGCGCCTTGATCGTGATCCCCCGTTCGCGCTCCAAATCCATACTATCCAATACCTGTGCTTCCATCTCGCGCTCCGAAAGTGTTCCCGTATATTCGATCAGCCGATCAGCCAGCGTCGACTTACCATGATCAATATGCGCGATAATCGAGAAATTACGAATATTTTTCGTTTGCATTAAAAAAACTTCCTCCCAGATGAATACTCTTTCTATTATAACATTCCCGGCCATCCACTAGCAAGAAATGAAATAACAGTTGCTTTTTCTGCAGCATCATGCTAAAATACTATAGGTAACGAACTATAAAGGGGGGTGAAGTATTTGCCAAACATTAAATCCTCGATCCTGAGTGTAAAATCCGACGCGAAACGCCATGCAAAGAACGTAGCTGAGAAGTCTCGTGTTAAAATGGCTTCCCGCAAAGTAGTCGACGCGGTTGCAGCGGGAAACGCTGACGAAGCGAAGTCCCTCCTGACTGTAGCTTGCAAGACGATTGACCAGGCAGCAGCAAACCATGTTTATCATAAGAACAATGCTGGCCGTAAAAAGTCGCATTTAGCGCAGAAGGTCAATTCCATCGCTCAGTAATTTTACATGGATGAGATAAAAGCCCGGCAGCAGCCGGGCTTTATTACGTTTTCAGACGCCGATTAGGCGTCTTTTTCTTTTTTTCGCTTCTGCAACTGCCACTATTCACGGCGGCATAACCGAATCACCGCCTGTTCCAACACCTCCGGCCCGGCCTGCCCCGTTTTTAATTGATAATCCGCATCCGCCAAAGCTAAAAAGACATCATGCAGCTGCGCCTCGGAAAAAGTCTGCGCTGCCCGGCCCAGTTTTTCGGCAATATAAGGATTCATCTCCAGCGGACCACCCAGAAGGCGGCCGCGGACACCCCGGTTCTGCAATGTTTTCGCCTGCCAAAGCTGCCTTACATGGCGGACAAGTCCTGCCAGCAGCAATGGAGGAAACACACCGTCCTCAAGCTGCCGCTCCAGCAAAGACAAAGCTTTCGGCGCATCGTGCGCCGAAATTGCATCCAGCATAGCAAAACCTGAAACTTCGGGAATACTGGAAAAAACCTGCAAAAGATCCTGTTTCGTAAACTGCCGGGTCTGCGTGTACATAGCCAGCTTATTAAATTCCTGATCAAGAAACTGCAGCGATATCGTCTGCATCATCCCAACAGCGCTCATAAAATAACGCAGGGCCTCGCTGTCCAGCTGCCGATTCATCTCCATTAATTTAGAGCGCAGCCATTCATCAATTGTCCAGGCGCGCACCGGCTCCGCTTCCAGCAAGGCGCCCGCCTTTTCCACCGTCTTGTAAAGCCGCTTTCTTTTGTCCGCCTTGCCATCCGTTTCAAAAATGATATAGCTTGTCTCCGGCATGGCGGTAAGCAGGTCCAGAAAGCGTTCCTGCACCCGTCCGGTCCGACTTTTTTTGTCTTTTTCATCTTCAGCCGCCGCACCTTTTTTTTCCCGAAACAGACTGCTGCCACGCAGCAGAATGACATTTTTATCCGTCAAAAATGGCATCGTTTCAATAAGCTCCGCCAGATCATTTAACGGCAGGTCGCCGCTTAATTTCTGCAGCCCATCCTGCAGGCCATTACCGCCGGGAAACAGCAGACCTAAAAGCCGCTGCTCCGCTTTTTCAATATAATAAGGTTCCTCACCGGCCAGAAGATAAACATGTTGTAATCCATTCTGACGCAGCGAAGCCATAAACGCACCATATTTCATAACTTTCCTCCATTTCCATTACTTCTCTTATTATTGTAAAGCAGCCGCGTTGTTTCTTCAATAAAAAGTTGCCACAGATCATTTTTTTTGCTATAATCAATCGCATAGCTTCACGGCGATGGAGTTCGCCGCAAAGTGCCTTTTGGTAATGATGACTCCTGCTTATTGGCAGGGGTCTGTTTTTTACCCGAAAATCAATAAAAAGGAGCGATTCCATGTTTTCACCTAGTTATCTTTGTCTTGTATTTGTCGGCGGCGGCTTTGGTGCCGTTTGCCGCTACATGAGCACCATGCTCATCGGCGGCATCGCCGGCACGATATTTCCCCTGGGCACCTTTACCGTCAACATCGTTGGCAGCTTTATTATGGGCTTCATCATGACCCTTGCCATCGAAGCCGCTGCGCTTTCCGAAGAGCTCCGGCTGCTGCTTGTCATCGGCTTTCTCGGCGGCTTTACTACCTTTTCTTCCTTTAGTATGGAAACGCTGCTGCTTTTAAAAGGAGGCAGCTGGTTTTTTGCTGCTACCAATATTTTATCGAATGTGCTGATTGGTCTGGCAGCAACAGCTCTGGGTGGTCTGACCTCCCGTCTTTTCTAGCACTGCGGTTAAGTTCGCTACTGCCCCCCCAAAAAGCAACCACTAAAACGCCCTAAAAGCTCGCCGAAAAATGGCACCGGCTTTGCGGGCGTTTTTTATATTTGACCGCTATCATTCAGACAAATCAGAAAATCTTTAAAAATAAAACTAAAATTGGTAACAATAGTTACCGAACAATCATACTGATTTGATATACTTAAAACATAAAAAGAAACGAACCGGAAAGGAGATCTTTATAATGAGTACAAAATATCTCAAAAACATTATGCCGGAAGAGGTACTGGACCTGACAAAGCTGGTAGAGTATCAGCCGAGACAAGTCGTCAGCCGGACATTGGTGCAAAACCGCGCAATCAGTATTACCCTCTTCGCCTTTGATCAGGGCGAGGAAATCAGCGCTCATACTTCCAACGGCGATGCCATGGTGACCGTTTTAGCCGGAAATGCCCGCATTACCATTGGTGAAAAAGATCATACCGTTGCCGCCGGCCAGACCATTGTTATGCCCGCCGGAATACCGCATGCTGTAGCGGCAGAAGACCAGTTCAAAATGCTGTTGACCGTTGTATTTCCGCTGACGACCAAAGAATGAAGTAACGCAGTCACAAAAGGAGAATGATTTTTATGAAAGCAAATCTGGATCGATCAGGATGTATTTCCTGCGGCCTTTGCGCCGCCACCTGCCCGGAAGTTTTCCGAATCGCGGCGGACGGTATCGCTGAGGTATATCAGGAAACGGTTCCCAGCGGCTGTGAGTCATCCGCTGTCGACGCACAGAATGGCTGTCCGGTATCTGTTATTACCGTTGCATAAACTGCTGCGCGCCTCTCGCCAATCAGCAACCAGAAAAGACCAGTTTTCCGGTTGCTGCCGCTACATATCCAATCTATAAGGAGAAAATCATGAGCAATCTGAATATGTTAAAAATCCAACATGAAGAAATGCTGACTTTAATTCAAACGATTGAAGCCGCCGCGGTAAATCCGACGAACAATGCGGCAGAAATTGCCCACAACATCAATGCTCTGTCAGGAAAAATGAAAATCCATTTAATGTCAGAAGACCGGTTTCTCTATCCGTCGCTGGCTCAAAGTGAAAATCCGGTTATAAAAGCCACGGCAAAACAATTTAGCCAGGAAATGGGCGGGCTGGCAGAGCAATTTACTCTTTTTGTCCAGCGCTATAACATACCGAGTAAAATCACTGAAGCTCAAACGGCATTTCTGGCGGACAGCCGCAACATTTTCCAAACAATCAGGGAGCGAATGACCCGGGAAGACCGCTCCCTCTATCCCCTGCTGGAAAATTAGAACCCGAACCAAT
>DCFR01000083.1 GCA_002319815.1 Megamonas sp. UBA1799
CCCCATCCACAAAAACAGCGATCCGGTAGCGTGTCAGCACGATATCCGGCTTACCGGTCAGTTGCCGCCAATTCTTCCGGTATCGGATGCCCCGGTGCCAGAGCGCCAGGCGCAGCAGCCGCTCCGGCTCTGTATCCTGCGACTTAACAGCCGCCATGATTCTATGCCTTTTCTCCCGTGAAAGTGCCTTCATAATCAACAACCTTCTCACACGGGCCACCAAAATCATCCCAGCAAAGACTCCAAATAGCGAACGACTTCCTGTTCCAAGGCCTTGCGGGTATGCAGGCCCGCTTGCAGTTTATCCGCCCACGCGCGACCTGGATGCAGCACATCCCAAGGAGACCGCTGCTGTTTATAGCGCCCATTGCCTGGATCATGGTTACCAAACCCATCCAATACCTGATTCCATAACGGCTTATAACGATTAATCATCATGGATTCCGCCAAAGGAATCCAGATATCATCCACAACAATATACCGACAAAAAAAGTCCCTGATATCCATATTTGCACAAGCCCGTATAGAGTTGGCATGCTCTAACAAGCGATGGCAAAGCACTGTTCCCTGATCCTCCCCCAGGCCAACATTGCCCTTGCGAGCGCCAGCCGGAATCGCCTTGCCCACATAAATCGGCTGACGAAACTTATTATCCCTGTTCGCCTGCGCAAGTTTCTCATAAATAGGCAGATTGCCCGTATAATAAATCGCATAAACCCCCGCCCCAACAAATGCTGCTGGCGGCAGTGGGCACGGTTCCTGCTGCATCATGTTCCCAGCCACGCTTGCCGCCAAATGCTCCTTATCCAAAGGATTAAATGGCTCTATCCGCTCCAATTTCATTCCCCTTGCCACAACGTCTCACACCCTCCAAATGGGCAGCAACCGACTTGCCAATAATACCCGCTAACTTCACAGGCACCGCATTCCCGATTTGCCGCATATTTTCTGACCAAGCGCCACCAAAAACATAATGATCATCAAACGTTTGTATCCTTGCACTTTCACGAACCGTGTAATATCGCAATGATCCATCATCCAAAACTACCATATTCTCGCCACCCGGAACGCCATGCACTCCAGCCTTGATTGTCTTTGAAGGCTCATCCAGCAAACTCCCCGAATGTCCCGCATATCTTTTCGCACCTGAACGGAACTCATGATTTGCATACTGCCCAGCCTCGGCACTACGAGGGTCTGGCAGATCACCAATCGCATCCCGTACCGTACGCCACGGCGCCCGCTTCGGTTGCAAGCAAGCCAATGCATCAAGTTGCCGCTTGCTTAACGAGCAATCCGGACTGGCTAAATTTCTCTTCTTCCAATACGAACCCGTGACCCATTTCTCATATAACAGTTTTTCCCTTGAATGCGTCGGTGCCGGAAACGCCCAGCCAGCATCCACATCATCCCGGAAACCAACCAGCACGACCCGATGCCGGGACTGTGGAACCCCATAATCGGCTACATTCAACAGTCGAAATACCACCTTATACTTCAATCCAAAAACCGAATTTGAAGTATGATAGCATTCCAGCTGTCGCAAATGCTCCTCCCAATCCATACCTGGCCTGCGCACTAAATCAGGATAACTCAACTGCAATAAAATATAATTGAAATACGTTGAAAATGACTTTCGCAAAAGACCTTTCACATTTTCAAAAACGAACGCCTCCGGCCGCAATTCCCTCACCGCGCGGACAGCTTCAGGAAACATATCGCGCGAATCCTTGTAAGCCCGTGCCTTGCCACCCATCGAAAACGGCTGGCAAGGAGGACCTCCAGATACCAACTGTATCTTGTCAGCAAATGCGCCGTAATCAATATCGCGCACATCCATATTATAAACCTTCCAATGTCGCACCGGAGCAAACCCTTTAACAATATTAAGTTTAATATTATCACAAGAACATCTATTCCACTCATAAAGTGCCTTATGGTCGAACCCTGCCCGCTGCAAACCAAGCGCCAATCCGCCGACCCCGCAAAAAAGCTCAATAGAATTCAGCATTGCCATCCTCTCCTATAAAAACATCATTTCATACTCCATATACTTTTATAGTATAACATATCCTCCTATCCCAATCCATAGAATTACACCCCAAGATACCTACTATCAAGCTTAAAATACAACATACGTTTGCCCTTTTTCTCGTAAAAATTGACCTGACGCGTGCAACACATCAGGTCAAGGACTCCATACCATAACCAGAACAAACAGCTGCAGACCGTCTACTTCCCCTGCAAAACGTCCGGCTTGCCCTCCCGTGTCTTTGACAGCGCCTCCTGCTCATAATCTGTCACCCCCCGGGCAATCGCCCGGGCAAACTCATCCTCCTGCGTTGCCAAAAGCCAGGCATCATCCCGACTGTCAATAAAGGCCATCTCCACCAGCGCTGCCGGCATGCTCGTCTCGCGAAGTACCGCCAAATCTGGGCGGGCTTTCACCCCCCGATCCGGAAACGCCGCGTCAATCCGTTGCACCGCCACGATCACCTGCCGCTGGACCAAAGCTGCCAGCCTTGCGCTCACCTCATCCAGCGAATAGCACAGCGTCTCCGCCCCGCGGGCCGTTCCATTCGCGGCATTACAATGAATCGACACAAATACATCCGCCCCAAACGCCTCCGCCGTCCTGACAACATTCTCTCCCTCGCCTTCCCCCATCAAATTATCGCTCTGCAACAGCATCACATCGCACCCCACAAAATCAAGATAATTCCGTACCCGCTGCCCGATTGCATCCGCAATATCCCACTCAGCCAGGTGCATTGCAGCGTTCACCGCCCCCGGATCCGGGTCTCCCTTCGGACTATGCCCAGGATTGATAAAAACCTTCATTCCCATAAAATCCGCTCCTCTCACTCAACTAAAACGCCCGACTCCGTCAGCGTCACCTGATACCTCGCCGCCTCATCCCGCGCATGCGAATACACCAGATACTCGCCCGGTGCCGTCAGACTCCCCGACACATCCAGGCAGCCCCCCAGCTCCATCGTCAGCGCCATCTCCCAATCCTCCAGACTGCCGAAAACCCCCGTCACCCTCGGCATCGACAGCACCACCCGCCCGATTTCCGGCCCCGGTGTTGCCGCCAGCATCCCCGCCCGCCGTCCTGTCACAGCAACTGCCGGAGCCGCCGGCGTCTGCCGATTTAATCCGGCCAGCGGTGCCGGGCGGTCCGCCGCCTCCGCCGCCCGTTCCCCGCACGTCAAAGGCATCGTCGGCATCCCCGCCGCCTCATGAGCATCCAGCATCACATACACCGCCTGCCGCCCCGAACGCTCCATCCGGATACGCCCGGCCAGCAAAAGCTCGCGGCGTGCCGCTGAAAAAGACCCGTGCGAAAACCCAACCCGTGCCCGGATTGCCGTTTCCTCCAGCGCCCCGCCGCCAGCCTCCCGGATACACGCCAGCAAAAGCTGCGCCTTGCGCGTCAAATCTGTCACAAAATCACATCCTCCTTAAAAAATTTTGACAATCTCCTGCAGCCTTTTCCCAATCAGGCCCCCCCAAAACCCTGCCAATGACCCGCCCCAGTTTCACATCATAAACCAGGCCATTCTCCCGGACCCATAACGGATCACCCTCGCTGAAAGCAGTCACAATCCGTCGTATATCAAGACTCGTTCGCCCGATATCCCGCCGGATATCAAACCTCCGTGAACCCATCCTGCCGTTCCTCCATTGTCAGCGCCACCATCGAATAACGTGCCGCCCGGTTTCCTGGCTGCGGAAAATGCTTCACATAACCCGCTAACACCAGCTCCTTCCTTGCCCTGATAAACTGATCATGATTCAGACCCACTGCCCCCCGGAGCCTCGGCTCCGAAATCGTCAGCGGAAAATGCCATCTCGCCTGATTCGCGAAAAACATCAACGTATACCACAAAGCCATCGCCCTTGCCGAAACAGGCCGTGTCAAACAAGCCCCATGAAACGCCAACAATTCCCGCAGATAATTCAACCTTCCGGCATCGGACAGGCGCCCTGCTCAGTCGCATGTCGCACAATCCACGCATCTGCCTGCTCTACCAGAATCAGCTGGCGACGCCCGATATGCAACACCGGAAAACCCTCGATTCTCGCAAACCGCCGGATTGTCCCCTGCCCGATTTTTACATGCTCGGCATACTCCTTTACCCTCATTGTCAACTCTGCCATCTCTTCACTCCTTATTATGTTTCATAATATATCTTTCTGCCTTATACCATAAATAGTATCATTATCACAAATTTTTGTCAATTCGTTTTTATAATAATTTAATTGATTTGTCTCCTATGGAAAAACATGTAAAATTTTCTATCTATTTTCTATCAGGAGAAAAATCAATAATTTACGTCATTTTTCTTTGCATTCCCATTTACTGGAAAAATAAATTTAGTCTTTTTACAAATTATGATTTATAATATTTAATATCATCATATATCATATTCTTGTATTACGTGTTATAATATAGCCATAAATATTCCACAATATTCTCGAAAGGAAGTGAAATCCCATGCCGATATGGAACCAAAAACTAAAAGAACTTCGCGAGCGCAATGGCTGGAGCCAGAAAGAACTCGCAAAAAAACTTGACGTCAAGCAAAGCACCATCGCCGCCTACGAAGCCGGCCGCAACGAGCCCAAAATCGACACCTTGCTCCACATCACGGACCTCTTCCACGTTTCCCTCGACTACCTTTTCGGACGTCAAGACGCCAGCGGCGACAATGCCACCCTCTACGAAGCCATTTGCAGCCTCAGCGAGCGCGACCGCAGCATCCTCCAAAAAACTGTCAAGGCATTTTCCGACACCGCGGATGAAGATATCCCCGGATGACCCCTTTCCTACTACTATTACTTGTTTTATTTTCTTTTATTTAAATACCCAGTCAAAATACCGACCGCAAAAAACACGGCAAGAAGCACGGCAAAAGTATCTTATCCACACACAATCCACAGGATAATCACACATTATCCACAGAAAGGAGACTCCAAAATGACAACCAAAAAGAAGGACAGCAAAACCAACCATCGTGCCAATGGTGAAGGCTCCATCTACCATGACGCCAGCCGCGACCGCTGGGTCGTCAAAGTATCCGTCGGCATTGACAAGAACGGCCGCCGCATCCGGCGCACCGCCACCTGCATCAGCAAAGAAAACGCCGTCGAAGCAAAAAAGGCGCTGCTAGCCAAATACAACGGCATCGAACAACTCGACGCCGAAAAAATGACCATCAGCACCTACCTCGACCACTACCTCGAACTCTACAAAAAAGGCAACGTCAAAGAAAACACCTATGAAGGCTACTGCCTTTCCGCCAATCCCATCAAAGACACCATCGGCCATATCAAGCTTGCCAAGCTCAACGTTGTCCAGGTCAAAGCCATGATGGAAAAATTCAAAGACGCCCCCGGCACCGCCAGCCACAGCCTTACCGTCCTCCGGATGGCCATGCGGCAGGCCGTCGAAGATGGCCTCATCCTCAAAGATCCCACCAAAAAGATCAAAAAACCAAAAACCGGCAAAAACCTTACCGTCATCACTGCCGAAGAATTTCAAAAACTCGTCGACGTCGCTGACGGCATCAATCGCATGGCCATCCTCATCGCCTACGCCAGCGGCATGCGCCCTGAAGAAGTCTTTGGTCTCCAATGGAAACACGTCGACTTCCAGCAAAACACCCTTCGCGTTGAACAAACCATCGTCAAAGGAGCCAATAACAAGCCTCTCCTTGGCGCTCCAAAGAACGACAACTCCTACCGGACCCTTAAAGTCCCCGCCAAACTTATCCGCGACCTCAAAAAATGGCAAAAAGAACAAGCCGCCATTATCCTTCGCACCAAAGACTATGAAAACAACCACTTCATCATCGCCTACGACAACGGCCAACCCGTCATCCCCGGCAACTTCTCCAAACGCATGCGCACTCTCTGCAAAAACTCCGGCATAAAAATTACCATGAAAGGCCTGCGCCACACCCACGCCACCCAGCTCTTCGTGGCCAACTGGCACCCTAAAGACGTTCAGGAACGTCTCGGACACGCCAACGTCGCCATCACGCTGGATATCTATACAGCCTATATACCGGCCAGAGCACAAAGCATTGCCGAATTTGTCGACACTATCTATCCGAACTGAAACATAATGTCACATAACAAAACGCTCCCGGTGGTCACTTGGTGGTCACCGGGAGCGTTTTTTCGCATCAAAAAAGGCCCCGCAGTCAATGACTGCGGGGCCATATTTTTCATGGCGGAGAGGGTGGGATTCGA
>DCFR01000086.1:0-20826 GCA_002319815.1 Megamonas sp. UBA1799
GCTTTCACAATCTTTTTGGTTTTTTCTTACATAACATCTGGCTTGAACCATTTCAAATGATTCATTCTGCATTGTTTAGTTTTCAAGGAACACCGCCGCGCTTGCTCCGGCTTGCTGTGCTCGTTTGAGTCAGCTTCTATATATTACATCTTCTGAAGCTTTCTGTCAACACTTTTAAAAAGTTTTTTTGCAGGAGTTTTTTTAATGGCGTCTAATATACTCTATATAATGCACTTTCCATAAAGGAGGATTTCCTTATATTATGATCGCTCTGGAACAATTAGCCACCGAACAGCGCAATCCGGCCAGCATGCAGATTGACACGCTGCCAACGCCCGCGATTCTGCAGATTATCAATCAGGAAGATCAACGCGTAGCGCCAGCCGTAAAAGCCGCGCTTCCCAAAATTGCTGCGGCCGTTGACTGCATCGCTCAGCGGCTGCAGCAGGATGGCCGCCTCATCTATATCGGCGCCGGAACCTCGGGCCGTCTCGGCATTCTGGACGCTTCCGAGTGTCCGCCAACGTATGGCACGCCGACATCGTTAGTGCAGGGAGTCATCGCCGGCGGCATACCAGCGATCTTCACCGCACAAGAAGGCGCCGAAGATTCCGTTTCTTTGGCCGCCGTTGATTTAAAAAAACTGGCCTTAAATAAGAATGACGTACTGGTCGGTCTTACCGCTTCCGGACGCACCCCCTATGTGCTGGGCGCATTGCAATATGCACATTCCGTCGGCGCAGCCGCCATCGCCGTCGCCTGCAGTCCCCAATCGCCGGCGGCAGCCGCAGCCGATATACCCATTACCGTGCTGGTTGGACCGGAAGTCATAACCGGTTCCACCCGCATGAAAGCGGGCACGGCTCAAAAACTAATATTAAATATGCTCTCAACTGCAGTGATGATCCGTCTGGGAAAAGTTTATAGCAATTTAATGATTGATGTTCAAACCTCCAACCACAAACTGGAGGAACGGGCCCGCCGCATTGTCATGGAAGCCACCGGCTGCTGCCGGAGTGAAGCGGTCGAATCGCTGCAAAATGCCGACGGTCAGGTGAAACTGGCAGTATTTTTATTGCTTTCTGGAAAATCGCCGCAAGAAGCCCGGCCATTGCTAGCAGCATCGCAAGGTTATATTGCGCGGGCGCTAAATGCTCTCAATAAAGGAGCTGCCGCCCAATGAACCAGGAAAAGCTTGCGCGGGAAATTTTTGCTGTCATCGGTCCCGCAGAAAATATTCAACAAGTACAAAACTGTATGACGCGCCTGCGCCTTTATCTGGTAAAGCAGGATACCGCCATGCTGTCTGCACTGAAGAAGCTGGACGGCGTCCTTGGACTGCACGAAAATGGCGATGAACTGCAAATTGTCCTCGGCCCGGGCCGAGCCGCCGCCGTAGCAAAAATCATCAGCGGTCTGTGTCTCCCCGCTCCCGCCGACGCAAAAGAAACGATAACGACAGCCGCCGCAAAAGCAAAGGTTGGCAACGGACAAGAATTGCACGCTGCCATTCGCAAGAAAAATGCCACCCCGGCTAAACTTTTTTTCAAACGAATTGCCGGTATCTTTTTGCCGTTGATTCCGGCTTTTATTGCCTGCGGTCTGATCTCCGGCATTATAAACATTGTATTGAAGCTGCACCCTGCGCTTGCCGGCATGCCAATACTGCAATTAGGCAGCGTGATGGGCAGCGCCGTCTTTTGGGGCATGAATCTTTTCGTCGGCATCAATACAGCCAAAGAATTTGGCGGTTCGCCGGTATTAGGCGGAACACTGGCCGCTTTTCTGACGCATCCGGCCCTCGCACAAATCACCTTGAACGAAACGCCGCTCATGCCAGGGCGCGGCGGTATCATTGCCGTGCTGCTGGTTGCCGCTCTGGGCGCCTGGCTGGAAAAGCAGCTGCGCCAGCGGATTCCGGAAATGTTCGACTTATTTCTGACCCCGCTGCTGGTACTGCTTCTGGCCGGCACGGCCGCTGTTTTTATTTTGCAGCCGCTGGGAGGAGTCATTTCTGAAAGCATTAGTCAAGCGACAACCACAGCAATCAGCCGGGGTGGAGCGCTGACCGGCTTTATTCTCGGCGGCATCTGGCTGCCTATGGTCATGCTGGGTCTGCATCAGGCCCTGACCCCTATTCACGCCGAGCTGCTCCTGCACGACGGCATCAACGTTTTATTGCCCATTTTGGCTATGGCTGGCGGCGGACAGGTCGGCGCTTCACTGGCAGTTTATTGTAAAACGAAAAATACGTTGCTCAAAAAAACTATTATATCGGCTCTGCCGGTGGCTCTGATCGGCATTGGCGAACCGCTGATCTACGGCGTAACGCTGCCGCTGGGCCGTCCTTTTCTGGCCGCCTGTATTGGGGGCGCCTGCGGAGGAGCCGTACAGGCCTTTGCCGCGGTCGGCGCCACAACGATGGGGATGTCCGGTCTTCCGTTGGCTGCAGTCACCAATCAATTGCCGGTTTACTTGCTTGGCCTCATGGTTGCATATCTGACCGGTTTTATTGCCGCCTGGCTGCTCCGTTTTGACGATCCTGTAGAAGAATAATGTTCCATTATAAGGAGATTTTATCATGCAAACCGGCATTGCTGTTTATCCAGGACTTGATAATAGTCTGGAAGAAAATCTGCAGCTCATTGACACCGCCGCCCAATTGGGCATCACCCGACTCTTTACTTCGCTGCATATTCCCGAAACAAAGGTCGATGTCTTTAAAAATGAGCTGGGGCAGCTTTTTCAAGCTGCCCGCCGCCATAAAATGGAGATTATCTCTGACATTTCACCTCTTACTCTACAACTTCTGGGTTTAGAGCATTTCAGCCTTACGGCTTTTCAGTTTCTGGGCATCCGTACATTACGCCTTGATGACGGCTATACGACTGATGATATCGCCGAACTCAGCCGTAACGGGCAACAGCTGAAAATTCAACTGAATGCGTCGACCATCACCGGCCAGTTGCTGACGGAACTGCTGTATAAAAAAGCCAACTTCGCGAATATTGATGCGCTGCATAACTTTTATCCCCGGGAAGGAACCGGCCTGTCTGAGGAAACGCTGGTGCGAAAAACAGCCATGCTTCACAAGGCAGGCATCCGGGTCGGCGCTTTTATTCCCAGCGAATACCGCCGCCGTTCTCCATTGCGGCGCGGACTTCCTTCCCTGGAAATGCATCGCGATATGAACGTGAGCTTAGCCGCACGGCACTTGGCAGCGATTGGTATGGATTCCATTTTCATCAGTGATTCCCTGCCTGACGATACGGAACTGCGGACCCTGGGCGGTCTAGCAGGGGGACGCGTGGTTTTAAAAGCCCGCCTGCTGACAAAAGATCCGCAGCAAATCACTTTACTCCGACAAACTTTTACATCGCGCATCGATGAAGCCCGTGATGCGATCCGGACACAGGAAAGCCGGACATGGCTGAAAGAACAGGCTTTCACCATTGCGCCGGAAAACACGAAAGTCCGGCCGTATGGCGCCGTAACGATTGATAACCAACAGTATCCCAGGTACCATGGCGAACTGCAGATCATCAAACGACCGCAGCCGGCCGACGCTCGCATAAACGTCGCCGCGCAGATTCCCGAGGAGGAATGTTTTCTTCTTAACTACATCATTCCCGGCAAAAAATTTTCTTTTGAATTTATCTAAGATACAACAAAGGAGCAGGCCATCCCTGCTCCTTTGTTGTATCTGCTCTTCATCCGATGGTAAACTTCCCCGTTGGATAATGATAATGATGCCGGGCATTTTTACGCAGCGCCAATGCCATGGCCACCGTCACCACGCCCACGCGTCCCAAGAGCATCACCAGTACCAGCATAAACTTCCCATCACTGGTAAGAGACGGTGTAATGCCGGTCGTCAGTCCAACCGTGGCAAATGCCGAGACAACTTCAAACGCAGCCCGAATCACCGAAATATCCTCGGTCACACAAAGATACATAGTAACGAAAAAGACCAGCCCCGCTGCCAGAAAAAACAGGGTCAGCGCCCGGATAATCGTTTCCTTGGGAACTTCCCGGGAAAACAGGATAACCTCATCCCGTCCCCGAATCAAGCTCCATACCGTCGCTACAATAACAGCAAAGGTAGAAGTCTTAATACCACCGCCGGTAGATGCCGGCGAAGCACCAATAAACATCAGCCAGATCACCAGAAACAACGACGCCTCGGTTAAAGCGCCATTATCAATCATCGTATAGCCCGCCGTTCTGGCCGTCACTGATTCAAAAAAACTGGCCAGCAATTTACCGCTGAAACTCATTTCACCCATTGTATCCGGATTATGATATTCCAAGAGGAATAACAATACCATACCAAAAAGCAACAAAAATGCCGTCATCGCTAAAACAATTTTACTCTGCTCGGCCAGCCGTTCCCAGGCACGATGTTCAAAAACATCTTCCAGAACGGCAAATCCCAGTCCGCCCAGAATGATCAGCCCGCTGAGAGTTAAGACAATTAGCGGATCCGTGGCATAACGAAAAAGATTATCCCCACCGAATAAATCAAAACCAGCATTACAAAATGCGGACGTCGCATGCCAATATCCATAATAAACCCCGCGCCAGCCATAATCGCCCCAAAAGCACAGCGCTAAAATAGTCCCGCCGAGAAATTCTAAAAGCAACGTTACTTTCACAACATACAGGACCAGATGGACCATACCTTCCATCGTCAGCTGATTAAACGATTCCTGTACCAGCAAACGCTTACTGAGATTGATTTTTCGGCCCATAAGGACCGCAATCAAAGTAGTCAGCGTCATAACCCCCAGGCCGCCCACCTGAATCAAGAGAATAATGACCATTTGCCCGAAAACAGAAAAATAATCGCCCGTACTAACAACCGTTAGCCCCGTAACGCAAACTGCTGATGTCGCGGTAAACAAAGCATCAATAAAGGACAGTGACGCCCCTGTCTGCGAAGCAGCCGGCAGCATCAACAAAAAAGTTCCCAGCAAAATTGCCGACGTAAATCCCAGCGTTAATATTTGATAAGGATTCAGATTCCATTGTGTGAACCCTATGGACCCAGCCGCCCGATCGGCCTTGATTAACATAGCCATCCTCCTAAAAATTACGCAGCACCAGCAACGCCATAAACAAACAAAAACCAATGCCGCCGCCGACAATTGAACCATTCATGCGTATCCATAGTAAATCTGGTTCGACTTTATCATATACCAGCCGGTTCATCTGTTCATCGGTCATGCGCTCCATCACCTGACGGACGATCACGCCGACCATCAGCTGCGCCTGCAGCATGCTGCGCGCCGCCATGTCGTACAAGAACTGATCTACGGAACGTTTTACCGTATCATTCGTTTGCAGCAGCAAAATCCAGCGAGCAATTTCTTCTTGAAACAACTCGACCAATACATCCTGCAAAGCGGGAACGGAACAATCCACTGTTGCGAGCGCCTGTCTCTCGCTCTGCAGGCGCTCGCGCAGCCTCTCAATTTCTGCTGCTAAAACATCTTCAATCGGTAAATCTTTTAATAAAGCCTGCCGCAGCTGTTCAAAATCAGTCAGGAAACTCTCATCCTGACGTAAAAGACTGACTCTTTCATAAAAAGTTGCTAAAAGCTGTCGTTGAAAGGCGGAGTCCAATTCAGCCAGTTCATCCAGAACCTGTCCGGCCTGCTGCTGCATCAATTCCGCGGCTTCATCAAAATTAACAATATTGATCGCCTGCGCCAGACCAGCCAGGCCGGCAAACAAGGAACTTTTTCCCTGTAGCCGCTGCCGTTGATAATCCTGTAGGATCGCAACCAGCTGCTCCCTGACCTCCGGCGCCATAAGCTTAGGGCGCAGCTGCCGCGCCGCCCCGGCTAACAGCCGCTGCGCATGCTGCTCGTTTTGCAGCCAGCTCAAACTTAAATCCAACAGCTGCGCTGTCGGAAATTCCGCTAAAAATTTACGCAATTTGGCAGCGAGAAGCGAAGTTGGTGCCTGCCAATCCATACGCAGCAAAAATCGCCGCACGTAATGCCAAAGCTGACCGGCCAAAAATGCCTGCGCCTCTTTTTCCGCCAGCCATTTAACCAGCATCGCGCGCCAGCCGATCTCCCTCACCAGATGAAACAACTTGCGTTTGGCAAAAAACTCCTTCTGCACCATGCCGACCGTAGCTTCGATAAACGACTCCCGGCGGCGCGGCAATATTGCCGTATGATAAGGAAACCCCAATGGCTTTTTAAAAAGCGCCGTTACGGCAAACCAGTCCGCAATACCGCCGACCAGCGCCGCCTCGGAACAAAACAGAAACCCTTGCGCCAAAAGACTTGTCCGATACACGATGCGCAAGCAAAGTGCCAGCAAAAATAAAACCGCTGCAAAAAACAAAGTTTTATCTGCCTTATTCCAGGATTTCCATCCCATCAGCCGCACATCCTTTCTGCGCCGAATACAATCGTAAAAAGCAGCATCCCGACTAAGGAGCCAACGATAGACCCATTAATCCGGATCATCTGCAGATCATCCGCAATCCGTGTTTCCACAAATTCAATCAGTTTGTCATCCGAGAGCTCATCCAGCCGGGTTTGAATCAGCCCGGAAATCAAAGCATGACGAGCCGTCAATTCTTGTTCAATCAGCCGCTTTACCATAGTGTCATAATGTTTTTGCAGACTTTCATTGGTGAGAAAAAGATCGACCTTATCATCAACAAACTGATCCACTTCAGCCATCCAAACCGGATGCTTTGCCCGCAGTAATTTTTTCAACCAATCCGTCAGCGTATCTTCCAGCGGCCAGCCTTCAATCTGACGAATTTTCCACTGATGCAGCGTCTGCAGCAGCTGTGGTTCCTGGGCCAGAACGGCCATCGTTTTTTCCAGCCAGGCCACTGCCTGCTGGTAAGAGCTCTCTTCGCCTCTTTCGATAGCTTCCAGCCAGGTCAGAAGCCGCTGATTCACAAATTGCAGAATTTTTTCATCGGAAAGATCCAGAACGCCAATCAAAAAAGATCGACCAAACGAATTGCCCTCATACTGCTTGCGCAAAGTTGTAATATGAGCCAGCAACAGGGCCTGCATCGCCGGCGCGGACAATACCTGTTTTCCCACCCGGGCCAATGCCGGAAAGATCGTCTGACTGCATCGTTTTTCCCCCAGCATAGTCAAAAGCTGCACGATCAGCTTTTCAACCGCCGTCGTCTTTAAAAGTTCGCGTACCGCTGGTTCTAACCGCCGGGCCACAGCCCTGATATCCATAGTCTGCGCCGCCGTCAGCAAAACCTGGTTCAATACTGCTTTCAAGCGTTCGCGGCCACCGCGCTGCGTCAAATAATCCATCATCATCCGGGCCATATTTTGCTCACGAACCACCGTCATAATATTGGCCACATTCAATAAATCCGAACTGGCAAAATCCACCAGCGCCTGCATAATTCGCGGCCGGTTGCGCCGTAAAATTTCTGTCCGGTAACGGATTCCCAACGGCCGGCGAAAAAGTGCGGTCACGGCAAACCAATCCGCCAGCCCGCCCACCATAGCCGCTAAAAAGCCATGATAAATAAGCCCGCCGGCAAACCCGCTTTCCGCATAGGGACTCGATAGCAAAAATCCCGCTATGCTCAGGACCAGGGCCAAAGTTGCCTTATATCTTGTCTGCATGCTCTTCACTCCAACTTTTTTGTCTCATAACTCTATGTATTTCGCCAATCCCGCCGGCTTTTCCTGCTCCGGGCCGGTGACAACGAAAAGGAAAGAGGCTGCCGCCCGCCCGGCAGCAACCTCTTCACCCTGTAACAGAGAATTATTTACACCATTTCCGTCCCCATGGTTTCAGCTTGCTTCGGTTTGCGCTCCCGCGCCACCGCCATCATCAGCTTAATACGATTGAGCTGATTGACTTCACTGGCGCCGGCATCACAATCAAGCGCAATGACATTACTGGATGGATACTGCTGCCGCAAGGCATGCATAACCCCCTTGCCCGTAATATGATTAGGCAGACAACCAAACGGCTGCAGACAAACGACATTGGAAACCCCATTAGCAATCAGCTTCATCATCTCTCCGGTCAGAAACCAGCCCTCGCCAGCCATATTTCCCAAAGAGACCAGCTTGGACGCCAGATCCGCAATTTGCTGAATCGTCGCCGGCGGCGTAAACCGCTGGCTGGCCGCTAAAGCCCGGCGCATCGGCTTACGGAAAAATTCCAAAACCTGAATGGAAACCTGCGACTTCAATTTATCCATATAAGTTCCGGAAAGCAGCTTATGCTTGATGATATTATCATAAGACATATACATCATAAAATCCATCAAATCCGGCATAATAACTTCGGCGCCTTCATCCGCCAAAATCTGTTCCAAATGATTATTCGCCACCGGATGATATTTGACCAATATTTCCCCGACAATGCCGACCCGCGGCTTCCAGAGCCCTTCCTGTATCGGCAAGCGATCAAAGTCATGAACGATATCGCGAAGATTACGCTTATATTTGAAATAACCGCCCTTATTGATTTCTGCCCGGCAAATTACCATCCACTTATCATATAGCCGCTGGGTTGATCCCGGTTCAACCTCATAAGGCTGAACACGATTCTTCACCTTCATCAGCAGATCGCCGTAAACAATACTTTTGGCAACATCGATAAAGCACTCGCGAGTAAACTCAAAGGCGTCAGTTTCCGTCGGCATGCCCACACAGGCAAACACCGGAACCTGTCCATAACCGGCATCCTGCAGGGCTTCGCGCATAAGGTTCAGATAATTGGTCGCCCGGCAGGCGCCGCAGGTCTGAAACAAGACAATCGAAGTATGATCCGGATCATACTTGCCTGACTTGATAGCCGCCAGCATTTGCCCGATGACTACAATGGCCGGATAGCACATATCATTATTCACGTACCGCAGTCCCAGCTCAATGGCGCTTTGTTTTGGCATCTCAGGAATAACCACCTGATACCCATATTTGCGCAAGGCCGTCGTAATCAAATCAAATTGAATCGGCGCCATCTGGGGCGCCAGAATAGTATGCGTTTGGCGGCACTCCTCGGTAAAATGCGGACGCTCCGGCACCACAACCTCTTGATACGGAACCGGTTTACGACGGGCCAGAGCTGCAATCAGCGAACGCAGACGAATTCGCGCTGCCCCCAGGTTGCTGACTTCATCCAGTTTGATCATCGTATAAATCCGATGATGCGCCTCCAGAATAGCCCGCACTTGTCCCGTAGTAATCGCATCCAGACCGCAGCCAAACGAACTGAACTGAATCAAAGTAATGTTCTCATGTTCCGCCGCAAAACTGGCGGCATGATATAAGCGAGCATGATAGCTCCATTGATTGACAATTTTAAGCGATTCTTTGTTCGCCGGAAAATGATAGACGGCGTCTTCCGAAAGAATTGGCAGCCCATAGGACTGAATCATTTCCGGAATCCCATGATTAATTTCCGGATCGATATGATAAGGACGGCCCACCAGCAAAATTGCTGGCAAATGTTCCTTTTCAATCTTGTCCAAAATCTTTTTTCCATAGGCACGCACATCATTTTTATAATGTTCCAACTCAATATAAGAGGCTTCCAATGCTGCCGCCAGCTCGGCTTCGCCAATACCCTCGGAAACAAATTCCTCCGCCGTGCGCTTCAACATACGCACTTTATCATTCAGCGGCAAGAAAGGTTGCATGAATTTTACATTTTTCTGTTTTAGAATATCCATATTATCCCGAATGTTTTCCGCATAGGAAGCAACGACCGGACAATTGTAATGATTGTCCGATGGATGACAAGCATCGGTCAGATTATACGGAATACAAGGATAAAAAATCTTCTTTACGCCCTTTTCCACCAGATCCATAATATGCCCATGCACCAGTTTGGCAGGATAGCAAAGGGAATCCGACGGCACAGTTGCCATACCGCGATAATACAGATACGCAGAAGATTTGCCCGATAACACAACTTCATAGCCCAGCATCGTAAAGAACGTAAACCAGAACGGATAATCTTCATACATATTCAGAACGCGCGGAATGCCAATCTGCCCCCGGGAAGGATGTTCCAAGGGCCGGTAAAAATTAAAGACGCGGTCATACTTATACGCATAGATATTTGGCGCCTTCTGCATGATATGTTCCTTGCCGATACCGCGTTCGCAGCGATTGCCCGTGTAATATTTTCCCCCATCCGGGAAAGTTTGTACGGTAATCAGACACTGATTGCCGCAGCCGTGACAACGGTAAGAACCGGTCTTTACGGAAAAAGTTTCCAACTCTGCCGCCGAAAGCACTTGGGAATGCTCCACTCCGGACTCCAGGGCCAGAATGGCCGCTCCATAAGCACCCATAAGACCGGCAATATCCGGACGCGTGACATCGCGCCCCAGCAGCACCTCCATGGCCCTGAGCACCGCATCATTGTAAAAGGTTCCGCCCTGCACAACGATATGGTCTCCCAGCGTATCCACATCTTTTAACTGCATCACCTTAAACAAAGCATTCTTGATGACCGACAGGGCAATGCCGGCGGAAATATCACCAACATCGGATCCTTCCTTCTGCGCCTGTTTGACACGGGAATTCATAAAAACCGTACAACGAGTCCCGAGATCCACCGGACTCCTCGACTCCAACGCCTTGGCGGCAAATTCAGCGGCCGTCATGTTGAGTCCCTGAGCAAAATTCTCAATAAATGAGCCGCAGCCGGCCGAACAAGCTTCATTCAGCGTAATGTTGCCAATGCTGCCGTCCTGCACAAAAAAGCACTTCATATCCTGCCCGCCGATATCAAGCACAAAAGTGACCTCCGGACAAAATTCCTGCGCCGCCCGCAAATGAGCAAACGTTTCCACCTCGCCGGCATCCGCATGTACAGCGGCCTGCACAATCGCTTCTCCATAACCGGTCGTCAGCACCGCCGCAATATACTGGCCTTCCGCCATCGCGGCATAAAGTCCCCGCAGCTCGTGAATCACCGTATTGAGCGGCGACCCCTGATTACTGCCATAAGAGGTATACAGCACTTCTTTGTCGCGCCCCGCCGCCACGATCTTCGTAGTCGTAGAACCGGCATCAATGCCAATATACAATGGGCCTTGATACGTTTTCAAATCGCCGCGTCCGACTTTATCCTGATCATGGCGCGCTTTAAACGCTGCATAATCAGCCGCATCCCGAAACAAAACAAAATCCGCCGTATGTGTCTCGGCCACCGCTTCATGGCGAGCTTTTTCAATGCTGTCCTCCAGCCGGCCACAGTCCATAAGCTGACTCTCGTCCGATAACGCCGCTCCCAGCGCAACAAAGTAGCAGCCGTCGGTAACCGGCACCACTTCATCGGCTGTCAGCTGCAGCGTCTCCACAAAACGTTCCTTCAAAGCAGAAAGAAAATGCAGCGGTCCGCCCAAAAAAGCAACATGCCCGCCGATAGGCCGCCCCTGTGCCAGATTGCCAATGGTCTGA
The DNA here is from genome assembly GCA_002319815.1 of Megamonas sp. UBA1799. Lineage (GTDB taxonomy): Bacteria > Bacillota > Negativicutes > Selenomonadales > Selenomonadaceae > UBA1799. The sequence continues at coordinate 11,436 of DCFR01000086.1, forward strand.
TTCACGACAGCCTGAAAAATCGACAGAGCAATATCCGCCTTGGCCGCGCCATCATTCATCAGCGCCTGAATATCCGTTTTCGCAAATACGCCACAACGGGATGCGATTGTATAAATCTGTTTCCCCTTCTCCGCCAAAGCATTCAATCCCAAAGCATCCGTCGACAGCAGCGAAGCCATATGGTCAATAAAAGATCCTGTCCCGCCGGCACAAACTCCATTCATCCGTTGTTCCGGCGTCTGTCCGAAATAGGTAATTTTGGCATCCTCACCGCCTAATTCCACTACCGTATCCGTATCCGGGATCAAAGATTTCACCGCCGATGCACAAGCAATGACCTCCTGCACAAAAGGCAGTCCGAGTCGCTTGGCAATTCCCATGCCGGCAGACCCGGTCAACGCAAAAGAAAACCGCTGCGCCCCTACAACATCTTTAAGTGCAGCTAAATTTTTATGCAGTGCCATATTAATTTCCGAGAAATGGCGTGCATAGTTCTTATAAATAATTCTTTTTTCCCGATCCAGCACGACGACCTTAATGGTCGTGGAACCTATATCAATTCCCACATTTAATAACGATTGCATTTTTACACCACCCGATGAAATAACCATTCAAATGTAATCCCCATACTCCAGCTATATTATAGCAAACATCCTTCTATTTGGTAAGATAATTCTACCCGACAAAAGCCGGGAAAACAAGCCTGCACGGGAATTTCGCCCGCATTTATCTCCGGCTTGCGCTTGTTTCATGCATCAGGGTCCGCCGCAGAAAAACATATTTTCGCATATTCAGCTTCTAAAAAATATAACCCGCACGCCGGGGCCGTTGCCCCCGCCTGCTGGCGGTCACAAGCCGTAAGCACGGCGAAAAAATCCGCCGGCGTCATATAGCCCAATCCGACGTTTACCAGCGTCCCCACCAGGTTACGCACCATATGATACAAAAAACCGCTGGCCCGAAAACGCAATTCCATCATGGCTCCCTGCTGCGCGACCGCAGCTTCATACAGCGTTCGCACCGGACTCACCGGCGCGCCGCCGGCGGCACGAAACGAAGAAAAATCATGCGTGCCCAAAAGGCTGCGCATCGCGGCCTGCATCGCTGGCAGATCGAGTGTCCGCCGGATATACCAAGCGTAATGCCGCTGAAAAGGATCTGGCGTTTCTCCTTGGTATATACGATAAACATACGTTTTACAGGAAACGCTGTGCCTCGCGCTGAAATCCCGATCCACTTCCGCAGCTTCCCGAATCACAATATCGGGCGGCAGCAAACTATTAGCCGCCCGGACAATTCGATCGGTCGGGATCGTGCCGTCGGTAAAAAAATTGACCACCTGGCCATAAGCGTGTACCCCGGCATCGGTGCGTCCGGCAGCCGCCAGCTCAATTACATCGCCAAAAACAAGCGCCAGCTTTTCCTCCAATACGTTCTGAATGGCCGCCGTCGGCGGCGTCTGCCGCTGAAAACCATGATAAGCCGTCCCGTCATAAGCAACCACCAACCGAATGTTGCGCCGTCGGGCCTTCATGATTGCTTTGTGTTCACTGCGCATTAAACTCCAACCACCTTCAGCGCGCCCAATACAGCCGCGAATACAAGCGTCACGGCCAGAGCCAGATAATCGACGCCGCCGATCTGCAAAGCCTTCATCTGCGTGCGTCCGACACCGCCCCGGTAGCAGCGGGCTTCCATAGCCATCGCCAGCTCGTCCGCCCTGCGGAAAGCAGAAATAAACAGTGGTACCAGAATTGGAATCAGGCTCTTGACGCGCTTCATCAGATTGCCGGAAGAAAAATCTGAGCCTCGTGATTGCTGGGCCTTGATAATCTTATCCGTTTCTTCAATCAGTGTTGGTACAAAACGGAGCGCAATAGTCATCATCATAGCCAGTTCATGCGCCGGCACGCCAAAGCGCTTCAATGGGCGCAGCAAGCTCTCCAGCGCGTCCGTAAGCGCCAAAGGAGACGTGGTAAACGTCAGCAGGGAAGACAGCAGAATCAGCAGCACCAGCCGCAGACAGACAAAAAATCCCTGCCAAAAACCGGTATATGTAAAATCAAAAATCCAGACTCTGGCAAAAATCTCTCCCGGTGTACTGCAAAGATGCACCAAAAAAGTAAAAGCCAGAATCCACCAAAGCGGCTTTACGGAACGGGCCATCATGCGCAGCGGCACATGGGACAGCAGCATGAGCAGCAAAGTAAACACCGACATGACCGCATAAGCGCCGCGCGTATCAAAAATGAAAATGCCCACAATGAAGAAAAAAAGTAATACAATTTTGACCCGGGGATCCATACGGTGCAAAACAGAATCTCCTGGAAAATATTGTCCAATCGTAATATCCGTCAGCATGACTTCGCCTCCCGCAGCGCCTTCATGATATGCGCAACCCCATCTTCCATCGTAAAGGCCGCCGGATCCACTGCCAGGCCTTTCTCCCGAAGCTTTGTCAAAAGCGTGACCATCTGCGGCGCGGCCAGCCCTGCCTGAGCGATTTCCTTCTCGGCAAAAAACGCCTTTGCTGGCGCCTCATCCAACAGCACCTTTCCCTGATCCATAAAGACCACCCGATCGGCAGTGCGGGCAATATCATCCATATTGTGCGAAACAAAAACAATGGTGATTTTTTCTTTTTTATGCAGCTGCACAATCCGCTGCAAAAGATCTTCCCGACCGCGTGGATCCAATCCGGCCGTAGGTTCATCCAGCACCAGATATTTTGGTTGAAGAGCGATCACCCCGGCGATGGCCGCCCGGCGCATTTGCCCGCCGCTCAGCTGAAAAGGCGAGCGATCTTTATAGGTTTCATAATCCAGATGAACAAATTCCATCGCCTGACGAACCCGCTGCTCAATTTCTGCCTCCGGAAGTTCCAGATTCTTTGGTCCGAAAGCAATATCGAGCGCCACCGTCTCCTCAAAAAGCTGATGCTCCGGATACTGAAACACCATGCCCACCTTACGCCGCGCAGCCAAAGCCGCCTTTCCCCTGGCTGCCAGATCCGTCCCATCCACCAGCACCTGTCCGCTGGTCGGCTGCAGAATCCCATTCAAATGCTGTACCAACGTTGATTTCCCCGAACCCGTATGCCCGGCAATCGCGGTAAAGGAGCCCTCCTCAATCGTGAGAGAAACATCCTGCAGCGCCACGCGTTCAAAGGGCGTCTGCGGCATATAAGTATAAGTTACGTGCTTTAATTCTATCGGCATAATGCCATCACCAAATCCTCATCCGTTAAAATGCGCTCCGGCAAACGTACTCCCTGCTGGCGAAGGCGCCAAGCTACCTCAGCTGCCAGAGGAACATCCAGTCCGCGCTTTTTCATCACTGCGACCTGACGAAAAATCTCTGCCGGTGTGCCGTCGTCAACGATCTTACCCTGCTCCATGACCAAAATGCGATCTGCTGCTGCCGCCTCTTCCATAAAATGAGTAATATAAACTACCGTAATACCCACTTTCTCATGCAGCTGTCTAACCGTATGCAGCACATCACGGCGGCCTGAGGGATCGAGCATTGCCGTCGGCTCATCCAATACCAGACACTTCGTATGCATGGCCAGCGCCCCGGCAATAGCAATCCGCTGCTTCTGTCCGCCTGACAAAAGATGCGGCGCAAACTTTCGATAATGCTCCATGCCGACGGCAGCCAGCGACTCCGCTACCCGCTGCCGAATTTTTTCCGGCGGAACGCCGAGATTTTCCGGACCAAAAGCCACATCATCTTCCACAACCGCCGCAATGATCTGGTTATCCGGATTCTGGAATACCATGCCCACCTGTTGACGGATATCCCACAAATGCGCTTCATCAGCCGTATCCATACCAGCAACGCGGCAATGCCCTTCTGTCGGCAATAAAATCGCATTAAAATGTTTGGCAAGCGTAGATTTGCCGGAACCATTGGTTCCCAAAATGGCCAGAAACTCGCCCTCTTTTATTGTTAAATCAATATGATCCACCGCGGTATGCGCGTTCTCCGTACCATCATGGTATACATGGCTCATATTGGTCAGCTCTATAAAATTCAATCCGTTTCTGCCTCCAAAAGCAAAATAACACTGCTTGAAATGCAGCTAAATTCTCTTCGCCTCTTCCTGTAAAATATATCCCATGAACAGTTTGCGCTGACGGCGGGATAAAAGTTTCAGAAAAGCGGTACATATTTATTATATTAGAAAAAGCAATTATGTCAACAAGATACGCAGTAAAAGTTAACAAATATCAGCCCAGAAAAAAACCGCCCGCAGGCAGCTTTTTTCATATATTCAATTCACAAGCTCTTTCGCCCGTTTGCCTGATTTCTTACGCAAAGTATACCGGTTAAGCGCATTGGCAAATTCTTTTGCTTCCTGATCATCATTGATTTCCAATTCAGGTACTGAGGTTGGTTTGCCGTTCCGATCCAGCGCCACCATAGTGATGAATGCGGACAGGACCAGCATAGGCGAGTGCCCCTCCTTTAATTCATCCCCCAAAATCGTTGTCTTGACTTCCAGAGAAGTCTTGCCGGTAAAAATGATTTTCACATTACAGGTCACCAGATCGCCAACTTTGACCGGCTGATGAAAAATCAGCTCGTCTACCCGAGCCGTTACCACATTGCCGCGGCAATAACGGCTGGCTACGGCAAATGCGGCGGAATCCATCATCTTCATGATTTCCCCGCCATGAATATTCCCGGCCCAGTTTGCCTTATTGGGAAGCATAATCTCATTTAAAACCAATTCTTTTTGTTGCATATTACACCTTATTCCTTCATTGCTGCTCCATACAGCAATCTGACTAAAAACCCACTGCACAGACCGTCCCCATGACTGCCGGACCAAATATCCGAAGCCAAAGCGCCTGTGTTTTCTTAGATTCAGCATAACACAAAAAATGATTTTAAGCAAGAAAGCATATTCGTTAACATAAAATAGTCTTGAACGACAAATAAGGCAGCCTCACGGCTGCCTTAAACGCTTCTTCCTATTACACGAGCTCAAGAATGGCCATCGGTGCAGCATCGCCGCGACGAGGACCAAGCTTCAAAATGCGGGTGTAACCGCCCTGACGGTCACTGTACTTAACCGCAATCTCACCAAACAGTTTTCTTACAACATCTTCATCCGCAAGACGCGCAATTGCCTGACGGCGAGCAGCCAGATCGCCGCGCTTTGCGAGGGTGATCAGCTGTTCTGCCAAGCCGCTGATTTCCTTGGCCTTGGCTTCCGTCGTTTCAATGCGTTCATGCAGGAAGAAGGAAGTCAGAATGCTGCGGAATAAAGCTTTGCGTGCACTGGAATCACGCCCTAATTTACTGTAGCCCATTTATTTCCCTCTTTCCTATTCTTCGGTTTGTAAAAGCGACAGGTCAAGTTCCTGCAACTTTTTCTTTACTTCCTCAAGCGACTTGCGCCCAAGATTTCTAACCTTCATCATATCTTCTTCCGTCTTTGCCGTCAAATCCGCTACGGTATTGATATTCGCGCGCTTCAGGCAATTATAAGAACGGACAGAAAGATCAAGATCCTCAATCGTCATTTCCAGAACCTTCGCAGCATCGTTTTCCTCTGCTTCCGTGAAAGTTCCTTCTTCCTCTTCCTCTTCCTCAGGCAAACCGGCCATGTTTTGGAAAAGTTTCAGATGCGCGACCAGAATACTGGCCGACTTGCTGACAGCTTCCTCCGGACGAATCGAACCATCGGTCCATACCTCCAAAGTCAGCTTATCATAATCCGTCACGTTGCCTACGCGCGTATCCTTTACGGTGTAATTCACCCGCAGTACCGGTGAGAAAATGGAATCAATCGGAATAATACCGATGACATGGTCCGGCTTCTTATTTTTCTCCGCCGGCACATAGCCACGTCCCCGTTCGACTGTCATCTCCATGTGCAGTGAACCGGTCTCATTGACCGTTGCGATATGGAGGTCCGGATTCAGGATCTCAACTTCGGCATCAGTTGTGATGTCAGCAGCCTTTACTTCCTTCTCCCCGTCCACATCAATGCGGATCACATGCGGCTCGTCCGTATACATCTTGAGGCATAACGATTTTAAATTCAAAATGATATTCGTGACATCGTCCCGAACACCAGGAATCGTAGAGAACTCGTGGAGCACTCCGTCGATTCTGATGGAGGTTATTGCAGCACCCGGTAAAGAGGATAATAGAATGCGGCGCAGGCTGTTCCCCAGCGTAGTACCATAACCGCGTTCGAGAGGTTCACAGACAAACTTGCCATAACGATTATCTTCACTGATTTCTACTATCTCGATCTTCGGTTTTTCGATTTCGATCATCTGGAATAACCCTCCTCAATAATTCTATGCACTTGGCACACACTTTTCATCCCAACACAAAGAGATTATCTGGAGTACAACTCGACGATAGCCTGCTCGTTAACAGGAACATCAATTTCATCACGGTTCGGGAATCTCGTCACCGTTCCGGTCATATTGGCTTTATCCGCAGTAATCCAAGCCGGCACGCTGAGAACGCTGTAGTTCTCGCTGATGCCTTTGAAGAAATCCTTTGCCCGGCTCTTTTCTGCCACAGCGACCACATCATTGACGCGCACGAGCGCGGACGGAATGTCAAGCCGCTTGCCATTGACCGTGATATGACCATGACGCACCAGCTGACGAGCCTGTTTGCGCGTTGCGGCCAAACCCAAACGGAATACAACATTATCAATTCTGCGTTCCAAAAGCCCAAGCAGATTTTCACCGGTTACACCCTGCATCTGCTTCGCCTTATCATAATATGTCCGGAACTGTTTTTCCAGAATACCATAAATGAACTTTGCCTTCTGTTTTTCCTTTAACTGCGTGCCATACTCACTGACCTTGCGGTTCGTGCGTCTTGGCTGACGCTTCGACTGCTTGCTAAGCCCTACTACAGCCGGTTCAATACCGAGAGAACGGCATCTTTTGAGAGCTGGTACTCTATCAATTGCCATCTAGTTCTGCACCTCCTATTATACTCTTCTACGCTTCGGCGGACGGCATCCGTTATGCGGGACCGGCGTTACGTCTTTAATCATATTAACTTCCAGACCCGTTGCCTGCAGAGAACGGATAGCGGCTTCACGGCCAGCGCCCGGACCTTTTACATAAACTTCGACCTGTTTCAGGCCATGCTCCATCGCTGCCTTTGCTGCTGTCTCAGCAGCCATCTGTGCTGCGAACGGAGTGCTCTTTCTGGAACCGCGGAAACCAAGGCCGCCAGCGCTGGCCCAGGAAAGTGCATTACCGCTCTTATCGGTAAGCGTTACGATTGTATTGTTGAAGGTAGAGCTGATATGCGCTACACCGAATTCAACATTTTTACGGTCTCTTTTCTTCGGACGAGCTGATTTATTAACTGCCACTTTTTATCCCTCCCTTAGCTTTCTTTTTTCTTACCGGCAATAGTCTTTCTCGGACCCTTGCGCGTACGTGCATTATTCTTCGTATTCTGTCCACGAACCGGCAGTCCGAGACGATGACGGCGCCCACGATAGCAGCCGATTTCTACGAGACGTTTAATATTGAGCGACCGCTCACGGCGGAGGTCGCCTTCAACGATAACCTTTTTTTCAATGAGATCACGAAGCTTGACAACCTCATCTTCTGTCAGGTCGCGCGTACGAGTATCCGGATTGACACCCGTCTCGGCCAGCAGCTTCTGCGAAGTTGTCAGGCCAATACCATAGATATATGTTAAAGCGATTTCAATTCTCTTATCACGCGGTAAATCTACACCGGCAATACGTGCCATATATCAAGCACCTCCCTTTCTTATCCTTGTCTTTGTTTATGCTTTGGGTTCTCGCAAATCACCATTACACGGCCCTTACGTTTAATTACCTTGCACTTTTCACAAATCGGTTTTACTGAAGGTTTAACTTTCATTGTGCTATGCCCCCCTTTTCCTTTCCTGCACGCTGCAACCGCAGCCACACATAACGAAACGCGGTTAAGCGCTTATTTGAAACGGTAGGTTATGCGGCCACGCGTCAAGTCATACGGTGTAAGCTCGATCGTGACCTTATCGCCAGGCAGAATGCGGATGAAATTCATACGGATCTTACCTGATACATGCGCCAATACAACATGGCCGTTTTCTAATTCGACCTGAAACATCGCATTGGGCAATGCCTCAAGTACTTTTCCTTCAACTTCAATTACATCTTGCTTGGACATGAGTTTTGCTCCTTATTGTTCACTTGGCAGCCTCTGAAAACTGCCCTTCTATTGATCGGTGGTTTCGTCCAGATAAAAAACATCCGGCCATTGCCCCGCTCAGCCCTGAAGGCAGTTGATAACATCATTAAAGACCTTGTCAATCGCCTGACTGCCATCAACTGCCGTGTAAACGCCGGCATTCTGATAATAGTCAATCAAAGGCTTTGTCTGTGCTTCATACACCGAGAGACGATTCTTCATCGTCGCTTCGCTGTCATCAGCACGTTGGTAGGTCTCGCCGCCACACACATCGCAAATTCCATCCTTTTGTGTAGGATTGAACCTGACATGATACGTAGCGCCGCACTGTTTGCAGATCCGGCGTCCAACAGCCCGCTCAATAAGCAAAGCTGATGGAACGCTAATATCTACAACCCGGGTCAGCTTGATCTGAAGTTCCGCAAGGATCTTGTCGAGCGCATCTGCCTGCTCAACGGTTCTCGGGAATCCATCCAGGATAAAACCCTTTGCACAATCCGGCTTTGCCAGCCGCTGCCGGACAATACCAATCGTTATTTCATCCGGGACAAGCTTCCCGGCATCCATACATGCCTTTGCCTGCTTGCCAAGCTCTGTACCCTCTTTGACGGCGGCACGAAACATATCGCCCGTCGAAATATGAGGAATAACAAACTTATTTACCAGATTTGCTGCCTGCGTGCCTTTGCCGGCACCCGGCGGCCCCATTAACAGGATATACATATTTTATCCTCCCTATTTCATGAAACCTTGGTAATGGCGCATAACCACCATAGCTTCAATCTGCTTCATTGTATCCAGTGCAACACCGACCACAATAAGCAGCGCTGTACCGCCGAAGTACACACCTTCAATATGCGTCGCACCAGCGACCGCATTAGGCAATATAGCGATAAAAGCCAGGAAGAACGCGCCGGCAAGCGTGATACGGGTCAGAACATGATCTAAATAGTCCTCTGTGGGCTTGCCAGGACGGATGCCTGGTATAAAACCACCGTACTTTTTCAGATTCTCTGCCATATCCGATATCTTTACAGTAACCGCGGTATAAAAATACGTGAAGAAGATAATGAGGAACGCATAGATACTCGTCTGTAGCGGTGTGCCCCACGCAAAATAACCGGCTATAGTCTTTACCCATGGTACATTTACAAACTGGGCAATAGTTACTGGAAACATCAGCACGGATG
>DCFR01000086.1:21065-32196 GCA_002319815.1 Megamonas sp. UBA1799
GTTACTGGAAACATCAGCACGGATGACGCAAAGATTATTGGAATAACACCCGCTTGATTTACTTTAAACGGGATGTGACTTGAATGCCCGCCATATGATTTCTGGCCGACAACCCGTTTCGCATAGGAAATCGGGATTCTGCGATAGCCCTGTTGGATCATAATAACAAATACCACCATGGCCAGCGCAATAACCACAAACAGGAACACATTGAAATAATTAATCGTGCCTGCCTGCAGATACTTATAAATGGTTCCTAAATTTTTTGGTAAAGCAGCTACGATACCGGCAAAGATAATCAGCGATATGCCATTGCCAACTCCCTGCGCCGTGATCTGCTCGCCAATCCACATAAGAAATATGGTCCCCGCTGTAAGCGTAATTGCGATAATAAGGATTGAAACAACCCCTGGGTTTAATATCGCCGCCTTGAGGCCGATCGACATGCCAATTGCCTGCAGAAATGCCAATGCTACGGTGAGGTAGCGTGTGATCTGGGTGGTTTTTTTGTGCCCTTCCTGACCTTCCTTAGACCACTGCTCCAATGTTGGAATTACAACTGTCAACAATTGGATAATAATCGCTGCATTGATATAAGGCGTGATGCTCATCGCAAAAATTGAAAACTTACTCAGCGCACCACCAGAGAACAAGTCCAGCAAACCAAACAGATTACCATTATTAAAAAGCTGCTCAATAACTGCCGGATTTACTCCCGGAACCGGAATGTGGGTTCCCATCCTGAATACGGCAAACATAATCAGCGTGAAGACGATTTTCTGCCGCAGTTCCGGAATCTTGAAAATGTTCGCAAGGGCTGAAAGCACCTTAGATCACCTCAACTTTTCCGCCTGCCGCCGTGATCTTGCTTTCCGCTGTTTTCGTAAAGCCATTAGCTCTTACGGTCAGCTTTTTTGTCAACTCGCCATTGCCGAGAATGCGGATTCCATCCAGAACATTCTTCAGAATGCCGGCTTCAACCAGAGCAACCGGATCTACCGTTGCGCCATCATCAAAGCGGTTCAGCGAGGCTACATTAACTTCAGCGAATTCCTTCGCAAAAATATTTTTAAAACCGCGCTTTGGAAGCCGACGGTAAAGAGGCATCTGTCCGCCTTCAAAACCAGTGCGAACGCCGCCGCCCGTACGGGAATTCTGACCCTTCATTCCTCTGCCGGCCGTCTTTCCCAAGCCGCTGCCAAGGCCGCGTCCTCTGCGGGTGCGGACCTTCTTCGATCCAGGAGCCGGAGATAATTCTTGTAAATTCATCTATTGCACCTCCTTGAACTTAATCTGTGATTTCTTCAACGGTAACAAGATGTTCTACCTTGTGAACCTGACCACGAATAGCCGCATTGTCAGGAAGCTCTACCGACGAATTGAGTTTTCTTAATCCTAAAGCTCTGACCGTATCGCGCTGTGTCTGTGGACGACTGATCACGCTTCTGGTAAGAGTAATTTTCAGTTTTGCCATTGAAATACCTCCTTAACCCAAAAGTTCCTGGACCGTCTTGCCACGAAGCTCAGCGACCTTTTCAGCTTTTTTCAGCTGTTTCAGACCAGTGAGTGTTGCACGGACCATATTGTTCGGATTGGAAGAACCAAGGGATTTTGTCAGGATATCACGGATCCCTGCAAGTTCAAGCACAGCGCGCGCCGGGCCGCCGGCAATAACGCCGGTACCTTTGCCAGCTGGCTTCAAAAGAACGCGTCCAGCACCAAAAATACCAATGATTTCATGCGGAATCGTATTTTCTCTCAAAGAAACTTCAATGAGGTTCTTTTTGGCATCCTCAACGCCTTTACGGATTGCTTCCGGAACTTCACCGGCTTTACCGAGACCAACGCCAACCTTGCCTTTCTGATTGCCAACAACAACCAGGGCACTAAACGAGAAACGGCGGCCGCCTTTGACGACCTTCGCAACTCTATTAATATATACAACCTTCTCCTGGAACTCAGGAGTTTCGTTGTCCATTCTAGCCATTCATTTACCTCCTTTGCAGTCTTAGAATTTCAAGCCGGCTTCACGAGCTGCTTCAGCGAGAGCTGCAACACGGCCATGGTATAAATAACCGCCACGGTCAAACACAACTTCCTGAATCCCTTTTTCGATCGCCCGCTTAGCTATAGCAGCACCAACAGCCTTAGCTGCCTCAATATTGCCGCCATAGGCCACAAAATCTTTATCCTTCGAGCTGGCCGAAACCAACGTTACGCCTTTTTTATCATCAATTACCTGAGCATAAATATTGCTCAGGCTGCGGAATACATTCAGACGCGGCTTTGCCGCCGTTCCGGAAATGTGATTACGCACTCTTAAATGGCGTTTCTGACGCGCTTGATTCTTATCTTCTTTACGAAGCACACTGGTCACTCCTTTCTGTCAAAGATGATTACTTCTTACCCTTCGCACCGGCTTTACCAACCTTGCGGCGGATATGCTCACCCTCATACTTAATGCCCTTGCCCTTATACGGCTCAGGTTCTCTATAGTCACGGATCGTAGCTGCCATAGCGCCCACAGCCTCTTTATCAATACCAGAAATCACGATTTTGTTTGCAGCCGGTGCATCAAGTGTAATGCCTGTCGGTGGCTCAACAATAACCGGATGGGAGAAACCAAGCGAAAGATTCAAGTTATTGCCTTGCTTAACAGCTCTATAACCAACGCCGTTAATTTCCAGGCTCTTTGTGAATCCTTCTGTAACACCCAGAACCATATTATGGATCAGCGTGCGGGTCAGACCATGCAAAGACTTATGCAGCTTGTCCTCCGAAGGACGTGCAACCGTAATCACATTGTCTTCCATTTTAATTATCATATCCGGATGGCAAATACGGAACAACTCGCCCTTCGGTCCCTTAACTGTAACCTTATTTCCATCGCCAAGCGTAACCGTTACGCCTGCCGGAATATCAATCGGGGCTCTACCAATTCTTGACATTTTTACACCTCCTAGCTTTTTATGATTACCAAACGTAAGCGATAACTTCGCCGCCAAGTCCAGCCTTGCGGGCCTGCTTGTCGCTCATAATTCCCTGCGAAGTAGAAATAATCGCAATGCCAAGTCCGCCAAGAACGCGCGGCAGCTCTGTACTCTTCGCATACATGCGAAGCCCTGGCTTAGAAATACGTTTGATACCGGAAATAACCTTCTCACGCTCAGGACCGTACTTCAGCGTAAGCGTTAAAACGCCCTGCTTGTTATCCTCAGCAAAGGAAAAATCTTTAATGAATCCCTCCTCCTTCAAGACTGCGGCAATCGCCTTCTTGATCTTAGAACCTGGGATTTCAACTTTATCATGTAAAACAGAGTTTGCATTCCGCAAACGAGTTAACATATCTGCAATAGGATCAGTCATTACCATAAATCGATATCCTCCTTTCTTTCTGTTTTAAAGTTTACCAGCTGGCCTTCGTAATACCAGGAATGGCACCCTTATAGCTTTGCTCTCTGAAGCAAATACGGCACATATCGAACTTTCTCATGTAGCCATGCGGACGACCGCAGATCTTACATCTGTTATACTTACGAACCTTGAATTTAGGTTCACGGCTCCACTTTTCAATCATTGCCTTTTTGGCCAAAGTCAGTACCTCCTTTTAAGCGCTAAATGGCATACCCATGAGCTTCAAAAGCTCTCTTGCCTCTTCATCCGTCTTGGCAGTGGTAACTACCACAATATTCATACCACGGACCTTATCGACCTTATCATATTCAACTTCTGGGAAAATCAGCTGCTCTTTCAAACCAACCGAATAATTGCCCCGGCCATCAAAAGCATTTGCGCTCACACCACGGAAATCACGTACCCGCGGCAATGCAACGTTCATGAACTTATCGAGGAACTGATACATGCGCAGACCGCGGAGCGTAACCTTTGTGCCAATCGGCATTCCCTGACGAATCTTCCAGGTTGCGATTGATTTCTTTGCACGCGTCAGGATTGGCTTCTGTCCAGCAATCAACGTAAGATCAGCAATCGCTGAATCCAAAGCTTTCGGATTGCCGACGGCTTCGCCAACGCCCATATTAATGATAACCTTTTCAATCTTTGGCAATTGCATTACGTTCTTATAACCGAACTTCTCCGTCAATGCCGGAATGACTTCTTTAACATACTTTTCCTGTAATCTATCCACTAAAGCTGCCTCCTTTCTGTATTATTTCGTCTGATCGATGACTTCGCCGCACTTCTTGCAGACGCGAACCATTTTTCCGTTGACTTCCTTTTTCCCGATGCGGGTCGGTTTCGAGCACGCCGGGCAAATCAGCATAACCTTAGAAACATGCAGCGGAGCTTCCTTGGTGAGGATGCCGCCCTGCGGAGCCTTCTGGCTCGGCTTCGTGTGACGCTTCACTTTGTTTACGTCCTCAACGATAACCTTGTCCTTCTTTGGCAAAGCCTGAATGACCTTGCCCTTCTGGCCTTTATCTTTACCAGACAATACGATAACCGTATCGCCCTTTTTTACATGTAAACTATTCAGTGACAAAATAGCACCTCCTCACTATTAAAGTACTTCCGGAGCTAATGAAATGATCTTCATGAAGTCCTTATCGCGAAGCTCCCGGGCAACTGGCCCAAAAATACGCGTTCCGCGCGGGGTTTTATCATCCTTTATCAGAACCGCTGCATTCTCATCAAAACGGATATAAGATCCGTCGACTCTCCGCAGCCCCTTAACAGTGCGCACAACGACAGCCCTAACAACTTCGCCCTTCTTGACCATGCCGCCTGGAGCAGCCGATTTTACTGAAGCTACGATTATGTCACCGATATTGGCATATTTACGGTAAGAACCGCCCAGAACACGAATGCACATGATTTCCTTTGCGCCAGTGTTATCGCCAACGTTCAACATTGTTTGTTGCTGAATCATTTATTTACCTCCTTCTTAGAAATCTATCGTTACCTCTAAGAATCTATTATTTTGCTCTTTCGAGAATTTCAACGACTCTCCAACGCTTATCCTTGGAAAGTGGGCGCGTCTCCATCAGGGAAACCGTATCGCCTACATGTGCGTCGTTATTTTCATCATGCGCTTTAAACTTGACTGTCTTTTTGATGGACTTCTTGTAAAGGGCATGCTGTTCAAGATCAACCACCGCTACGACAACGGTCTTATCCATCTTGTCGCTGACGACTTTGCCGATCTTCGTCTTGCGTTCATTTCTTTCGCTCATCAAGGAGCCTCCTTCCTCTGCATATCAATCTTTGTGACTTTTTAAGCCTTAAGTTCCTGTTCACGCTGAACCGTCTTAATGCGGGCAATCGTCTTTTTGACTTCCTTGATACGCATAGGATTTTCAAGCTGCCCGGTTGCGAGCTGGAATCTGAGGTTAAACAGTTCTTCTTTCAGGGAAGCAATTTTCTGGTTAAGTTCTCCCGTACTCATATCCCGCATTTCATTAACCTTCATTTACTTCACCGCCTTCTTCCTGCTTTTGGAGGCCCTCACGCGTCACGAACTTCGTCTTAATCGGAAGTTTATGACCCGCCAGACGCATAGCCTCTTTCGCATCTTCCAGCGAAATGCCGTCCATTTCAAACATGACCCGGCCCGGCTTTACAACTGCTACCCAGTACTCCGGTGATCCTTTGCCGCTGCCCATACGGGTTTCAGCTGGCTTTGCAGTAACCGGCTTGTCCGGGAAAATTTTGATCCAGACCTGACCGCCGCGCTTAATGTAGCGCGTCATCGCAATACGAGCGGCTTCAATCTGACGATTCGTGATCCATGCCGGTTCCAAAGCTACCAAGCCAAAGGAACCATGCGTTACGGTATTGCCTCTATGGGCCTTACCCTTCATACGTCCACGAAACTGTTTACGGTATTTAACTCTCTTTGGTAATAACATTAAGCTTCGCTCCCTTCAACAGCAGGGGCAGCCGCCGGCTGCTTTTTCTCCGGAAGAACCTCGCCCTTGAAGATCCATACCTTGACGCCGATACGGCCATACGTTGTATGCGCCTCTGCTGTACCGTAATCAATATCCGCCCGCAATGTATGAAGCGGAATGCTGCCCTCACGATAGGATTCTTTTCTGGCAATTTCAGCGCCGCCCAAACGGCCGCCTACCATAACTTTTATACCCTTTGCGCCCATACGCATCGTACGGCTTACGCAGGACTTCATCGCCCGGCGGAATGCAATACGGCGTTCCAGCTGTCCGGCAATATTCTCTGCTACCAGCGTAGCATCCATATCCGGCTGCTTGATTTCAGCAATATCAATATCAACATGCTTCGTCGTAAAGCCCTTCAGTCCCTCTTTGATCTGTTCAATACCGGATCCGCCGCGGCCAATGACCATGCCTGGCTTTGCCGTATGAATAATCAGTTTCAAACGGTTTTTCGAACGTTCCGTTTCGATCTGGGAGACACCAGCCATCTGCAAAGTGCTCTTCAGATATTCACGGATCTTTATGTCTTCATGCAGATTCACTGCAAAATCTTTGTCAGCATACCACTTTGCATCCCAAGTTTTTACGATGCCAAGGCGCATACCATGTGGATTAACTTTCTGACCCAATGCGTTTCCCTCCTTTTTATCTTTCTTCTACAACGACAGTGACGTGCGACGTCCGCTTCAGGATCCGGAACGCCTGCCCGCGGGAACGCGGATGGATGCGCTTCAGGGTCGGTCCCTGGTCAACAAAGGCCGAGGACACATAAAGCTTATCGACATTCATATCGAAATTATTTTCAGCGTTAGCAACGGCTGATTTCAGTACCTTTTCTATTACATCAGCGCCAACTTTCGGCGTAAACTTCAGAATCGCAAAGGCTTCGGCAACGTTCTTGCCACGGATGAGATCCATAACAACACGAACTTTACGCGGAGCAACGCGAATGTATTTAGCTACAGCTTTAGCTTCCATAAAGGATTCTCCTTTCGCAATTTACTTAAGCTCCGTTTTCTTCTCCGAGCCGGAATGGCCCTTGAAAGTACGCGTCGGAGCAAACTCACCGAGCTTGTGGCCGACCATATCCTCAGTAATATAAACAGGCACATGCTTACGGCCGTCATGAACGGCAATCGTGTGGCCGACGAATTCCGGAAGAATCGTCGAGCTGCGCGACCAGGTCTTTACAACCTTTTTCTCATTCGCAGCATTCAGTGCCTCCATTTTTTTAAGCAAGCTTTCTTGAACGAAAGGTCCTTTTTTAACTGATCTTGACAAAGTATATCCTCCTTTCAGTCAGGCAGCCTCATCGGCTTTCGCCTGCCAGGTTCTGCTATTACTTCGTGCGATGCTTGACAATGAATTTCTCAGACGGCTTACGATGACGCGTCTTGGAACCCATCGCGCATTTGCCCCATTTCGTAACCGGGTGCTTGCGGCCGACCGGACTGCGTCCTTCACCGCCGCCATGCGGATGATCGTTCGGGTTCATCGCTACGCCGCGGTTTGCCGGGCGAATGCCCATCCAGCGGGAACGACCTGCTTTACCAATCGTAATATTTTCATGTTCCAGATTGCCAACCTCACCGATCGTTGCCCGGCAGTTAACATGTACCTGACGAAGCTCGCCCGACGGCAGTCTGAGAAGTGCATATTCGCCCTCTCTTGCCATCAGCTGTGCGCTGGCTCCAGCAGAACGTACCAGCTGCGCGCCCTTGCCGATCTTAAGTTCAACATTATGAACCATCGTGCCGACCGGAATATTGAGCAGCGGCAGAGCGTTGCCCGGCTTAATATCAGCATCCGGACCCGAAACAACCTGATCCCCGACTTTAAGACCATTCGGCGCTACGATATAACGTTTTTCGCCGTCAGCATAATTCAAAAGAGCAATGCGGGCACTGCGATTCGGATCATACTCAATGGTTGCAACATTGGCCGGAATACCGTCCTTATTGCGTTTAAAATCGATTACACGATAACGGCGCTTATGACCGCCGCCTTGATGGCGAACCGTCATGCGGCCCTGCTGATTGCGTCCGCCATGCTGTTTGATACGCTCCAGCAATGACTTTTCAGGCTTGTCTGTCGTAATTTCATCAAAAGAAGCTACGGTCATAAATCTTCTGCCTGCAGAATATGGTTTAAAACTCTTAATTGCCACTTAATTAACCTCCTTTACCAAAATCTTATGCTTCGAAGAACTCGATCGTCTCGCCGGCTGCCAGCTTGACAATTGCCTTCTTATAATCGGAACGCTTACCAACATTGCGTCCCATCCGCTTCATTTTACCCATTACATTTACTGTATTGACCGATACCACCTTGACCTTAAAAATCTCAGCAACCGCATTGGCAATCTGAATCTTGTTTGCAGCTTTTGCAACCACGAAAACATATTTGCCTTGCTCCATCAATGCTGTCGATTTCTCAGTAACCAGCGGGCGGATCAGGATATCACGTGCGTCCATCATGCAAGTACCTCCTCAATCCGTGTAATAGCTTCTTTCGTAATGAAGAGCTTGTTATGATTCAGAATATCATAAACGTTCAGGCCCGTTGTGTTGATCGCCTTCACACCCGGAATATTCCGCGAGGACTTCTCAACATTCTCTGCTTCTTCTGCCGTGATGATCAAAGCTTTTTTATCAACACCGAAATCCTGAAGCATCTTTAAAACGCTCTTCGTTTTCGGAGCATCAAAGTCAAGGCTCTCAAGAACCAAAAAATCTCCGCTCTGTACTTTGTCGGAAAGAGCACACTTAATAGCGAGACGACGCTGCTTGCGCGGCATGCTGAACGCATACGAACGCGGCTGCGGGCCAAACGCTATGCCGCCGCCAACCCAGAGAGGGGAACGATTCGAGCCGCTTCTTGCATGGCCCGTGCCCTTCTGCTTCCAAGGCTTACGGCCGCCGCCGCGCACCATAGCTCTGGTCTTTGTGGCGTGCGTGCCAAGACGCTGTGCTGCCAGCTGCATCACAACGGCCTGATGAAGGAGTGCTCCATTTACTTCAACGCCGAAAATATCTTCATTTAATTCGATATCACCAACCTGCTTGTTTGCGATATCGTACATTGCTACTGTAGGCATAATTTAGCATATCCTCCTTCCAATTATTTTTTATTTGCTTTTTTCGTATTATCAGGTTTTGCCGGTTTGCCCGGTTTTACCGTATTCTTGATGATAACAAAGCTCTTCCGGGCACCTGGAACAGCGCCTTTAATGAGGAGCAGGTTACGATCTGTATCAACCTTTACAACGCTGAGACGCTGTATTGTTACCGTCTGGCCTCCCATACGGCCCGGGAGTTTTTTGCCTTTCAGCACGCGTCCGCCATGACCACTGATCATAGCGCCTGTCGAGCCCGGCTCACGATGGGATTTAGAACCATGTCCCATAGGTCCGCGGGAAAAATGATGGCGTTTAATCGTACCAGCAAATCCCTTACCTCTGGAAGTACCCGTAACATCAACCAGCTCGCCAGCACTAAATATATCAACGCCGAGCACATCGCCGACATTATATTCAGAAGCATCTGCCAAGCGCATTTCACGAATGAACTTGACCGGCTGAACTCCAGCCTTGGCAAAATGGCCTTTCATTGGTTTCGTTACTTTATATTCTTTAACATCACCAAAACCGAGTTGCACCGCATTATAGCCATCCGTTTCCATAGTTCTGTTTTGGATGACAATATTTTTTCCGGATTCAACGACAGTAATCGGGACAACTTTGCCCTCTTCAGTGAAGATTTGCGTCATACCAAGTTTTCTACCTAAAATTGCTTTAGACATTATTCCACCTCCTCTTACAATTTAATCTCGATATCCACACCAGCCGGCAGATCCAGATGCATAAGAGCATCTACAGTCTTTGGTGTCGGCTCTAAAATATCAATCAGGCGCTTGTGTGTTCTCATTTCGAACTGTTCACGCGAATCCTTATTGACATGTGGAGAACGAAGAATCGTATAAATATTTTTTTCTGTTGGGAGTGGAATCGGTCCCGATACCATAGCACCCGTTCTCTTCGCCGTGTCAACGATCTTGACAGCACTCTGATCCAGAGCTTTATGGTCATAAGCCTTCAAACGAATTCTGATTTTCTGTTGTTTGGACAATTTATTTTCCTCCTTATCGCCCGGATTCTGGACCCAGACAATTCTCCGTGCTAGTTCCCTCGCTGACGCGAGCAATCTAACACGTCATCGCATGGGGGTACCTAAAAACCCTTATATAAGGGCGGCGCTGCCGCCGCCCCTACATAATTCTTTATGAAACTATTAAGCCTCGACAATATCCGTTACACGGCCGGCGCCAACAGTATGGCCGCCTTCACGAATAGCGAAACGTACACCCTTCTCGATAGCGATTGGGGTAATGAGCTCAACATCCATCTCGATGTTATCGCCAGGCATAACCATTTCTGTGCCTTCCGGCAATCTTACAACACCGGTAACATCCGTTGTGCGGAAGTAGAACTGCGGGCGATAGTTCGTGAAAAACGGAGTATGACGGCCGCCTTCTTCTTTCGTCAAAACGTAAACCTGAGCCTTGAACTTCGTGTGTGGATGGATAGAACCCGGCTTAGCTAGAACCTGGCCGCGCTGGATCTGATCGCGCTCAACGCCGCGGAGCAGTGCGCCGATGTTATCGCCGGCAACAGCCTCGTCAAGAGTCTTGCGGAACATTTCAATGCCTGTAACCGTCGTGGATCTTGGTTTCTCTTCCATACCAACGATTTCAATAACATCGCCCATCTTCATAACGCCACGTTCAACACGGCCGGTAGCAACCGTACCACGGCCAGTGATCGTCATAACATCCTCAACCGGCATCAGGAACGGCTTGTCCGTATCACGGGTCGGCGTCGGGATGTACTCATCAACAGCGTCCATGAGTTCAAGAATCTTCTTTTCGTATTCCGCATCGCCCTCAAGAGCCTTGAGTGCTGAACCGGAAATAACTGGAATATCATCACCAGGGAATTCGTACTGAGAAAGGAGTTCACGAACTTCCATCTCAACGAGTTCGAGCAACTCAGGATCGTCAACCATGTCAACCTTATTCAGGAAAACAACGATAGCCGGAACGCCAACCTGACGAGCGAGCAGGATGTGCTCACGAGTCTGCGGCATTGGGCCGTCCGCTGCGCTGACAACGAGGATTGCGCCATCCATCTGCGCTGCGCCGGTGATCATGTTCTTTACATA
>DCFR01000040.1:0-6600 GCA_002319815.1 Megamonas sp. UBA1799
CGGTTCTGTAGTGGCCTAGAAATTCGTGATCGGCTGGCCTACTTTTTCATGATTAATAGTGGCCTAGAAATTCATGATCAAGTGGCCTACTTTTTCATTGACATTCACAGATATGTTAGTAAAATACATAAACGGACGGATTGCAGATCGCGGATATGTTACAACGATGGTAATATTGCCTGAACAAGATTTGCGCAGCGGCACATTATGTTTGCGGTTGATTCCCGGGAGGATTGGAAGTATTCGTTTTGCTGAGCCTCGTTTGTATGGTACATGGCATAATGCATTTCCAATTTCAGCAGGGGATATTTTGAATGTACGAGATCTGGAACAAGGGCTCGAGCAAATGCAGCAGGCGGGCAATCAGAAGGTACAGCTGCAGTTGCTGCCGGGTAAAAGCTCCGGTGCCAGCGATGTCATTCTTTCTGTAGAGCGCAGTAAGCCTTGGGCGGTTTTTCTGCAGTTGGATGATGCCGGCTTGACCGATACCGGCCGTCGGGAGGGAAGCGCTGGGTTCGTATTATATAATCCTACGGGTTTAAATGATCGTTTTAGTTACACGTACAGCCGGGATATTGAAGGGCATGCTGCTTTTGGAACCAAGGGATATAGTTTCTCTTATGTGTTGCCATTAGGCCGCTGGACCTTTGATGTTAATGTTTATCACAATGAATATAAGGAACAGGTGGCGGCTTTGGTTCCTTATAATTTGCGCAGTGCTTCCGATATGGTGGAAGTCGGGCTGACAGGCGTTTTGTATCGCAATCAGACGTGTAAAACACAGGGATTTTTAAAATTGCTGAAAAAAGATCGACGAACCTGGATGCATGGCGATGAAATTGGTGTGCAGCGTCAAGATACGGCAGCCTGGCGTGCGGGAGTTATGCATCGTCAATATTTTGGCGATTTGGTACTGGACGCCAATTTATATTATCAACAGGGGATGCCATGGATGGGCGCAGAAGCCGGGACAGATGATTTTTCCGGCGATTACCCAACAACGCGGTATGGGTTGTGGGGAGCTAGTTTGTATATGGCGACGCCGGTCGCATTAGGACATGTGAAGGGCCAATATACTTTAATAGCGAGAGGCCAATATACGCAAAATAAATTGTATGCAACAGAACAGTTTAGTATTGGCGGACGCTATACAGTACGCGGCTTTGATGGGGAGCAGACTTTAGCTGCTGACAATGGGTATATTATTCGTAATGAACTGAGTATACCATTGGGAAAGGAAGCCCTGGCTTTCTATTTAGGGGTGGATTACGGACGCGTATGGGGATTTGGCAGTGAGTATTTAACGGGGAAAGAATTGGTTGGCTCAGTTATGGGGTTACGCGGGACAATATCGGATTGGCAATATGATGTTTTTATCGGAGCACCATTATATAAACCGTCTGGTTTTAAAACAGCTAAAGCGGCGTTGGGCTGCACTTTGACCTGTTCGTTTTGAAAAATAGCTTGTTTGGAAAGTCAAGTGATATACTACGCCATATATTGACAACAATCAATATATGGCGTAGTATATGTTACATAGATGGTTATCAATGCGAGGTGAAATATATGACCGATAAAGAGGCTGCTTTGCTGTGCAAAGCCATTGGCGATTTACATCGGCTGCAGATTGTACAACTTTTGACGCATGGTGAGCAATGCGCTTGCGAGCTTTTGGAAAAGTTCGCGATTACCCAACCAACCTTATCCCACCATATGCGGATTTTGTGTCGGGTCAAATTGGTTCAAGTCAGGAAAGAAGGGAAATGGTGTCATTATTCGTTGAACTGTGAAAAGTTTGTTGAGTTTAAAAACTATATAGAAAAGATAACCTGCTGTTGATCATGGATTTTTTTTATTCTAAATATAGATAAATATGAATATGAGGCGTATGCAGATGAAAAAAATAGGATTTTTTGAACGTTATTTGACCTTATGGGTGATACTTTGTATTTTTGTCGGTATTGAAATCGGCAAAATATTTCCCGGACCAATTTTGGGGTTGAGCCAGTTAGAGTATCATCATGTAAATATTATTATGGCGATTCTTTTGTGGCTGATGATTTATCCAATGATGTTAAAAATCGATTTTTCATCCCTTTTAAACGTCGGGAAAAAGCCTAAAGGAATTTTGATCACCTTGTTTGTTAATTGGTTGGTAAAGCCGTTCAGCATGGCTCTTTTGGCTTGGTTTTTCTTGACACAAGTATTTGCAACATGGATTACGCCGTCTTTGGCAAACGAATATATGGCGGGCACTATTATTTTGGCAGCGGCTCCATGTACGGCCATGGTTTTTGTATGGAGTTATTTAACGGATGGAGATCCAGCGTATACTTTGGTGCAAGTGGCGCTCAATGATTTGCTCATGCTCTTTTTGTTTGCGCCGATTATTATGCTCTTGTTGGGTATGGCCAATGTTTCTATTCCCCTTGATGTGTTGTTTGCTTCGGTAGGATTATATATTGTCATCCCTCTTTTTGCCGGTATCATGACGCGAAAATGGAGTATTCGCCGCAAAGGAGAAGCATGGTTTGTGCAAAATGTGCTTGACCCTTTACGGCCTTTGTCCACCATGGCCTTGCTGGCTACTTTGGTTTTGATTTTTGCTTTTCAAGGCGAACGGATTACGAATAACTGGTTCAATATCTTGTTGATTGCCGTTCCTATTATTATTCAAGTTTATTTTAATGCGGCGCTGGCGTACGGTTTATCCTATTTTTTCCGGGTACCGCATACAATTGCCGCTCCGAGTGCTTTGATTGGCGCCAGTAATTTTTTTGAGTTAGCGGTAGCGGTAACGATTTCTTTGTTTGGCCTGTCTTCAGGAGCGACGTTAGCAGCTGTGGTCGGGGTTTTGGTGGAAGTTCCGGTGATGCTGTCGATTTGCCGCATTTGCAATCGCAGTAAATCCTGGTTTCAGCATCGTGAAGAATAAATATGGGGGTAACTGGTATGGTTTGGGAATTTATTCAGAATCAGATTTTGGGAATGAAGTGGCTGGATGGCTGGATTGCACAGCTGCTGCTTTCTCTGGGCGTTGATATACAGTCGCCGGCAGGGGGCAGTCTGGAATTTTTTCTTTATGATGTGATTAAAATTACGGTGCTTTTATGTGTGTTGATTTTCGGTATATCGTATATTCAAAGTTACTTTCCGCCGGAGCGCAGCCGAAAAATTATGCGTCGTTTTCATGGCCTGGGCGCAAACTTTATCGGTGCGCTGTTGGGGACGGTGACGCCGTTTTGTTCCTGCTCTTCCATTCCTATTTTTATCGGTTTTACGAGTGCCGGATTGCCTTTAGGGGTTACATTTTCTTTTTTGATTTCTTCGCCCATGGTAGATTTGGGCAGTCTGGTTATTTTAATGAGTATTTTTGGGGCAAAGGTTGCCGTGGCTTATGTTGTGGTCGGCTTGATCCTGGCGGTCATTGGCGGGACATTGATTGAAAAGATGGGCATGGACCGGTATGTCGCTGATTTTGTCCGGCAGTCTGCCAGCGCGGCCGATCTTGATGCGGCCTCGCTTACGGTAAGGGAGCGGTTGCTTTTTTCCCGGGATCAGGCAGTGCAGACGTTCAAAAAAGTTTTTCTCTATATTCTGGTCGGTGTCGGTATTGGCGCGGTGATTCATAACTGGATTCCGGCAGCATGGATTGAGAGGGCGTTTGGCCAGGGCAATCCGTTTGGCGTGCTTTTGGTGACACTTATTGGCGTTCCCATGTATGGGGATATTTTTGGCACGATTCCCATTGCTGAAGCTTTGCTGTATAAAGGCGCTGATTTGGGCACGGTTTTATCCTTTATGATGGCTGTCACGACTTTGAGCCTGCCGTCTATGGTTATGCTGAGTAAAGTTGTGAAAGCCCCGCTGCTGCGGGTTTTTATAGCCATTTGTACGTTTGGCATCATTATCGTCGGCTATTTGTTCAATTTCTTTCAAGGGTATTTTTTTTCATAAGGCGGCTGGAGAAAATCATTTTGAGCAGCTATGACGGTTTTTTTCGGCGGCAAATCATTTATAAATGGAGGTAAATTATGATGGGATTATTTGGTTTTGGGAAGAAAAAAGATGGGGAAACCGGCGGCGCAGGTTCGGCAGGGGGCAGTGAACCAGAAGCCCGGGTTAAAGTGCTTGGCTCCGGCTGCGCCAAATGCCAGGCGTTGGAGAAAGCGACACAAGAAGCCTTGGCCGAACTGGGCGAAGCGACACGCGTCCAGCATGTGACCGATTTTGCCGATATTGCCGATATTGCAAAATATGGCGTTATGCAAACACCGGCGTTGGTCATCGATAATAAAGTAGTCTCTTATGGGAAAGTCCTTTCCAGGGAGGAAGCGTTGGTTTTATTGCAAAATAATCTTTCTCAGGAAAATTTGCACCGCTAAAAGGTGCTGGGAATTTTCTCGCTGGATGCGGGCGCAGTTTTTAGGAAGATTTTATGTGCTATTGCTATAAAGCTGCTATCAGCAAAGAAAGACTGTCGACAGGTTATCGTTTTTGATAACGTATCGGCAGCCTTTTTGCTGTCGGCAGTTTGATGTTGACTAGATGGATATGCTGATTCGTCGTACTTCTAGTCGCCGCAACCCCCAGGGGGGCTTGCGGACTTTTTTTTGAGTATATAGAATTAAGTCTATGATGTAATGCAGACAGAAAGGAAGCAGACGACATGAAAAAAGTCTGGCTGAGCAAGGCGTTTACCTTTGTGGTTTCTATGTTGATTCTGTCCTTTGTGACTTTTTATGTTGCCAGACTGGCGCCGGGCGATCCGCTGCAGGCTTTTTACGGCGATCGCGTCGAGCAGATGTCCTCGGCAGAGCATGAAGCGGCGATACGCCGTCTTGGGCTAGATGCGCCGATATATGTTCAGTATCAGCGCTGGATCGGCAATCTGCTGCAGGGGGATTGTGGGATTTCTTATAAGTATAAGGAGCCGGCCAATCAGGTGATTGGCGCGTTTTTGGGCAATACGCTGATTCTGGGAGGCATCGCTTATGCGCTGGTTTTCATATTGGCTTTGCTGCTGGCTCTTTGCTGCGCTTATTATGAGGGCAGCTGGATTGATTTTTTATTTTGCAAGCTGGGAACGGTTGCTTATTATTTACCGCCGTTCTGGCTGGGGCTGATCCTGATCCTCATTTTTAATGTTAATCTGCATTGGCTGCCGGGAAGCGGCGCTTATGATCCGGGTATGGCGTCCGATATCGTGAATCGGCTCGAGCATATGGTCCTGCCGCTGGTGGTTATGATCGTCAGCCATGTATGGTATTACGCTTATATGATTCGCAATAAACTATTGGATGAAGTGAGACAGGAGTATGTATTGCTGGCAAAAGCCAAGGGGCTGGGGCGGTGGGAAATTCTGCTCCGGCATTGCCTGCGCAATGTAGCGCCGACAATCGTCAGTATTATGGCCGTATCCGTCAATCATATTCTCGGCGGTACGTATGTTGTCGAGGTGGTGTTTGCTTATCCGGGGCTGGGCAATCTTTCCATTGAGAGTGCAAAATATCATGATTATAATTTATTGATGCTGATTGTTCTTTTGACGGGCGCCTTCGTTATTTTATCGGGAATTGCTGCTCAGACCGTCAATGAGATCATTGATCCGAGAATGAAAGTGGAAAGAGGGGTGTAGGGATGAATGAAAATGGCGATTTTACTTTGGTTGGAGCCAGCAAAAATAGTATTTTTCAAGATACGGCAGCAAAGCCGCATAAAACCGTGTTTCATATGCATTGGCTGTCGTTTATTCTTTTTGGCATTATTGTCTTTTGCTGTCTGTGCGCTCCGGTTTTGGCCAATCATGATCCAACGCATTTTTACCTGCAGCATCTCAATGAAGCGCCCAATGCGGAATTTTACTTTGGGACGGATTCGATGGGAAGGGATCTTTATTCCATTCTCTGGTATGGCGGGCGGGTATCGCTGGCCATTGGTTTTTTGAGTATGGGCATTGCTTCTTTTCTGGGCATTGCTTATGGATGTTTGAGCGGCACGGCTTCCTCCTGGCTCGATAATATCATGATGCGCGCCGCCGAGCTTTTCAGCAGCATTCCCTCAATTTTGCTGCTGCTGCTCTTTTTGGCCTTTATTCCCCGGCCCGGGGTACTTAGTATTTCCTGCGTTATTGGCATGACAACCTGGATGAATCTGGCGCGTATTGTGCGCAGCGAGGTCCGGCAGATCCGCTGCAGCGATTATGTCTGGGCGTCGAAAATGATGGGAGGCGGCTTTTGGCATGTGATGTATCATCATTTGCTGCCAAATTTCTTATCGCCAATTTTATTTATGATGATTGCCAGTATCGGCGCGGCCATGCTGACCGAATCGACGCTGAGCTTTCTCGGCATCGGTTTGCCGGTGGAGATCGTATCCTGGGGCAGCATGCTGTCTCTGGCGAACCGGGCACTTTTGACGAATGCCTGGTGGGTCGTGGTTATTCCCGGGCTGTTTCTGGTCGTGACATTAGTTTGCATAACAAATATCGGTCATGCCTTTCGGCATCATGTCATACGGAACAGCAGTAATTTATAAGGAAAGAGAAAGGGAGAGATTTATGAAAAAGAAAAATTATGGTAAAGCGGTCTGGATCGGTTG
>DCFR01000040.1:6936-30797 GCA_002319815.1 Megamonas sp. UBA1799
GCGGGAGAAAAGGTCTTACGTTATGCCAGCGAAGATTATACGACGATCAACTCAATTTTAAATACGCATGATGAACTGCCGGATATTATTTTTTCCGGATTGATGAAATATGATGAAAAAGGCAATCCGGTTCCTGATCTGGCGGAAAGCTATGATTTTGATAAAGATTCCCTGACCTATACGTTTCATTTGCGTAAGGGCGTCAAGTGGCATGATGGACAGAACTTTTCCGCAGATGATGTTAAATTCACGCTGGATACTTTGACGCACAATAAGGATTTGGAAGCGTCAATCACGGATAACTACAAAGAGATAGCGGATGTCAAAGTTGTGGATCCGGAGACGGTGCAGGTCCGGCTTTCCGCTCCCAATGCCGCGATGCTGAACTATCTGACGATTGGTATATTGCCGAAGCATCTTCTGGCGGGCAAAGATATCATGACGGATGCGTTTAACCAACATCCGGTAGGTACGGGTCGTTATAAGTTTGTTAGTTGGGATAAGGGACAGTCGATTATTGTAGAGAAGAATCAAGCGTATTATGGCAAGATGCCAAATATTGATAAGATTATTTTTAAAGTTATTAAAGATGAAAATGCTAAAGCGGCGCAGGTAAAATCAAATGGTGTCGATCTGGCCTGGTTAAACGCGCAGAATGCCGCAATTTTCCGCGATGATAAAAACTTTACGGTTTATGACTTTAAAACAGCGGATTATCGTGCTTTGGCGCCAAATTTCCAGAATGCCTTCTGGCAAAAGCATAAAGAAGTTGTGCCGATTTTGGGATATGCGCTGGATAAAACTGCTATTGTCGACAGCGTTTTGTCGGGCGAGGGGCGGGTAGCCTATAGCCCGATTCAGATGAATGCCGACTATAACGAAGAGAATGTAGAAAAGCGCGGCTATAATCTCACTGTTCTTTCCAGTAAGCTGGAAGCATTGGGCTGGCAGAAGGGCTCGGACGGCATTTATGAAAAAGATGGCGACCGGCTGGCCTTTAGCGTCGATGTGCGGGAATATGAGGAAGAACGCGTTGATATTGCCAAACTGGCGGCCAGTCAGTTCAAAGATGCCGGTATTGAAATGACGGTTCATATTGTACCAAAACTGAATTGGAAAGAGCTGCAGACATTTTTGATTGGCGATGCTGCGCCTTTTGATCCGGATAATGGCACCTATGATCTTTTCTGCACGAATGCCAGCGGAAACTATACACATTATAGTAATGCTGCCGTTGACCGCTGGCTGAAAGCGGCGCGGGCGACCTACGATCCCAATGCGCGTAAAGCAGCTTATGCCGAATTTCAGAAGGTATGGGCAAAAGATCCTGCCTTTATTATGGTGGCTTATTTGGATGGTAATTATGTTGCCAGTAAAAAGGTTACCGGCCTTGACACAAAACGGATTCTGGGGCATCATGCCGTAGGCGTTATGTGGAATGTTGAAGACTGGGATATTCGCAATTAACAGCGCAGATAAGAAGGTGAGAACGCATGGCCCCTTTGGAAATCAGCAATCTTTCTATTGATATTGCTGTGCAAAAAACAATGATTCATGCTGTGCGCGATGTTTCGCTGACGGTGCAGGAGGGAGAAATTCTTGTGCTGGCAGGAGAATCGGGGAGCGGTAAGTCGGTGCTCTGCAAGTCCATATTAAAACTTTTGCCGCGGGAAGCAGTCATCCGGCAGGGGGGGATACGGGTTCACGGGGAGGATGTTGTTTCCTGTACGGAAAAGCAGATGCAAGCCATTCGCGGCCGGCAAGTTGCCATGGCTTTTCAAAATCCCTTAACGATATTAAATCCGTCCATGACCATGGGAGCACAGTTTCGGGAGAGTATTTGCCGGCATAATCCTGCGCTTTCGCGGCAGGAAGCCGATGCTATGGCGATAGAATATTTGCAGCTGGTGGGAATAAAAGATGGAAAATACCGCTTGGATATGCTGCCTCAGGCTTTTTCGGGCGGGCAGCGGCAGCGCTGCGCACTGGCAATTGCGCTGGCAGGAAAACCGGATATTTTAATCGCTGATGAACCGACTACTGCGCTGGATGTGACTGTGCAGGTCCAGATTCTCGATTTATTGAAAAAACTTCAGCAGAAGATGAAATTGTCGGTACTTTTTGTGACGCATGATCTGGGCGTAGCCGAGCATATTGCCGATCGAATAGGCATTATGTATGCGGGAAAACTGGTAGAGACAGGAACGGCGCAGGAGATTTTTCATGATGCGCGCCATCCGTATACCTGGGGGCTGCTGTCTTCGGTTCCGGCAATGGCCGAAAAGGGAAAGCCGCTGCATTGTATTCAGGGAATGCCGCCGGATTTATCCAGGCTTCCTGCCGGCGATGCTTTTGCTCCTCGCAACCCGTATGCGCTGGCTATTGATTATCGGCAGGAAGCGCCGCTGTTTGCCATATCCAATACCCATAAAGCGGCAACCTGGCTGTTGGATCCGCGTGCGCCGCAGGTTATTTCTCCCGTGCATTTTTCCGCTAAGGGACAGGGACGAAATCGGCTTCAACCAATGATGGCTGTGACAACTAAAGACCGCAGCGACAATGGCAAGCCGGAATTACTAAGGACAGAAGGTTTGAGTAAGGCTTTCCGCTTGGATCAGGGACATGGATTTTATGCCGTCAAGGATGTTTCCCTGGTATTGCACGAGGATGAAATATTAGGGCTGGTGGGTGAATCCGGCTGTGGTAAATCGACTGTAGCCCGTATGATTATAAATATCTGTCAGCCAACGGCCGGGAAAATTTTTTTTCGCGGGCAGGAATTAGCAGCTGGTTGCCGGCCGCGTGCGGTCTGTCAGCAGATGCAGATGATCTTTCAGGATTCCGACGGCGCGTTAAATCCACGGATGACCGCCGGGCAGAGTGTTGCCGAGGGGCTGCTGCTGTCGGGGCAGGTAAGGACGCGGCCGGACATCAAGGCCAGGCTGGATGAATTGTTTGCGGCGGTGGAACTTTCGCCGCGCTGTCAGTATGCGTATCCGGCGGAGCTGTCGGGTGGACAAAGACAGCGGGTGGCTATTGCCCGCTGCCTGGGCATTAATCCAAAATTGATTATTGCCGATGAACCGATTGCAGCGCTGGATGTGTCGATACAGGCGCAAATTATTAATTTATTATGCCGGCTGCAGCAAGAGCAGCATTTTTCCATGATTTTTATCGCGCATGATCTTTTTGTGGTCCATTATCTTAGTCATCGCATTGCTGTGATGCATGATGGTCAAATTATTGAAGAGGGTGCGGCGGAAAAAGTATATTTTCAGCCAGAGAAAGGATATACAAAGGAGCTGCTTTCATCTGTTTTATGTCCCTGTTAGGGAAAAGACGCCGTTATGATCTGGATATAAAAATTAGTTTTTATATTTGTTGCCGCTGCGCTTTGGCCAGCGGTAACTTTTTTGATAAAAGTGTTGTATTCCAGTGCCGGGCATGATATAATTTTTAGCGGTGTAACAAAAACACATGCGGGATGATATTTGCCCTGTGCCCTTAGGGGTGGCGCAAAGGATGAGACCCGCAGAGGATAATAAAACAGGAGGTGCACCAATCATGGCAGTTATATCCATGAAACAATTATTAGAGGCAGGTGTCCATTTCGGACATCAGACGAGACGCTGGAACCCGAAAATGGCGAAGTACATTTTCACGGAGCGCAATGGGATCTATATTATTGATCTTCAGAAGACGGTTCGTAAGGTTGATGAAGCTTACAACTTTTTGCGGAGCGTTGCCGAATCTGGCAAGACGGTTCTGTTCGTCGGCACAAAGAAGCAGGCGCAGGAAGCGGTTAAGGAAGAGGCTACAAAAGCTGGCATGTATTATGTCAACGAGCGCTGGCTCGGCGGCATGATGACGAATTTCCAGACGATTCAGAAGCGCGTAAAGCGTTTGAAAGAGCTGGAAGCTATGGAGGAAGACGGGACGTTCGCTCTTCTTACCAAGAAGGAAGTTCAGAAGCTTCGTCATGAGATGGAGAAGCTGGACAAGTTCCTCGGCGGTATTAAAGAAATGAACAAGCTGCCGGGCGCACTTTTCATCGTTGATCCGCGCAAGGAACGCATTGCTGTAGCTGAGGCCAGAAAGCTTCATATTCCGATTGTGGCTATCGTAGACACGAACTGTGATCCGGATGAAATCGATTATGTGATTCCGGGCAATGATGACGCTATCCGTGCCGTGAAGTTGCTAACAGGCCGCATGGCGGACGCCGTGATGGAAGGCCGTCAGGGACAGGGCGAAGCAGATGCCGCCGCACAGGAAACTGCTGGCGAAGCAGCTAAGGCTGCTGCTGACGCAGAGTAATTTAAAAATAAATAGAAAATAGAAACGGGGTAAGGGAGTTTATCCCTTGCCCTTGTTTTATACAGGAGGATAACTATGGCAAATATTACGGCAGCAATGGTAAAGGAACTGCGCGAGACGACAGGCGCGGGCATGATGGACTGCAAAAAGGCTCTGACTGAAATGGATGGGGACAAACAGAAGGCAATTGATTTCTTACGGGAGAAGGGTATCGCTGCGGCGGCTAAGAAAGACAGCCGCATTGCTGCAGAGGGTGCTGTTGTTTCCTACATTCATGGGGATGGCCGCATTGGCGTGCTGGTAGAGATTAACTGTGAGACCGATTTTGTCGCCAAGACAGATGATTTCAAGGCATTTGCCCATGATATCGCCATGCAGATTGCCGCCGCGAATCCGGCTTGTGTCCGTCGCGAGGAAGTCGATGAGGCGAATCTGGAGCATGAACGTGAAGTGCTTCGCAAACAGGCCCTGGAAGAAGGCAAACCGGAGAAGATTGTCGAAAAGATGGTTGAAGGCCGTATCCAGAA
The DNA here is from genome assembly GCA_002319815.1 of Megamonas sp. UBA1799. Lineage (GTDB taxonomy): Bacteria > Bacillota > Negativicutes > Selenomonadales > Selenomonadaceae > UBA1799. Next base: position 11,781 of record DCFR01000040.1, read on the forward strand.
GTATTATAAAGAAGTCTGCCTGATGGAACAGCCGTTTGTCAAGGATCCGGATAAGAGCATTGAAGATATGGTAAAAGAGAAGATTGCCAAAATCGGTGAAAAGATTTCGATTCGTCGTTTTGTCCGGTATCAGCTGGGTGAAGGCATTGAAAAGAAGCAGGAAGATTTTGCCGCTGAGGTTATGGCGCAAGTTAAATAACAACAAAGAAAAAAAGAGAACACACTGTGTTCTCTTTTTTCAAAATCAGAAAAGGAATATAGGGTTCTTTGTCGAAATATAGTAGATACAGGTGAATTTGGAGGTCTTATTTTGAGTACAGCGAAGTACAAGCGTGTGATTCTGAAGCTTTCCGGTGAATCTTTAGCCGGTGATCAGGGGTTTGGCATCAATCCGGCTGTTGTGGAGTCTATTGCGGCGCAGATTAAGGAGATACGGGAACACGATATCGAGGTCGCTGTAGTTGTCGGCGGCGGCAATATATGGCGCGGATTGGCGGGCAGCAACAAGGGAATGGATCGCGCTACGGCGGATTACATGGGCATGCTGGCGACGGTTATGAACGCGCTGGCACTGCAGGATGCTTTGGAGAAGATGGACGTTGATTCGCGGGTGCAGAGCGCCATTGAGATGCGGCAGGTTGCGGAACCTTATATCCGTCGGAAAGCAATCCGGCATTTGGAAAAGGGACGGGTTGTCATTTTTGGTGCTGGAACAGGAAATCCGTATTTTTCTACGGATACGACGGCGGCATTGCGCGCGGCCGAGATTGAAGCTGAAGTCATACTCATGGGCAAGAAGAACACGGACGGCGTTTATGATTCTGATCCAAACAAGAATCCGCAGGCGCGGAAATTTGATAAATTGGAATACATTGAGGTTCTGCAGCGGGGACTGGCTGTGATGGATTCAACGGCAACGAGCCTTTGCATGGACAACAAGATTCCTATTGTTGTATTCAATATTGACCACCATGAAAATATTTTAAAGGCCGCTATGGGCGAAGAAATCGGGACGACGGTAGGGGGATGTAAATGATGATCCAGGAAATTCTTGCATCGCATGAAGATAGTATGAAAAAAACCATGGAGTCCTTACGGCGGGAGTTTTCCTCGCTCCGAGCCGGCAGAGCGACTCCGTCACTTTTGGATAAAGTAACGGTTGATTATTATGGGACGCCGACGCCGGTAAGCCAGGTGGCAAAGATTTCGGTGCCGGAGCCGCGGATGATTTTGATCCAGCCGTGGGAAAAGTCTCTTTTACATGAATTGGAAAAAGCTATTATGAAATCTGACCTCGGGTTGAACCCTAATTCAGACGGCACGGCGATTCGCCTTTCCATTCCGCAGCTGACGCAGGAGCGCCGCGCGGAACTGGTGAAGAGCGTGAACAAGAAGGCAGAGGAAGCCAAAGTGGCACTGCGCAATGTGCGCCGCGATGCGAATGAAAAGTTCAAGAAGATGGAAAAAGCTAAAGAGATTACTGAGGATGAGGTCAAGAAGGCACAGGATGATGTGCAGAAGCTGATTGATAAGTATGTAAAATCAGTCGATACGGCAAAAGAATCCAAGGAAAAAGAAATTATGGAAGTCTGATATGGATATTGATGTTACCGGTCGACCGTGGACAGAAGCAGAAGGCTTGCTGCGAGCGGAGAATATAAAATATGAGGTGGAGATCGCGCGTCCAACCAAGGACTTTTTCCTGCGGGATGAAGCGAATCTTTATGTCATCCGGCAAAAGCCGGCGGCGGATGGCTGCTGGCGGCTGACTTTGGCGGCAAAGCTGCGAAGGGAGGTGTCTTGATATGGCTTATAAGATTAATGATGACTGCATTTCGTGCGGTTCGTGTGCTGCAACCTGCCCGGTTGGTGCAATTGCGGAAGGCAAGGAGCATTATGAAATCGACCCGGAGAAGTGCGTTGAGTGTGGTGCTTGCGCGGCTGGTTGCCCGGTTTCGGCGATTTCAGCTCCTTGATGATAGGCCCCTCTTTGGACAGACGGAGAGGGGCTTATTTCTTGCGTTTTACAAGAAGGGGACATTATGTGGAAAAAGTTATTTAAAGGAGAACCTTCGTCTTTGCCGGAGGGGAATCTTTTATACGATAGAGTAAACCGTACTCGCCTGCCGCAGCATACGGCGGTGATCATGGATGGCAATGGACGCTGGGCCGAGGGACGGGGGTTGCTGCGAACGGCTGGTCATACGGCCGGTGTAGATGCGTTGAAACAAGTGCTGAAAGTAGCTATTGATTTGGCACTGCCGGCCTTGACAGTGTATGCGTTTTCAACGGAAAACTGGAAGCGCCCGCATGCGGAAGTCGATTTTCTGATGCATTTGTTTTCGGATTATCTGGCGCGTGAGATCAATGAGATGGATGAGGATAATGTGAAGCTGCATTTTCTCGGACGCATTGATGAATTGTCGCCGCGGCTGCGGCAGCAAGCCCGGTCGGCGGAGGAACAGACCCAAAATAATACGGGGGTCCGCTTTAATGTGGCCATGAATTACGGCGGACAGGATGAACTGCTGCGGGCGGCGCGGCAGCTGGCAGCAGAGGCGCAGAGCGGCCAACTGCAGCCGGCGGATATTGATGCGGCGGCAATGGAACGCTGTCTGGATACGCAGGGGCTGCCGCCGGTGGATTTTGTGATTCGCACGAGCGGGGACATGCGGCTGAGTAATTTTTTGCTTTGGCAGGCCGCTTATGCGGAGTTTTGGTTCACCGAGACGAATTGGCCGGATTTTACGCCGGCTTGTTTTGTGGATGCGCTGGTTGCCTTTGGGCAACGCGACCGTCGTTTTGGCGGGCTCAAGAATAAGTGACGAGGTGCAGTTTTGATTACAAGAATTATCACCGGAGTGGTTGGTATTATTTTAGCGGCGGTTGTCATTCAGACCGGCGGATGGGTTTTCAGCGCCGCCGTTTTGCTGCTGTCGCTGATTGGTTGGCATGAGTATGCCCGGGCTTTTTCGCACAAGGGAAAAGCTTTGGCTTATTTTAGCGGTATGACGGCGCTTTTTTTCTTTTGGGGCTGCGCTTGGAAAGGCAATGCCGAGGAGCTTTTGGCGATAGCGACCGTGGCGATTTTTTGGGTTTTTTCCCTGGCGGTTTTTGAGCATCGTAGTTTTACCGTGGAGCAGGCTTGTGCGTCGGCGGCTGGTATTTTATACATAGGGGTAGCTTTTTCGCATTTGGTGCTGCTGCGCTTTTTTGATGATACGGTGCTGCTGTCTTCACCGGTTGGGCCGATGCCGCTAGGCTGCGCTTTTGTATGGCTGGCTTTGATCGGGACCTGGGCCAGCGATACTTTTGCCTATTTTACCGGGTCATGGCTGGGGCGGACAAAATTATGCGAGGCGATCAGTCCCAAGAAAACGGTTGAAGGTTTTATCGGCGGCATTGTGGGCACGATCTTGTCGGTTATGCTGGTCGGCTGGTCGTTTTCTTTTTCGCTTTTGTGGATGGCGTTGTTAGGGCTTTGTATTGCGCTGGCGGCGACAATGGGGGATTTAGTGGAGTCTGCGATTAAGCGCTACGCCGGCATCAAGGATTCCGGCTCATTGATTCCCGGCCACGGCGGGATTTTGGATCGGTTTGACAGTGTGATGTTTACGACGCCTTTGGTTTATTATTTTATACAAATTTTCCATATTGCAGGATAAGGAGGACCTTCGGGTGAAAAATATAGCGATTCTTGGCTCGACGGGTTCGATTGGGACCCAGACACTGGATGTGGTTCGGACCCATCCGGAACTGTTTCACGTTTCGGCGCTGGCGGCTCATACCAGTGATGTGCTGCTGGAAAGTCAGATTGAGGAATTTCATCCGGCGCTGGCTGTCCTGACGGATAACGCTGCTGCTTCGCGGCTGCAGCAGCGTTATCGGGGGAATACGGAAATTCTGGGAGGCAAGGAAGGACTGTTAAAAGCGGCGGCTTTTCCGGCGACGGATACCGTGGTAACGTCTCTCATGGGGTTTGCCGGTTTGGCGCCGACGATGGCGGCGCTGGATGCCGGCAAGAATATTGCTTTGGCCAATAAGGAAACTTTGGTGGTGGCCGGGGAACTGGTTATGCGCCGGGCTAAGGAGCAAGGCGTTTCAATTTTGCCGGTGGACAGTGAGCACTGCGCATTGTTTCAGTGTCTGCAGGGGGAGCAGCGGGATACCGTCGAAAAATTGCTGCTGACTTGTTCCGGCGGCCCGTTTCGGGGACGCAGCCGGGAGGAACTGCAGGGCGTTTCGGTAATGGATTGTCTGCAGCATCCTACTTGGTCGATGGGAAAGAAAATCACGGTTGATTCAGCAACTCTGGTGAATAAAGGGCTGGAGGTAATTGAAGCGCATTGGCTTTACGCTATGCCGTATGATCAGATCCAGGTGGTTGTGCATCCGCAGAGCGTGGTGCATTCGATGGTCGCGTATCGAGATGGTGCGGTTATGGCGCAGCTGGGAACGCCGGATATGCGGCTGCCTATTCAATATGCGCTTACGTATCCAACGCGGATGTCGTCAGAATTTTCCCGGCTGGATTTTTGGAATATGCCGGATCTGACTTTTGAACGTCCGAATACTGATGTTTTTCGCGGATTACAGCTGGCGTACGATGCTGGCCGGGCCGGGGGAACGCTTCCCTGTGTGCTGAATGCGGCTAATGAAGTGGCGGTAGAGGCGTTTCTGCAGGGCCGACTGAGCTTCCTTGCTATTTATGATATAATTGAACAAACAGTAGCGAGGCGGACAAACCGGTTTCATCCATCCTTGGAAATTCTGTGTGAAGAAGATGCCTGGGCGCGGCGCTATGCGGGCGAGCTGCTTGAGAGATTAGGGTGATAAAATGGTTTTAACAATTGTAGCGTCTGTTTTTGTTTTTGGTCTGCTGGTGCTTTTTCATGAATTGGGGCATTTTGTGACAGCCAAACTTACGGATATGCGCGTGGATGAGTTTGCCATCGGGTTTGGGCCCAAACTGTTCAGTTATGAATACGGAGAGACAACGTATTCTCTGCGCAGCGTGCCTTTGGGCGGCTTTAATGATATTGCCGGCATGGACCCGGAGGATACGGAGGCCGGGAGCCGCGGCTATTCGGCGAAACCGGTCTGGGCGCGTATGATTGTCATTCTGGCCGGTTCTGTAATGAATTTTTTGCTGCCGGTGGTGATCTTTTTTGCCATTTATTTTTTGGCTGGAGTAAGCTCACCATCACCCGATGCAGTCCTAGGAGATATTCTGCCGAATAAACCGGCCGCGGAAGCGGGGCTGCGAAAAGGCGACCGGATTTTGCGGGTGGATGGGCAGGAGATTGATTCCTGGGCGGCATTTGTCGATGCGATCAGCAACGGCGAAGGCAAGGTTTTCAAGGTCGAGTTGGAACGTGACGGTAAGCCTCTGACAGCAACTTTGATTCCCGCTTATGATAAGAGCGCCAAGCGCTCGATGATCGGGGTCATGAGTTCGGTTCATACCGAGAAACCCGGCGCGGGGGAGGCGGCGATCCTGGCTCTTCACAAGACAGGCTATATTATCGAGCGCATGCTGCAGGGGTTGGTACAGATTTTTACGGGCAGTTCGGCAGCCGAATTGGCCGGGCCGTTGGGGGTTGCCCAGATGGCAGGGGAGGTCGCACAGATCGGATTCTTGCCTTTGTTGAATTTTGCCGCACTTTTAAGCCTGAATCTCGGTATTATTAATTTATTGCCGGTGCCGGCGCTGGATGGCGGACATTTTATGACTTTGGTGGTAGAGGCGGTGCGCGGCAAGCCTTTAGGAGCCAAGGCGCTGCATTATACGCAGGCGGTAGGGATAGCCCTGCTGCTGGCGCTCATGGTGTTTGCAACGAAAAATGATATTGTGCGTATCTTTTTCGGCAGTTAAGGAAGGAAGTCTGGAGAGATTATGATGCAACGTAAAAAAACGCGGCAAATCCATATCGGTCCGGTAGCTATTGGCGGCGGAGCGCCGATTTCCGTACAGTCGATGACCAATACGAAGACGACCGATACGGAAGCAACCATCGGGCAGATCCAGGCATTAACGGCTGCCGGCTGTGACATTGTGCGTCTGGCAGTACCCGACATGGCGGCGGCACAAAATCTGGGACGGATTATCCGGGCGGTAAATGTACCGCTGGTAGCGGATATTCATTTCGATTATCGGCTGGCGATAGAGGCGATTCATCAGGGCATTGCCGGCCTGCGTTTGAATCCCGGCAATATTGGCGGTGAAGACAGGGTTCGGGCGGTTGTCCATGAGGCGAAGGCGGCCCACATTCCTATCCGCATCGGAGTAAATGCCGGTTCTTTGGATAAAAAATTGCTGGCGAAGTATGGGAAGGCAACAGCGGAAGCGTTGGCAGAGTCGGCATTACAGCATGTGCGGATTTTGGAAGCGCAGGATTTTTATGATATGAAAATTTCGCTTAAGGCACATGATGTGCCGCTGACGATTGATGCATACCGGCTTATGAGCCAGATGGTCGATTATCCGCTGCATCTCGGGATTACCGAGGCGGGAACGCCGCATACCGGGATGATTAAATCGGCCGTCGGGATTGGCGCCCTGCTGGCCGAGGGCATTGGCGATACGCTGCGCATTTCTTTGACCGGAGATCCGGTGATTGAAGTCCGGGTTGCCAATGAAATTTTGAAAGCTCTGGGGCTGCGCGAGTATGGGCCAACGTTGATTTCCTGTCCAACCTGTGGGCGCACGGCTATTGATCTGCCGTCGATTGCGGCTGAAGTCGAGCAGAAACTGGCGGGCATCAAAGAGCCTATTCAGGTGGCGGTGATGGGCTGCGTCGTGAATGGGCCGGGTGAAGCCCGCGATGCCGATGTTGGCATTGCCGGCGGCAAGGGAGAAGGTCTCGTATTCCGACGGGGCGAAATCATCCGGAAAGTGCCGGAGAATCAGCTTGTGAGCGAGCTGTTCAAGGAAATAGATGCGATTCTCAAATCCAAAGGGGAGGAAAAATAAATTGCGTACTACACAGCTTTATGCACCAACATTGCGGGAAACACCGGCGGAGGCCGAGGTCGTGAGCCAGAAGCTCATGCTGCGGGCCGGGATGATCCGCAAGGCGGCGGGAGGAATTTATACTTATTTGCCGTTGGCATGGCGTACTTTGAAGAAAATTGAGCAAATCATCCGGGAAGAAATGGATGAGGCCGGCGGGCAGGAAATATCAATGCCGATTGTGCAGCCTTCGGAACTTTGGAAGGAAACCGGCCGCTGGGCCGTTTATGGCGAGGAAATGTTCCGGCTGAAGGACCGGCATGACCGCGAATTCTGCCTGGGACCTACACATGAAGAAATGGTTACGTCATTGGTGCGGGATGAGGTGCGTTCCTATAAGCAGCTGCCGCTCATGTTGTATCAGATTCAGAATAAGTATCGGGACGAGATTCGCCCCCGGTTTGGCTTAATGCGTGGGCGTGAATTTATTATGCAGGATCTGTATTCTTTTGATAAGGATGAAGCCGGTTTAAATGTTTCTTATCAGAAAATGTATGATGCGTATTCCCGGATTTTTACACGCTGCGGTTTGCAGTTTCGTCCGGTGGAAGCAGATAACGGTGCGATTGGCGGCGGTCATTCACACGAGTTTACCGTGCTGGCGGATGCCGGTGAATCCAATATCGTTTATTGTACGGCCTGCGACTATGCCGCCAGCGATGAAAAAGCCGAGCTGAAGCCGGTGGAAGCGGCGGCAGAAGAAATGCAGCCGCTCGAAACAATCGCGACACCAGGAATGAAAACTATTGAGCTGGTGGCCGAATCCCTTCACGTGCCTTTTGAAAAGACGATTAAGGCAGTGGCCTTTCAAAATGAAAAGGATGAGGTCGTTCTGGCTTTTGTGCGCGGCGATCATGATGTCAATGAAGTCAAACTGCAGAATCTCACGGGAGCGCTGACTCTTCGTATGGCCGATGATGCAGCGATTCAGGCCGTGGGCGGCGTGCCGGGATTTATGAGCCCGATTGGTATCAAAAAAGGCACGCAGATTGTTGTTGATGCCACGGTTATGGGCATGTATAATGCTGTTGCCGGAGCAAATGCGATGGATGCGCATTATAAAAATGTCAATCCAAAGCGCGATTTTATTGAAGTGACGGCAGCAGATATTCGCCTGATTAAAGACGGCGATCCGTGTCCGCATTGCGGCGCGCCGGTGAAAATGACCCGCGGTATTGAGGCCGGACAGGTATTTACGCTGGGGACCAAGTACACCGAGGCCTTGCATGCGACATTCCTCGATGAAAACGGAAAAGAAAAGCCGCTGGTAATGGGCTGCTATGGAATCGGCGTGAGCCGGACCATGGCGGCGGCTATCGAGCAGAATAATGACGAGCAGGGAATTATATGGCCGCGTGCCATTGCGCCGTTTGAGGTTGTCGTGGTGCCAGTCAATGCTAAAGTGCCCGAGCAGCTGGCGCTGGCCGAAACAATTTATGCGGCGCTTAAAGGCGCCGGCGTTGATGTTTTGCTGGATGATCGTAAGGAACGGGCTGGGGTTAAATTTAAGGATGCGGATCTTATTGGCTATCCGGTGCGCATTACGGTCGGACCAAAGGCTGTCGAAGAGAATATCATCGAGGTTAGAACCCGCCGTACGGGCAATACGCAGAATTTCACGCCGGACGATTATCTGGATGAGGTTCTGGCGCTTTTGAAAACTTTATAATTGGCCGGAATAGGCTGGGGCTGCTGCTGAAGAAAAAAGACTTCAACAACAGCCTCGCTTTTTTATCCGATAAATGTACTATTCTGATTTTATTGAGCAAAATACGCCTTTTACTGCTAGAAATTGCGCTGACTGCGTGGTAAAATAAAATATGTATGCCGTCTTGCCAATGTTTTGACCAGTAAAATGGATTGGCAAGACGGCAAGACAGAAGGGGGAACGTATGGATAAGCTGCGCATATGGTTCGCATTTCAGGAACGGCGTACGGATTTTCGGACAGAAATTTTGGCCGGCCTGACAACGTTTCTTTCCATGGTGTATATTCTGGTGGTCAATCCTTCGGTTCTGAGCCGGGCTGGCATTGATTTTGGCGGTGCTTATATTGCTACAGCCGTGGCTTCTATTATTGCGACTCTGGTTATGGGGGTGGCGGCGAATTATCCGATTGCAATTGCTCCCGGCATAGGTATTAATGCGTATTTTGTGTTTACGGTGATTTTGTCTGACGGTGTACCCTGGCAGGAGGCGCTGGGGGCGGCTTTTGTCGCTTCGGCGCTGTTTGTGGCGCTTTCGCTTACGTCTTTCCGGCAAATGCTGATTGATGCCATTCCCGCTTCGTTGAAAACGGCGATTGCGGCCGGCATTGGTTTGTTTATTGCGTTGATTGGGTTGGAAAATGGCCGCTTGGTCATCGATTCGCCGACGACGATCACCATGCTGGGGGATATAAAAGATCCGGTGGCGTATCTCACTTTATTGGGGCTTTTGGTGACAACGGTTTTTATGGCCAACCGGGTGCGGGGCGCAATTTTTCTCGGTATGATTTTTACCGGTCTGACAGCTTGGCTGCTCGGCTTTATCGCTTTGCCGCCGGCTCCGTTTGCCTTGCCATCCGGGTTGGAAAAAACTTTTTTTCAGTTGAGTTTTGCGCATATTGATAAACTGCTGCTGGTTATTTTTACGGTTCTATTGGTGACGTTATTTGATACGACCGGGACGATGCTCGGGGTTGGGCGTCAGGCCGGCTTAATCCGGGAGGGGAAATTTCCCCATTTGCAAAGCGCTTTGCTGGCGGATTCGATTGGCAGCCTGGCTGGGGCTCTTTTGGGAACCGGGCCGACTTCAAGTTTCGTGGAGTCGGGGACCGGCGTTGCGGCTGGGGGACGCACGGGCTTTGCCGCTGTTGTGACTGCCGTGCTGTTCGGCGTGATGATTTTTTGCGCGCCTTTGGCAAAGGCTGTTTCATCAATGCCGGCGGTAACGGCGCCGGCGCTTATTTTGGTGGGCAGCTTGATGGCGGAAGGTATGCGGACGATTCCTTGGGATGATATGACTGAGGCGTTTCCGGCATTTTTTACCATGTTGATTATGCCGCTTTCTTATAGTATTGCTTCCGGTGTTGGTGCCGGGTTTATTTTGTATGCTGTGCTGAAGCTGGCAACGGGACAGGGGAAAAAAGTTCATCCGCTGCTCTATCTGTTTGCCGTGCTGTTCATGCTTCAGTTGGGTTTTTTCGATTAAGGGGATATTTTTATATAATAGATGAGTAGGAGGAATTAACATGAAGCAAGGCGGAAAAATGATGACAGCGACGCTCTTGCTGGGGACCTGTATGCTGGTCCTCACACCGGCGGCTTTTGCGAAAAGGGTTCATGATCCGGCGGTAGCGGCAAAGGTGGACGTGCAGCCGTCCAATGTACAAGGACACACAAACAATCTGACAATGACCGGCGCGGTTTCGGCTGCCCGCCCCGGTCTGCGTGAGCGGATTCAGGCGATCCTGCACCCGCCGGCGGAATGCCTGAAAAATCCTCTGCCATCGGTCGGTATGGAGGCAAATTCAATTTTAGGACATCCCATTGCCACACAGCAGCAATGTGTGGAGTACCTTTTGAGCATAAATCCGCATCCGGCTATTTCTGTGCCGCCGCAAACGTTGGTGGCTTATTATTATGCCGAAGGCGAACGGGAGGGAGTTCGCCCGGATATGGCGTTTGCGCAGGCGCTGAAGGAAACGGGATACTTCCGGTATGGGGGGACCGTAACGCCGGATCAGAATAATTACTGCGGACTGGGAACAACAAGCACTTCTGTTAAGGGCGCGTATTTTTCGGATTCTTTGCTGGGCGTGCGGGCACATATTCAGCATCTTTTGGCTTATGCGTCGACACGTCCGCCGATGGTCCCGGTTGTGGATCCCCGCTATGATCTGGTGCGCTCCGTTTATGGCGATGATACGCTGGGCAGCTGGGAAGATCTGAATGGCCGTTGGGCTGTTCCTGGATATACATATGGGCAGAGCATCATGGATCTCTTTGATCACATTCTGCAAGAACCGTGAAATATGTTTTCCTTTGGCGGGGCCGCGTAGACGAGGCAAAGGGAAGTATGATACAATAGACTGTATTCTATGCAAGATGACCAGTTATCTGGTCAAGTAAATATATGAATGAGGATTGAGGAAACCGTTATATGATTAGTACGAACGATTTAATGCTGCAATTTGGCAAGCGGGTTTTGTTTAAGGACGTTAATATCAAGTTTTCTCCGGGAAATTGCTATGGCGTGATCGGAGCCAATGGTGCCGGGAAATCTACTTTTTTAAAACTTTTGGCGGGTGAGCTGGAGCCAACCAAGGGTATGGTTGAGATATCTCCGGGCGAGCGGCTGGCTGTTTTGCGGCAGAATCATTATGAGTTTGATGATTATGAGGTGCTGCGGACGGTTATTATGGGGCATAAACGTCTTGTGGAGATTATGGACGAGAAGGATGCTCTGTATGAAAAGCCAGATTTTTCTGAAGCGGACGGGATGCGGGTTTCAGAACTGGAATGTGAATTTGCGGAGCTGGATGGCTGGAATGCAGAACCAGAGGCGGCGCAGCTTTTGAATGGGCTGGGTATTCCCGAAGCGCAGCATTCAATGAAGATGGCAGATCTTACGGGTAATGAAAAGGTCCGGGTTCTTTTGGCTCAGGCTTTATTTGGCAATCCGGATGTGCTCTTGCTGGATGAGCCGACGAATCATCTGGATGTCGCTTCTATAAAATGGCTGGAAAACTTTTTGGCAGATTTTCCCAATACGGTCATTGTGGTTTCCCATGACCGGCATTTTCTGAATCAGGTCTGCACTTATATTTGTGATGTGGATTTCGGCGTAATTCAGTTGTATGCCGGCAACTATGATTTCTGGTTGAAATCAAGTCAGTTGGCTTTACAGCTGGCGAAGGATGCCAACAAGAAAAAGGAAGAGAAAATTAAAGATCTGCAGGCATTTATTCAGCGGTTTAGTGCGAATGCTTCCAAGTCGAAGCAGGCTACGTCACGTAAGAAACTTTTGGAAAAAATCACATTGGATGATATTCGTCCATCGACGCGGCGCTATCCTTATATCGCTTTTAAACCAGACCGCGAAGCCGGGGATCAGCTGCTGACAGTGGAAAATATTTCTAAGACCATTGATGGGGAAAAGGTTCTTGATCATGTTAGCTTTACACTTAAAAAAGGTGATAAAGTTGCATTTACGGGGCCGAACAGCATTGGAAAAACGGTGTTGTTCCGCATCCTGATGGGCGAGCTGGAGCCGGACGAAGGATCTTTCAAATGGGGAGTTACGACGACGCAATCGTATCTGCCTAAGGATAATGCGGCCTTTTTTGATGGGGTGCAGATGAATCTGGTTGACTGGCTGCGCCAGTTTTCTCCGGATCCGGATGAGACGTTTGTGCGCGGCTTTTTAGGCCGTATGCTGTTTTCTGGCGAGGAGAGTCTTAAAGCGGCTGGGGTACTTTCCGGCGGTGAAAAGGTGCGCTGCATGTTGTCGCGCATGATGCTTTCGGGGGCCAATGTGTTGCTGCTTGATGAGCCGACGAATCATTTGGATCTGGAATCGATCACAGCCCTGAATGACGGGTTGATTGCTTTTACAGGAACCATGCTGTTTGTATCCCATGATCATGAGTTTATTCAGACGATTGCCAATCGGATTATTGAAATTATGCCGGCGGGTGTGATTGACCGGATGACGACGTATGATGAGTATTTGGACAATGCAACGGTCAATCAGCTGCGGGCTGAAATGCTGCAGGACTGATGACGGTGACCGGCCATCGGGGCTGGAATGGAGATGCGCTTATGCTGGAAGGATTGCTTCAGACAAAAGAGGATGATCTGAAAGCGGCCGGTTCGTCGCAGCGTTTGCGGGAAATGGTGGAGGTTCTTCGCAAGCGTGAGCTGGTGCGGGGAATTACGCCGCTGAAAATCCGTCAGACACTGGAAGATCTGGGACCGACTTTTGTTAAACTCGGGCAGGTCATGAGTATGCGGCCTGATTTTTTGCCGCAGGAGTACTGCGATGAACTCATGAAACTGCAGTCAAGTGCAAAGCCACTGCCTTTTTCTACGATTCAGGCGCTGATTGAGACGGAATACAAGTGCCGCTGGACGCAGGTTTTTCGTTCTATCGACGAAACGGCACTAGGGTCGGCCTCGATCGCCCAGGTGCATCAGGCAGAGCTGGTAGATGGGGAAAAAGTGGTTGTCAAGGTGCAGCGACCGGGCATTTATGAGGTGATGTCCAAGGACATCGTGCTGCTGAAACGGGCGGCAACGCTGCTGAAGGTCATCAGTAATTCGCAGGATGTTATTGATTTTAATATGATATTGGATGAAATGTGGGCCATTGCTAAACAGGAAATGGATTTTCTCATGGAAGCTGATCATATGGATGAATTCCGTCATTTAAACAGTGATGTGGATTATGTGACTTGTCCCAAGGTGAACCGACAGCTGACGACTTCCCGTATTTTGGTCATGGATTATGTGGAGGGTATTCGTTTTGATGACGCGGAGGGATTGCGGGCCAAGGGGTATGATATTCTGCAGTTAGGCCGCCGGCTGGGAGAAAATTATGTCAAACAGATTGTTGAGGATGGTTATTTTCATGCGGATCCGCATCCAGGCAATATTTGGATTCGTGACGGCAAGGTAGTCTGGCTGGATCTTGGCATGATGGGGCGGCTTTCAAACAAAGACCGGGCTTCTCTGCGCAAAGCCATTTTTGCGCTGGCGAACCATGATACGTTTGAAATGAAGGACGCTGTGCTGGCGCTGGGCATTCCCAAAGGCCGGGTGAACCATACGCAGCTTTATGAAGATATTGATGCGCTCATGGGGCAGTATAACGGCGTTGATTTTAACACGCTGCAGATGGGCGTGCTGACGCGGCAGATTATGAATCTGCTGCGCATACATCATATTGGCATCGCGCCGGGGCTCAGTATGTTTGCCCGCGGGGTCATCACTATTGAAGGGGTGATCCGTCATTGCTGTCCGGAAGTGAGTTTTGTAGGGATTTTTGCTCGCAGTCTGCAGGTGAATTTTCAAAAGAATTTCAGCTGGCAGGCTGAGTTTGATAAATTTAAACGTGAAGGGTATATCCTGCTGCGGAAGTCTATGCAGCTGCCGGAGCAGATTTCTGATATATTGAAGATGACTATGAGCGGGCAGACAAAGGTAAATCTGGATCTGACGGGTTCAGAGGAACCGCTGCGGCGCATTGACAAGATGATCAATAAGCTTGTCATTGGCATCATTAGCTCGGCTTTGCTATTAGGATCCAGTGTGATTTGTACGACGCAGATGACACCGAAAATCATGGAAATTCCAATTTTAGGGGTATTTGGTTACTTGGCCGCCTTGATTTTGTGCGGCCGGTTGTTGTGGGGGATTATCAGAAATCATTGAGGAGGTAAGCCTATGCGGGGAATCCGGGGCGCAATTACGATCAAAAATAATACCAAGGAAGAGATTTTTGCCGCTGTACGCTGGATGGTCACAGAGATGTGCCGTCATAACGGAGTGACGGCGGATGCCATAGGAGCCGTTATTTTTAGTGCGACAGAGGATGTGACCGCAGCTTTTCCCGCGGCCGGGGCTCGTCTGATTCCGGGATTCACGGCTGTGCCGCTTTTTGATACGCGTCAGATGGCGGCGGAAGACGGATTGCCGCTTTGCATCCGGGCGCTTCTGCTGGCGGATGTAGACAAGACGCAGCAAGAGATCCGGCATGTTTATCTGGGAGGCGCGGCGAATCTGCGTCCGGATTTGAAACGTTAAAACCGGGCGTGCGACGCTATATTATATATGAAGGGAAGTATTGGAATGAAGAAGATTGTAGCGACGGATCAGGCTCCACAGGCGATTGGGCCTTATTCACAGGCGATTCAGACGGGCGGGATGCTTTATGTATCCGGACAAATTCCACTGGTTCCGGCTACCGGGGGGTTAGCCGCCGGGGGCATTGAGGAACAGACGGCGCAGGTGCTGAAAAATCTTCAGGTGATTATCGAAGCTGCCGGAAGTTCTTTGGCTGATGTCGTGAAGACGACCGTTTATATTACGAATATGGATGATTTCGCCCGGGTGAACGCTGTTTATGGAAAATATTTTGTTCAAGATTGTCCAGCGCGGGTCTGTGTGGAGGTTAGTAAGCTTCCCAAGGGGGCGCTGGTGGAAATTGATGCGGTTGCTGTCTGCGCCGGCTAATAGATAAAAAAGCTAATGGAGGAATAAAAACAATGCGTACGATTGAGACTACTTGTGTAAATGCCATTCGTGTCTTGGCTGCCGATGCGATTCAAAAAGCAAATTCCGGACATCCGGGTCTGCCGCTGGGCAGTGCGGCGATGGCTTATGAGCTCTGGGGCCATCATATGAAGCATAATGCCAAAGATCCGCAGTGGGCGAATCGTGATCGTTTTGTCTTGTCGGGCGGACATGGTTCGATGCTGCTTTATGCGCTGCTGCATTTTTTTGGCTATGGATTGACGATGGAGGATTTGAAGAATTTCCGGCAGGATAGTTCTTTAACTCCCGGACATCCGGAATATGGTCATACGGTCGGGGTTGAAGCTACTACCGGACCGCTGGGCGCCGGCATGGGCATGGCCGTCGGCATGGCAATGGCAGAGGCGCATCTGGCGGCGGTATTTAATAAACCGGGATATCCGGTGGTGGATCATTATACGTTTGCTCTGGGCGGCGACGGCTGCATGATGGAAGGGATTTCTTCCGAGGCATTTTCTTTGGCGGGAACCTTGGGCTTGTCAAAACTCATTGTCTTCTATGACAGCAATCGTATCTCGATTGAAGGCAGTACAGATATTGCTTTTACGGAAAATGTGCAGAAGCGGATGGAGGCTTTTGGTTTCCAGACGATTACTGTGGAAGATGGCAATGATCTGGAGGCAATTGGCCGGGCTATTGAGGAGGCCAAGGCGGATACGCAGCATCCGTCGTTTATTACTGTGCATACGCAGATCGGGTATGGCTGCCCGGCGAAGCAGGGAAAGGCCAGCGCGCATGGCGAGCCGCTGGGCGAAGAAAATGTGAAGGCGCTCCGAGAAAATCTGGGCTGGCCGATTCCAGAAGCTTTTTCGGTGCCGGATGAGGTTTATGCGCAATATCGGAAACTGGCGCAGGAGGGCGAGGCCGCTGAGAAAGAATGGCAGCAGCTCTTTGCTTCTTATGCCGCGAACTTCCCCAATATGAAAACGCTCTGGGACACTTTCCACAGCGAGCCGGATGCGGCAAAGCTTTTGAACGACGAGGCGTTCTGGGCTTATGAGAATAAGCCGCAGGCGACGCGCAGCTTATCAGAAACCATGATCAACCGGATCAAGGATATGCTGCCGCAGCTGATTGGCGGGAGCGCGGATCTGGCTCCGTCCAATAAGACGCATATGAACGGAGAAACGGATTTCAGCCGGGCGGATTATGCTGGGCGCAATCTTCACTTTGGCGTACGCGAGCTGGCTATGGCGGCGATTGCCAACGGCATTACGCTGCATGGCGGGCTGAAAGCATATATTGCAACCTTTTTTGTTTTTAGTGATTATACGAAGCCGATGGTTCGTCTGGCGGCTTTGATGAAACTGCCAGTCACGTATGTATTCACGCATGACAGCATCGGCGTGGGCGAAGATGGTCCGACGCATGAACCGGTTGAGCAGCTGGCCATGCTGCGGGCAATGCCGAATGTCAATGTATTTCGTCCGGCGGATGCAACGGAGACGGCTGCCGGATGGTATCTGGCGATTACGAGCCAGCATACGCCGACGGCTTTGGTACTCACCCGCCAGAATCTGCCGCAGTTGGACGGCAGCAGTAAAGATGCGTTAAAGGGCGCTTATGTTGTATCGGCAGAGAAAAAGGCCGTTCCGGACGGGATTTTTATTGCCAGCGGATCGGAAGTTTCCCTGGCGATTGATGCGCAGGAACTGCTGCGGGGCGAAGGCGTTGATGTGCGGGTGGTCAGCATGCCGTGCATGGATCTTTTTGAGCAGCAGGATGAAGCTTATAAGGAGACCGTGCTGCCGAAAAACGTGCGGGTTCGTGTTGCCGTTGAGGCGGCTGCAGATTTCGGCTGGGGCCGGTATGTCGGGTTGGACGGCGCGGTGGTAACCATGCATGGGTTTGGCGCTTCGGCGCCGGCCGGCGTGCTGTTTAAAAAATTTGGCTTTACGAAGGAAAATGTTGCCGCAGCGATGAAAAAGGTGTTAGTCCGCTGATACGATATTTTTGCGGAGCAGGGTTGGAATCATAGCAGGATAAAACATTATCTGAGGACGGCGCAGCAAAGCCGTCCTCAGATTTTTATTAGCGCAAAAATGATTCACATTTTCCAAGAAAAAATATTGTAATTGCCGTATAAGATGTAAAAAAATATTTTTTATAGCAATATAATAAGAATAAATGTATTTTTCAAAAGGACTATTTTTGTTGATGACACGCTTGGCAACGTGTACATGAAAAAGTCGATAAAATAGGTGTTGACAATCATTTTTGCGGGTGCTATTATATATGAGTGCCTATTGTCAGGCGCGGGGTATGTCTTTTTGGGAGTGAAGCGAATGACGCTGGAAACACTGAAAAATACCAGTCATGTGATTGGAATAAAACAAGTTATGAAGGCCGTTAACAAAGGCACGGCGGCGCAGGTGTTCGTTGCCGATGACGCCGATGAACGCGTGACCCGGCCGCTGCTGGAACTTTGTGCCGGACAAAATGTAAAAACCGTTCGCCAGGTAACAATGAAAGATCTGGGCGCGGCTTGTTCTATTGAGGTTGGCGCCGCAGCGGTGGCCATCCTTAAATCCTCTGGTTGTTAAAAATCTTGCCGCCTTTTGACGGCGGGGTTGTTAATAAATAATAAATTCTCAATATGAAGGAAGGAGGTGCATGTATGCCTACAATCAATCAGTTAGTTCGTAAAGGCAGACAAAGTATGCAGGATAAATCTACAGCACCGGCATTAAAAAATTGCCCACAGAAGCGTGGGGTTTGTACAAGAGTCTATACAACGACTCCAAAGAAACCAAATTCAGCGCTTCGCAAAGTAGCCCGTGTCCGTTTGACAAATAGTATTGAAGTGACTGCATATATTCCAGGCATTGGCCATAATCTTCAGGAACATAGTGTTGTTTTGATCAGGGGTGGACGTGTTAAGGACTTGCCAGGTGTCCGTTACCATATTATTCGTGGTTCACTGGATACGGCGGGGGTTCAGGACCGTGGTCAGTCCAGATCTAAGTATGGTGCAAAGCGCACTAAGAAAAAATAATACGAATGAAGAATATTGGGTAAGGAGGGAAATTAATGCCAAGAAAAGGTTCTGTACCTAAGCGTGACGTGTTGCCGGATCCGGTATACAAGTCTAAAATTGTTACAAAGTTTATCAACAAGGTAATGCTTTCGGGTAAGAAGGGCGTCGCTGAAAGAGTCGTTTATGATGCGTTCGAAACAATCCGTGCAAAGACTGGCAAGGATCCTTTGGAAGTGTTTGAGACTGCTTTGAAAAATGTTATGCCTGTCCTCGAGGTTCGGGCCCGCCGTGTTGGTGGTGCTAATTATCAGGTACCAATCGAGGTTCGTCCGGATCGCCGTATGACACTCGGTATTCGCTGGATTGTCAATTATGCACGTCTTCGTGGTGAGAAGACTATGAATGAAAGACTTTCGGGTGAGCTTATGGATGCTGCAAATAATACAGGCGCAGCAATAAAGAAAAAAGAAGATACGCATAAGATGGCTGAGGCTAATAAGGCATTTGCGCATTACCGCTGGTAATCATGTGGCAGTATCTCATTAATAAGGAGCGATATAACAGTGGGCAGAGAGTTTTCACTTGAAAAAACTCGTAATATAGGAATTATGGCGCATATTGATGCCGGTAAGACTACGACTACTGAGCGTATCCTCTTCTATACTGGTATTAACCACAAAATCGGTGAGGTTCATGATGGAGCCGCTACGATGGACTGGATGGCGCAGGAGC
>DCFR01000070.1 GCA_002319815.1 Megamonas sp. UBA1799
TGGGGGATTATGATTAATCATTCACTTTTTATCGAGCGCAGAAAAAGCTTCAAAAGGGATTCCCGAGGATTTTTGTTTTCTCTCACAATACCATATACCGTGCTGCAGATTGGCAGCTCGACCCGATACTGCTGTGCCAGATCCATTAAGGCTTCCGAAGCATAGACCCCCTCGGCCAGTTTATCAGAGGAACGACCCAGCACCAGATTTTCTCCATAACGGCGATTATTGCTGTGCGGCGAAAACAGCGTGGCTTCATAATCCCCCAAATGCGAGAGCCCATAGACCGTCATCGGGTCGCCGCCCATAGCTCCGACCAAACGCGACAGTTCCCTCGTCCCCCGGGCCATAAGCGCTCCCTTCAGGCTCGCATAATGCATACCGTCGAGCATACCGGCCGCCAGCCCGATCACATTTTTTGCCGCCGCCCCGATCTCGGTTCCCAAGAGATCCGCCCCATAATAAAACCGGATGAGCGAGCTGGAAAAATAACGCACCACATACTTTGTCACCACTGCATTGCGCGAAGAAATCACCATACAATTGGGAATACCCTGCATAAAATCCTGAACATGGCCGGGCCCAACCCAGACCGCAATGCGCTTATCCGCGCCGATTTCTTCTTCCAGTACCACCGAAAGACGCTTACCGCTGCCGATCTCCAACCCCTTCATGCAAAGCACAAACGTCTTGCCGGAAAGATTCCCCAAAGCCGCCAGCTGCCGGCCAAAAGAGCGCAGCTGCTGCGAGCTGATCGATATAACACAGATATCGGCCCGCTGCACGGCCCCGGCCAGATCACTGGTCAACCCAACCGATGGCGGCAGCTCCAGATATTCATTGCACCGCCCCGCCTGCAGCTCTGCCAGATGCTTTGAACCTTCCCGCCCCCAGAGCACCGCCTCATGACCGATGTGATCGGCGTACCAGGCATGAAAAGTCCCCCAACGGCCGCAGCCTAAAACTGATATTTTCATAATGTAACCCCCTTGATCAGATCTTTCACAACTTCGCCGGCAATAATCAATCCCGCCACCGACGGCACAAAGGAAATACTGCCCGGAACGGCCCGCCGCTGATCACAATTCCGCGCGCTGCCCGGCGGGCAGATGCACTGCGCGCCGCAGCCAGACTGACGGATCGCCAGCGGCGGTTCCTTTGAATAAACCACCTTAAGTTTCTTTACGCCGCGCGCCTTGAGCTCATGACGCATGACCCGTGCCAGCGGACACACGCTGGTCGCATAAATATCAGCCACCTCAAAACGCGCCGGATCGAGTTTATTACCGGCTCCCATGCTGCTGATTATCGGAATGCCGCGCTTTTCTGCCTGCAGGACCAGGTCGATTTTCCCCGTAACCGTGTCAATGGCATCGACCAGATAATCATACGGCTGCGTAAAAAAATCCTCCGCCTGCTCCGGCTGATAAAAAGCGTCCATCGTATCAATGACCGCATCCGGGTTGATTTCCAGCATGCGCTCCCGCATCACCTCGGTTTTGCGCCGGCCAACCGTTTTTGTTGTCGCATGCAGCTGCCGATTGATATTCGTCTCACAAATCAAATCGTTATCCACCAGCAAAAAATGACCGACGCCGCTGCGAATCAGCCCCTCGGCTACAAAAGAACCAACGCCGCCCACGCCAAAAACAGCCACCCTGCTATTCGCGAGTTTTTGCAGTGCAGCGCTCCCTAAAAGCAATTCCGTTCGTGAAAATTTACCCAGCATATCCAGAAAACCTCCTATAAAGAAAAAGCCACTGCACCATGCAGCAGCCATGTGATCTTATTTTGTTCTATCCGTTTTTCCCTCCGGCGCATCCTTGCCTAAAGGACGGAAAGGAGGTATAACGCTGCCGTCGGAAGCATGAAACTTTAAGACCGGCGGTGTTTGTTGATTCATGAACTCCGGTAATGCCAGAGAAACATTACCCAGCTTTTTCTCCACATCACCCAGCTGCGGAGATTTTTTAATCAGGCTGTCGGCAAAATCCGTCGCGACAAGAGTCGCCCGCACTTTGCTGCCCATTCCCTTTTCAATGACTGTACCAAAAATAATGTTTACATCGGGATGCGTATTGTCATAAATATACTGCGTGGCCTCATTGACTTCAAACAAACTCAGGCTTTCATCCCCGCTGATGTTCAAAATAATCCCGCGGGCCCCGGACAGCGACTTTTCAATCAGCGGGCTCTCAATGGCCTGCTGTACCGCCCGCACCGCACTGCCGGTATCGCTCTCGCCGATTCCCAGCAAAGCATCACTGCTTTCACTCTGGCGAAAAATCGAAGTCACATCAGCAAAATCAACATTGATAACCCCCGTCGTCAGAATCATCTCGGAAATGCAGCGAATCGCCTGCCGCAAAATTCCATCCGCTGCCGAAAATGCCTGAACCAACGACATATGCCGGTTTTCCGGCAGTTTCATAAGATTATCATTGCGTACCGCGATCAAAGCGTCCATATTGGCCTGCAGCTTCACAATACCTTCATTTGCCAACCGCTGCTTACGCTGTCCCTCAAAGGAAAACGGCACCGTCACCACGCCGATTGTCAGCGTCCCCATCTCCCGGGCCAGTTTTGCCACCACGGGCGCAGCGCCGGTGCCCGCGCCGCCGCCCATGCCTGCCGTCACAAAAACCAAGTCCGCGCCCTTAATAGCCGCCCGGATTTTTTCCTCATCCGCCTTGGCAGCATTCTCGCCCAATTCCAGACTGCCGCCGGTTCCGCGGCCTTTCGTCAATTTCTCCCCAATCTGCAGCGGCGTCACGCCAGCCTGCTGTAAGATAGCCAGCTGCTTGGCATCTGTATTAATTGCGATGAGCTCTACCGCGGCGAGCTTATCCTTCGCCATGCGCAGCAGCACACTATTGCCGCCGCCGCCCACCCCAATGACCTTTATTGTCACAATGGCATTCCTGATTGCCGAATCCGTTGCCGCCATAGGAACTTTCCCCTTTCCAACGATCTCACATATCTGTTATTATTTCGCTTTTTTTTTTCACATTCCTGCAAAAAAAGAATTCTTCCACGAAAAAAAAGGCAAGACCAGACTCTGGTCCTGCCACCCATGCAAAAAACCGCTCTACATATTAAACAAAAGTACGGCAATGCCAATAAGGATAATCTTGATACTGTCAAACTTCAACATCAACACTCCTTTTTCCTTATTGACAATATTATACTATTCTGCTGCCAAAAATGCAATGTAAAAATACATATTTCCTGCTTATAAAAACACAATCAGTTTTAGGCTTTCTTTTTCCGTAAAAATCCGCCAAGCTGTGTCACCAGCATCCCGGCTGCCATAAGCACGCAGCCGAACACCTCTATGGGCTGCAGCCGCTCGCCGAGAACCACCCAACCCGCCAGGGCGCCAAACACGGATTCCAGGCTCATCAGCACCGCTGCCGGCGCGGGTTCCGCATACTTCTGCCCAACAATCTGCAAAGTGAATGCCACTCCGGTGGATAGCACGCCCGCATAGAAAATTGGCAGCGCTGCATGCCAAAGATCCGCCCAGGCAAAAGACTCCCAAATCAAAGCCGCCGCCGCGCTGCCGGCAAAAGTCACACACACCTGCGCCAGGGACAGTTCAATCACATCTACCAACGCAGCATAGGCGCCAATAAAAAGAATATGCATCGTCCAAAAAAACGCGCACAGCAAAATCAGGCCATCGCCATAACCCAGCGACCAACTTTCCCGCACACAAAGAAAATATAAACCCAACAGCGCCAGAACAGCCCCCGCCCAATTTTCCCGACGAATGTGCTGTTTTAAAAAAACGCCTCCCAGCGGCACAAAAATGAGATATAGGCAGGTAATAAAGGAAGCTTTGCCTACCGAAGTATACTGCATGCCAAATTGCTGCAGAGAGGAAGCGCAAAACATGATAAGACCCGCTCCCATGCCGGCCCGCCAGCCGCTGCGATAGCTGCCTGCCCGCTGCGCCGCCTGCCGCACGCTCCGATAGCCATACCAGACAACCGCCAACGACACCATGCCAAGAAAGTATCGGGCCGCCGCGTATGTAAATGGCCCCAGCCGATCCATTCCTACCTGCTGGGCCACAAACGTCGTTCCCCAGATAAAAGCCGCCAAAAGCAAAAATAAATTTCCCCGCCAGCGCAAACCGATTCCTCCCAAAAAGCAAATATAAGTTCTATGATACCACACCACTGGCAGTATAACAAGAAACGGCCGAAAATCCCTTCCCAAGAGACTTTTCGGCCGTCATCAGCCTTGAACCTGTCAATTATAAAATGGAACGGTAAATTGCTATAATGTCTTCTTTGCTGACTTCCCGCGGATTTCCGGGCGTACAGGCATCCGCCATCGCCGATCCGGCCAGAAAATCAAGATCCTTTTCCTTGACTCCCAGAGCGCCGAGCGTAGCCGGAATACCGACATCCAGGCTAAGCTGCTGAACCGCAGCGATCGCCGCCTGACGATATGCGTCCTGGCTCATGACATCGACACCGGGAACGCCCATCGCCCGAGCAATCTCACGGTAGCGCTCGCCGGTAGCCGGAGCATTGAACTTCATGACCGGCGTCAGTAAAACCGCGCAGGCAACTCCATGCGGAATATCATAAACTGCGCTCAGCGGATGCGCCATGGAATGATCTATGCCCAGCCCTACATTAGAAAAACCCATGCCGGCAATATACTGTCCCAAAGCCATATCTTCCCGCCCCTGCGAATCTCCCTGTACCGACCGACGCAGCGACCGGGCAATGATTTCAATCGCTTTCAGATGAACCATATCGGTCAATTCCCAGGCTGCCTTGGTAATATACCCCTCAATGGCATGGACCAGCGCATCCATACCGGTCGCCGCGCAAAGGCGCGATGGCATGGATGCACACATCTCCGAATCGACAATTGCAATAACCGGAATATCATGCGGATCGGCACAAACAAACTTGCGCTGTTTTTCCTCATCCGTAATGACATAATTAATGGTAACTTCGGCGGCCGTCCCCGAAGTCGTCGACACGGCAATAATCGGCATCGCTTTATGCTTGGTCGGCGATGCGCCTTCCAGACTGCGCACATCAGCAAATTCAGGATTTTTCATAATGATGGCAATCGCTTTGCTCGTATCAATCGCCGACCCGCCGCCCACGGCAACCAGTACGTCGGCACCCGATTGCCGACAAGTTTCCACCCCTTCCTGCACATTTTTGATAGTCGGATTGGGCTTGATCCGATCATAAACCTCGTAATCTATACCACTAAGAGTCAGCAGCTCCGTAATCCTCGTAGCCACTTTGAACTTCATAAGGTCTTTATCGGTTACAACCAGTACTTTGTGATACCCGCGTCCCCGTATTTCCGTGACAATTTCTTGAATCGCCCCCGGTCCGAAATACGATGTCTCATTAAGAATAATTCTGTTTGCCATACTGCTTACCCCCTCAAAAATTTTTACATCGATGTATTCGTGCTTTTTTTCACTTACTTCTTGACATACAACCCTTAAAAGTCGTCATCCATCTAAGATAAATTATAGTCTGTTTTTCTGAATTTATCAAGAAATTTATAATTTTCTCATAAAACAAAAAGAGCAGAAAAACCAACTCCCGGTTCCTCTGCTCTTTCTTCTCAGCAATACCTTTTATCAACGACCCGTTTTGTTTTTTTCTCACTGCGCGGCAGCTCGCCAATCGCCAGGGCTTCTACCTGAATGGCAATACCGATGCGCGACTTGAAACGTTTTTGTACGGCAGTCTCAACCGTATCCTTTTCAATCCCCGGCGTACTTTCAACGCGCAGCAGCATGTAGTCTTTATAATCCGGACCGCGATCCAGCACCACCTGATATTCGCTGCTGACCTCGGGAATTTCTTTCAATACATCCTCGATCTGCCCCGGATAAATATTGACTGCTTTGATCTTGATCATATCATCCGTGCGGCCAAGAATAATATCATGCCGCGGATAATCAAGACCGCAGGAACATTTCCCCGGCAAAAGACGCGTCAAATCATGCGTGCGGTAACGAATGAGCGGCGCGCCCTCCTTGGTGAGCGTAGTCACAGTAAGCTCTCCCAGCTGGCCATCCGGTAAAACAGCGCCGGTCTCCGGATCGACAATTTCAAAATAAAGATAGTCATCCCAATAATGCAGCCCCTCATGCGCGTCACAACTGATGGAAGTTCCCGGCCCATAGATTTCTGTCAGACCGTAAATATCAAAAATATCAATGCCAAGCTCGGCGGTAATACGCTGCCGCATTTTTTCGCCCCAGCGTTCGGAGCCAATGATGCCATGTTTGAGACAGATCTTATCCCGCAGCCCGCGATGCGCGATTTCTTCCGCCAGCAGTAAAGCATACGACGAAGTCGCGCAAAGCACGGTAGCTTGCAGATCGACCATCATTTTCAGCTGTTTTTCCGTATTGCCCGGCCCCATCGGTATTGCCATGGCGCCCAGCTTTTCACAGCCGCGCTGAAAACCGATGCCGGCCGTCCACAAGCCGTAACCAGGGGTGATCTGCAGACGATCTTTTTTGGTGACATGCGCCACCCGCATGCAGCGGGCCATCATTTCACCCCAGGTTTCAACATCATTTTCCGTATAAGGTATGATAACCGGCTGACCGGTCGTTCCCGAAGAAGAATGAATGCGTACCACCTCTTCATCGGGCACAGCCTGAATCCCCAGCGGGTATGCCTGCCGCAGATCATATTTATCCGTCGTTGGCAGTTTACCGATATCCTCCGGCGTTTTGATATCACCGATTTCAATGCCTTTTTGCCGATAAAGCTCCCGATAAAACGGACTGTCCTCAGCCGCATGCCGCAGCGCCTTTTTAAACTTTGCAAACGTTTCTGGTTTCATTTTGCTCCCCCATCTTCCGCCTCATATTTTCTATGGTCAAAGCCAACCGCAAAAGCCTGTTTATTCAACTCCACAAACTTTGCCGGCACATGCGCCAGCATGGTCGTCAAAAGCTCGTCTTTGCTAAAAGACAGCAGCCCCTCCGCTGCGGCTGCTCCCAGGACAACGACGTTGAGTACTTTTCCGGACCCTGCTTCCCGGCAGAGCGCCTCGCCGTCAATAAAGACGCAGCGCGGCGCCGCCTGCGCCAGATACGCCAGAATCTCGTCCAATGCATAGCCTTGTCCCAGCGACGAGGTCACCGGGCGAATCGGATTGCGGCTCACCAAAAGCGCTCCGTCCGCTTTTAAATAGGCCAGATTGCGCAGCGCCTCCGCTGGTTCAAAGCCAATGATAAGATCGGCCGCTCCCAGGGGAATCGCCGGCGCACATGCGGCGTGACCGAGACGCACCTGACTGATAACCGAACCGCCGCGTTGCGCCATCCCGATGGTCTCCGAAGTATGCGCTGTAAAGCCTTTGCTCATTGCCGTCTGCGCAATGAGGCGTGATGCGAGCACCGTTCCCTGCCCGCCGACACCGGCCAGCAAACAATCCATTTTCATTTCTGTACGCCTCCAATCGCCTGTACCGGACATAGCTGACTGCATAAATCACAGCCGTAACAAAGATTTTCATCAATAACAGCTTTACCTTCGGTCGTAAGTGAAATCGCCGGGCAGCCAATTTCATTGATACAGCGTCGACAGCCAATGCATTTTTCTGCCGCTACCCGAAGCGGCGGCTCCGCCTTAAACAAGGCAATACAAGGCGCTTCAAAGATAACAACGGATACTCCGGGATACGCGACCGCTTCCGTAACGGCGGCAATGGATTCCTCCAACCGCAGCGGATTGGCATGTTTGATGCATTTCACATTGCATCCGGCCAGCACTTTGTCAATATGGACCCTTTCCGTAACCCCGCCCATCATCGTATGCCCGGTACCCGGATGGGGCTGATGACCGGTCATAGCAGTCGTTGAATTATCGAGAATCATAACCGTGATATCCGTCCCGTTATATACTGCATTAATAATACCGGGAATCCCCGTATGAAAGAAGGTTGAATCGCCAATAAAGGCGATGTGTTTCCGGCCGCTTTCCGCCCGCTGCAGCCCCTGCGCCATCGTAATATCGGCGCCCATACACAAGCAGGTGTCTACCATATCCAGCGGTTTTGCATTGCCGAGCGTATAGCAGCCGATATCCCCGGTGAAAACAGCCGGTAACTTGGCCCGCTGCATAGCAGCCTTCACGCTGTAAAACGAACCGCGGTGAGGACAACCCGCGCAAAGCACCGGCGGCCGTACCGGCAAAGGCGGCAACCCAGCCGGCGCGGCCGGCAAAGCATCCGTTGCCGATCGACCGCAAAACGTATCAATCGCCGCCCGCACATTTTCAAAATGATTGGCTCCGGCAAGATTCATTTCATCGGTAAGCTTACCATGGATATTGACCGGCAGATGATACCGCCCGCATAGCTTCAGCAGTTCTTCCTCCAGCACCGGGTCAAGTTCTTCTACTGCCAGCACGTCGGTAAGTCCCTCTAAAAAAGCAAGCGCCAATTTAACAGGAAAAGGATGCGGCGTAGCAATGGACAGAGTCCGCACCGAATCGCCGGTCATCGCCAGCACTTCATTGACATAAGCCGTAGACACGCCGTTCGAAATAATCCCCCGCACCGCTGAACGGCTGCCGCCCAGACGATTATAAGGAAAAGCAGCAAAATCCTCGGCCAGCACACGTTCCTGCTGCAAAATGCGAAGATGATTCTGATAGGAAAGCTTCGGAAAAATCACCCACTTCATATCCTTGACAAACCCTTCGATTGCATGACCGTTAATTTCATCGACGACCTCAATACTCGCGCAGGCATGACAAATCTGCGTTGTCGGGCGGAAAATAACCGGCGTATGATATTGCTCGGAATAGCGAAACGCTGCGCCGATGAGTTCATAAGCTTCCTCGGGAGAAGTCGGATCAAAAACCGGCAGATGCGCAAATTGGGCAAAATGTCTGGTGTCCTGTTCCGTCTGCGAAGAAATCGGCCCGGGGTCGTCCGCCACCAAAACCACCAGCGCACCTTTCACCCCAATATAAGCCAAACTCATAAGCGGATCGCTGGCCACATTGAGGCCGACCTGCTTCATGGTAACCAGCGCCCGCGCCCCGGCATAGGCAGCGCCGGCCGCAACTTCCATACCGGCTTTCTCATTGATTGACCACTCAATATACGTGTGTTCCGGCCGATGCTTGGCGATTGTTTCCAACACTTCCGTCGACGGCGTTCCCGGATAACCCGACACCACATCCACACCGGCGCGAATTGCGCCCAGAGCGATTGCTTCATTTCCCATCAATAACTGCTTCGCCATATTCTCACTCCTATTTTTATCCAAATGACGCATGCGCGCTAATATGCCATTCTCTGTCAGAAGCCGTAAAAAGCATCTGCATCTTCATGTAGCCCCTGACCATTTCCTGACAAACAAAAAGCACCCGTCCTGTTAAAGGACAGATGCTCTCATCTGCGGTACCACCCTGATTGCTGTTTGCACAGCCGCTCCATTGGAATGCCGACACATTCCCTGCCGTTAACGCCAGCCCGCGTGCCAGACTACTCAGCTATCGCCGTTCATCCGCCCCTCCGAAGTCCATTTACTATTCCGCCTGCGACCGGGCTCCCAGCCTCCCCGGCTCTCTGTGCGCGCGCCAACAGCTTGACATCTTCGTCATCAGTTTCTGATATATGTTACATGTTAACACGTATGCATTCTTTTCGCAAGAGTTATTTTACTTATGTCTGTTCGAAAAACACATTAATTACAAAGAGAGACGATATCCCGCTGAATCTGTGCCGCGAGTTCCGGCCGGCGCAGCAGCAGACGGCCAAATCGCTCCCCCGCTTCCCCCTGCCGGCGGTATACGCCCAGCAGGTATTCTATGACTTCAAAAAGCCGCGCTGCGGGAACGGGTGTCCCGATTTGAATACCCAGCTGCGGCGTCCTGCCCATCATTCCGCCCATATGCAGCGTAAAGGTTCCCGGCCCGGCCGGCAGAATTCCCACATCCTGCGAGCAGGCCTTGCCCAGGCTGTTCCAACAGCCAAATACGCCGATCTTAAATTTTTTCGGCACCGGCTGCCCTACAAAAGCCGCATCCAGCCGAACCGCCAGCGCCGCTACATCAAATGCGCCGTGTACGCAGGCTGTTCCCTTGCAGGCCGTAATGGAACGCACCGTCGCCCCCGTGCCGCCCAGCCGCAGACCGCTCTCGTGAAAAGCGTCCAGAAGTCCGTCCAGCTTGTCTGCTGCAATTCCGTCAATTTCCATCGTTCCCCGGCTGGTCGCCGTAACATGGCCGCTGCCAAAACGCTCCGCCAACCCGGCGATCCGCTTCAGCTCTGCGGCAGAAAACACCCCGCCCGTACTCAGGATACGCACGGTCCATCGATTTTCCTTTTGCGGCAATATCCCTGCTGTCATATATTTTCCTCCCTCCAACGCATCACATCTGTATCTCGGTCGGCTCCAGATAAATCATTTCCTGATTGTCATCATAGGCGACCAGCTCGGCATAACGTTCCCAGCCAATCAAAAGATTCAACTGCGCCTCGGCTGCTTCTTCGCCCAGGCTATGCGTCAACAGATTAACAAAAAAATCCACATTCATGCGCCGATTCTTTTTCGATTGCAAAATCTGCAGCATCTGCCGTACAAACGGCAAATGTGCCAGCAGCTGATCGCGAAAAATCTCCTTGCGCTCCAGTACCGTCGCCTGTGCAAACTGCCGCCCCTGCGGCGTAAGTTCAATGTCGCCGTTCACTACGGCCGTAAAATGCAGCAAACTGCCGGCTTCTACCAACGGGAAAAAATCTTCCGTATCCATCATAAAACGATCGGCCAACTTATACAGATCCATTTTTACACGAAGATCGGCGAGCAGTTCCAAAAAGCCTGTGAGCGCCCCCGCCGTCACCAAAGGAAGCTTCACGATGTGCCGCTGCGGCTGCTTTTTCTCCGGCGGCTCCGGTTTATGCATCATCAACGAGTAGATCCGGTCCACATACGCCAGAAATTCCGGTGATTTTCTATCCCTCTCTTCGGGCAAAGCAATAGCAATATCCTCGGCAATCGTCGCCGGACCGGAAGAAAGCAGTACTGCCCGATCGGCCATGAAGACCGCTTCTTCGATACCGTGCGTAACCAGCACAATCGCTTTCGTCGGAATTTTACGGGCGCGCCAGAGACGCAGAAGATCACGGCGCAGATTTTCCGCCGTCAGCACATCCAGCGCCGAAAAAGCCTCGTCCATCAGCAGAATATCCGGCTCCGACACCAGCGCCCGTCCGATACCGACCCGCTGCCGCATCCCGCCGGAAAGTTCACGCGGATACGCATTTTCAAAACCATCCAGCCCGACGATATCCAAAACTTCCAAGGATCTTTTTTCCCTGGCTTTCCGGGAAATATCCTGATTTTCCAAGCCCAGCATAACATTTTCCTGCACCGTCAGCCAGGGAAAAAGCGCAA
>DCFR01000033.1:0-33946 GCA_002319815.1 Megamonas sp. UBA1799
CTGGGGGATTATGATTAATCATTCAAATGAAATATTTTTGTGAAGTATGCCAGTGGCGTAATATTACAAAAGCAGCAGAAGTACTTCATGTATCACAACCAACCATCAGCATCGCCATGCAAACAATTGAAGCAGAAACCGGCCTGAATCTATTTCGGCGTGACGGAAAAAAAATTTATCTGACACGAGACAGCAATTTACTTTTGGAAAAAATTCGTCCTGTTCTAGAAACCTTGAACGAGCTTGAACGAAGCATTAATGATATAGCGCATAAACGCAATCATATTCGTTTCGCATTGCCACCGCAAATCAGTTTGCTGGTGTTACCATTACTTTTTGGCCCCTTTCAAAAAGAACACCCTGATATTCTTTTAGAAATTATGGAAGATGCTCCGGAAAATTCCTTGCACCTCCTAAAAGAAGAAAAACTAGATGTCATGCTAATGCCTTATGCCGACACCAACAATGAAGATTTTGTTTATCAAGAACTTGGCCGCAATGAATGTTATTTTTGTACTTGGCCAGAGAATCCCCTTGCACGTTACGCTTCTATTACCATCCAAGATATCCAGACTGAGCCTCTTGTACTAAACGATAGCACTTTTCATTTAACGCATCTTATTCAGCAGCGGTTTCACCAAGCCGGGTATCAGCCTAATGTAATACATTATTCGCCTTATCTGCATACAGTTCGCAATCTTGTTACACAACATATTGCCTCCGCTTTTCTGACACGACAGGCAATATTACCAAAAGATGATATTGTTGCTATTTCCTTAAAAAAACCACTTTACTTTGATGTTGGCATTATTACAAAACGCGGTCGACACATTTATGATGACGAACGCATTTTGATCAATTTTATAAAAAAGATTTATAATTGAATACCTGTCGGAAATTTGCATTTTTTTAGTAAAATGGTACACTGGAAACAAGCATGTTGCGCCACAATGATGGCACATTACAATGACTTTTCAACAGGGAGCACAGATATGAACGCAAAAGCCGAACAGGCAATAAAAGATTTTCTTACCGCCATGGGACTTGATCTCACCGCCCGGCATATGGAACAGACACCGGCGCGCGTGGTAGAACTTTATGAATATTTGCTGGGCGGTCGTCCCGAACGTATTCCGGCCCTCTGGGGCCGCCCGTTTCCCACCGACAGCCGCGGCCTGATTGCCATACGGCATATTCCTTTTTACTCGCTTTGCGAGCATCATCTGGTTCCTTTTTTTGGCGAAGTTTACATCGCCTATCTGCCCCACAACGGCATGGCCGCCGGATTCAGCAAATTTGCCCGTGTCATTGGTGAATTGGCCCGGCAGCCGCAACTACAGGAACGCCTGACACAGGAAATTGCCGAGGCCATTGGTCAGGGAATCGCCGCCGAAGGAGTTCTGGTCATTGTAGAAGCCCGGCAGCTCTGTATGATGCTGCGCAGCGAAATTGCACCTGACACAACAACGCTTACGACAGCCAGCAGCGGCCGTCTGCAAACCGATGCCTCATTACGGCAGGAAGCTTGGTCGCTGCTGATGAAAGGAGAAAACAAACATGCCCCCTCTGCGTGAATATCACTGGCCCGACGGAAAATTACTTTGTCTGGGCCGTAAAACCCTGATTATGGGTATTCTCAATGTAACGCCGGATTCTTTTTCCGACGGCGGCCGCTGGAACACAATTGACCGCGCCCGCCGCCATGCGGAAGAAATGATCCGGGATGGCGCTGATCTCATTGACATCGGCGCGGAATCCTCTCGTCCCGGATTTGCGCCGGTACCGGCAGCGGAAGAGCTGGAACGCCTGCTGCCTTTTCTGGAAAAAGTAGTTCCTGACATCCCGGCCCCGGTGTCTATCGACACCTTTAAGTCAGAAACAGCTACGGCGGCCTTATCCTGTGGAGTAAATATTATTAATGATATTCAAGGGCTGCAGTACGCTGCTGAACCAGGACAAATGGCAGCAGTTGCCGCCCACAGCGATGTTCCGGTGATTGTTATGCACAACCAGCCCGGTAAAGAATACAGTGAAGACATTCTTGCCGCCATGCAGGCGTTTTTTTACCGCAGCCGCTGCATAGCCGACCAGGCGGGTCTGCGCCCGGAAAACATCATCTTCGATCCCGGCATCGGCTTTGGCAAAACGCCGTCTGACAATCTTCTTGTCCTCAAACGACTGGAAGAATTAGCCGCGATTGACGGCGTTGCCTATCCGCTGCTGCTGGGAACCAGCCGTAAAAGTTTTATCGGCGCTGCGCTCGGCCTGCCGGTCGACGAACGCATGGAAGCGACCGGAGTGACCTGCGTACTCGGTATCCTCAAGGGAGCTTCCATTGTGCGCGTACACGATGTCAAACCGATTGCCCGCATGTGCCGCATGACGGATGCAATTTTACAAGCCGATGCAAAATCGAATTTTTAGGAGGCAGAAAATGGACAGAATCGAACTCACACAAATGGAATTTTATGGGTATCATGGCTCTCTGCCGGAAGAACGCCGACTGGGTCAAAGATTTATCATTGACGTCAAGCTGTATCTGGACCTCAGTCTGTCCGGCAGCAGCGATGATCTCAAAGATACCGTAAATTACGCCGCTGTTTACGAAACCGTGCGCGCGATTGTCGAAGGCGAACCACTGCGTCTGATTGAAGCGGTCGCGGAAAAAATCGCCGCCGCGCTGCTTGCCGACTATCCGGTCAATGCGGTGCGCGTGGCCGTACATAAGCCGGATGCGCCGGTGCCGGGCAAATTTGGCGATATCTGCGTACAGATCAAACGGACGCGCCCGGTATGAAAACAACCTGCTGGATCAGTCTGGGCGCTAATCTGGGAGACCGCGCGGCGGCTCTGCAGGCAGCTCTTGCGCAGCTGCGCCTGACGCCGGGCATTGAAGTATCCAAGGTTTCGTCCTTTTACGAAACGCCGCCCTGGGGAAAAACGGATCAGCCGCCTTTTCTCAACGCCGCAGCCGAACTGCTGACGACACTGTCGCCTTTGGCGCTGCTGCAGGCCTGTCAGCGCATTGAAGACCAGCTGGGCCGCAAACGCCTTGAACATTGGGGCCCGCGCACCATCGACCTTGATCTGCTGCATATCCCCGGCTGCACGGTGGACAGCCCGGCGCTGCAGCTGCCGCATCCCTATTTGCTGCAGCGCGCTTTTGTATTGGTCCCGCTGGCAGAAATTGCCGGCAGCGCAGAGTTTCAGGGCCATACCTTTGCTAAATGGCGCGATGCGCTGCCCGACCGCAATACCATTCAGAAAAAAGCATAAAAATAACCAGAGACAGCCGCTCTCTGGTTATTTTTATGCTGCGGCAGGGAAACAACTCTGCCCGGCAGTAAAACAAAAACAGTTTTATACAATCTCCTTGCCGACTGCACGCTTACCGGGTAAAATCCGGCGCATTTAATTCTGTTACATCGGCAGATACAAACAAAGCCGATACGTCGCCATTATAATCCGGATCCTGACTCAGATCCAGTTTCCAGGCTTCATTGCCGCTGACCAAGGCAAAGTCGCTGAAAGCAGCCCAGACCAGATAAGGACTCGTTGTCGATTCAAAATAATAAACGCCATGCGTCAGATCGCCAACCGTGCGCCAGACCGTCGCCGCCGTATACGGATTCTTAGGATCGACGCTGGTAATAAAAGGCTGGGAAGCATTTCTGGTCACGCTCAGGATATGTGCCAGCGCTTCTCTGGTACTATGCGGCTGCGGCAAATTTTTTAAATAATACGCCGCCCTGACAAAACGATCCGTCGGCGTGGATGTGCCCGGCAGCGGCAAAGTTCCGCCAAAACCTTTATATTGTTTCAGATTGGCCTGCTGTTTATCAAAGGTCGGTGAATTCGTCATGATGGTATAGGCGCGGTCATGGTAAATAACCGGTTTTCCATCAATATATTCAACGACTGCGGAATCACCCGTCTTATCCGCCAGCGCCAGATGCAGCGACGCCCGCGTCATCTGCGTGCCAATCGTCGCAATATACATTGGCACATTGACGTCAACAATCTGATACCGCCCGGCGCGAATATCGGCCACAGCCTCGGCTACGGTAGCATAATTATCCAGCATATATTGTGCCCAGAGCGCAATCGAGATTCCCTTGCGCTCTGGATCCCTTGGTCCATAATTGCTTTCATCCAGCCAGAGAAGATTAGCTTCCAGCCCCGCTTCATTGACACCATCCGAAACAAACGCTTTTCCTTTCACCGAGGAAGCCAGTACAATACTGCTGTATTGCGACTGCCAGTCAAACGATGCGGTTTCATTTAATCCCGCGCGCGTAATACCTTTTGGTAAAAACCAAAAGGCCACATCCGTTTTTTCCGGCCAGTCCATATTACGGCCGACTAAAACTGCCTGCCCATTATCCGCCGACAAGACCCGGCTGCAAGCCATAGCCGCTTGCGGCGATACTCCGGTCAAAAGCAATGCCGCTGCCAAAAAGAACACCCAAACACCGGAAATTCTTCTTAAATAATTTCTCATTTTCTCCTCACCTTTCCTCACGATCTTCAATGCTGCAACCCGAAGATACCATGATATGCCAGAACCGGAATCATGCTGCGCGCCATAAACACCTCCTGCGTTTCATGCGCTGCCGAGCGCGTTATGTATCTTAATAGAGAGAAAATTCGATAAATACAAAAGTTGCTTTAAATGCTTACTTTAATCTTAACAAGAAAAATTCGCGAAAAATTATTTTTTTCCTGCTAAAAAAAGCATCTGCAGAAAAATCTGCCCGCCGCTAAAGCATTCATTCTATTGGAAAAATCAGGAATTATTTTTTTTGCTCATTTATCAACATATAGGGTAATAGTGTTGTTTATCCACTATATATAGTTAAATTCCCTTCTTTTTGACGGATTCTGCCCCTTGTTATCCAGCGATTATTCGCTTTATAATAGAACATATCTGACGAGCCGATGCGTAAAAGCAGCTCGTTTATTCTATCTTGCAGGAGTGAAATGAATGGAAAAGTGGTACGAAAGTGAGATCGGCCAGGGAATTTTAAAATCGAAATATTATCACCCTGATGAAAAATCACCGGAAGAATTTATGGAACGCGTAACCTCTATTTTTTCCCCGGAAATAAAAAAACGGATGCGCCAATATATTGAAACCGCTTCGGTGTGTCCTGCCGGACGCACCTTGTATTCCGCCGGAGCTAAGGGAAAATTTAAGGGCAGCCTGAGCAACTGTTACATCCTTCCCTCCCCAACGGATGATATTGAATCGATCTTTCAGATCAATGAAGAGATTGCTAAGATTTTTTCTTACGGCGGCGGCATTGGCGTCAATATCAGCAACCTGCGCCCAAAAGCGAGCCGCGTCAACAATGTGGCCCGCACCTCAACCGGTTCGGTTTCTTTTTTGAAGATTTTTGATACCACCGGCGAAGTGATCAGCCAAAATGGCCGCCGCGGCGCCATGCTGGTGGGCCTGAACTGTGATCACCCGGATATTTTTGAATTTCTGCACATGAAACAGAACAATGAAAAACTGGCTTCCATGAATTTATCTATTTTATTCAACGATGCATTTATGAAGGCAGTTGCCGAAGACAGCGAATACGAATTGAAATTTGACGTCAAGGCCACCGGAGAAAAAATCCGGCTGAAAATCCGGGCCGCTAAATTTTTTGATGAATACTGTCAGACCCAGTGGGACTGGGGCGATCCCGGCGCTCTTTTCATTGACCGCCTGAACGATTACACGCTGCTGTCCGGCTATGAAGACTACAAGATTGAGATCACCAATCCCTGCGGTGAATTTGGCGGAAATGCCTACAATTCCTGCAATCTCATGAGCATTAATCTGTACAATTTTATTGATAATAAATTTACCGAGGAACCGATGCTCAACGAAGCTGCATTTCGTGAAGCGGTTTATACCGCCGTACAGGCGCTTGACGAAGTCCTTGACTATGGTTATGACACCCAGCCGCTGGAAGCCAATCGCCGCTGCATTGACGACTGGCGCAGCATCGGACTCGGACTGTTCGGTTTGGCCGACGCCCTTATTGCCATGAAACTGAAATACGGCTCAAAAAAAGCCAACGAATTTGTCGGCGCCGTCATGCGCATCATGCTGGTTGAAGCGGTGCGGTCTTCCTCGGAAACAGCGGCTCTGAAGGGAACTTTTGGCCGCTATGACTGGAAAAAAACAGTCCGGTCGCCAATTGTGCAGCTGCTCAAAACCGAAGCGCCGGATGTCTACGAAAGTGTGAAAGAACACGGACTGCGCAACGGAACCTTGCTTTCCATTGCCCCTACCGGCACAATCTCTTTACTGATGGGGACCTTCTCCGGCGGCTGCGAGCCGCTTTACAAAATCAGCTACGAACGCACCACGCATAAAATGGAAACTGAACACAAGACTTTTAAAGTTTATGCCCATGCCGTAAAAGATCTGCTGGACTATCATCATCTGAGTTATGCCACCAGCGACGAAGAAATCAAAAAACGCTTCCCCTGGATTATCGAAAGTCATGACGTCCCTTTTTTGAACCGGGTTAGACTGCAGTCTGTTATGCAAAAATATGTGGACAACTCAATTTCCTCGACTGTCAATCTAAAACATGAAGCGACCCCCGAAGATATCAAGGCCATCTACCTTGCCGCCTGGAAGGCAAACTGCAAGGGCATTACCGTCTTTCGCGACGGCTGCAAGCGCGGCAATATCCTCGGCGTCAACGATCAGACGCCGGACATTCAATACGATTCCATACAGCCGATTCGCCGCAACGATATTGCCCGTCTTGACGGCTGCACTTTGGTCCGTCATACATCCTGCGTCGATAAAATGTATATCACCGTCAACAAAACCGCCGACGGCCAGATTTTTGAAATTTTTACGAATGCGTCCGGCGGCTGTGCCAGCAACATTGCCACGATTACGCGCCTGACCTCGCTGGCGCTGCGTTCCGGCGTTTGTGTAAAGGATATCATCCGTCAGCTCGCAATGAGCCGCTGTTCCGCCTGCCAGGCTATGATCCGCAGCGGACGCAAGGATATTTCCCTGTCCTGCGGCAATGCCATTGCTTCCGCACTGGCCGAGATTTACAATGAGGGAAAAAGCAAGGATGAAGATAAATACAAAGATCAGCGGGACAACAGCAGCATCAACCGCAAATGTCCGGAATGCGGCCATCACAGCCTGCGCCCGGAAGGCAACTGCGTGACCTGCACCTTCTGCGGCTGGTCAAAATGTGAATAACTGTCTATAAAATAGAACGACCGTCGTACGAGAGGCCTCGCACGACGGTCGTTCTATTTTATTTTATCGGCGCAGTGCTTCGCGCCCATCGGTCCCAATATTTTACACGAGTTTCAGCGCAAAAACCGAAAGCACCACCGACGTAATCAGCATAGCAGCTAAAGGACGCAATGCTTTATCCCGCAATTCCCGCAAATTGACATTGAGCCCCAGCCCGACCATCGCCATCGTCAACAGAAACGATGTGCCGTCGGCAATAAGCTTGTTTAAAGCCGTTGAAGACTGCAGCGTATCCGCCAGCACATAACTGCCCAAAAGACTCATCCCAAAAAAGCCTAACAGGAACCAGGGTACATCCACTTTCGTCCCCGCCTTATCTTTCCCCCGGCGATTCATCCAATACATCAGGATCAAACTCAGCGGTATCAGCAAAAATACCCGGCCCAATTTAGCCAGCAGCGCCATGGCCAGGGCATCCTGTCCCGCCGGCGCGGCAGCCAGCGCCACATGGGCAATCTCATGCAGACTGATGCCGGACCAAATTCCATACTGCACGTTGGTAATATCCAAAAAAGGCCGTAAAATCGTATAGGCAAGAGAAAAAACCGTACCCACCAACGCCACAATTCCTACACCCATAGCGGTATCATCATCTTTTGATTTCAAAATAGGCGATACCGCCGCAATCGCCGCTGCGCCGCATACTCCCGTGCCAATTCCCAGCAATAAGGAAAGGCCCTTATCTGCATGCAGAACATTGGCCAGCAGCATCGTCGCCGTAATAGCAAAGACAATGGTCCCCAGATCATATAAAAGCAAGGTCGCTCCCTGATGAAAAATCACATCAACATTCAATTTCAGACCAAACAAAACAATCGCCAGCCGCAGCAGTTTCTTCGCCGAAATCTGAATACCTGAGCGCAGCGCTTCCGGATAGCCCCATACCTGCCGATAAATCACTGCCAGAATAATGGCGCAGGCCAAGGGTCCGACATGATCAAATCCCGGCAATTTCACCATTCCATAGCCCAGACAGGCAATCAGGGCCGTAAACCCAATGCCCAGAACATTTGCCGATAAAGCCGACCGTCCTTCCGGTTCTGCCACAACTGCTTCTTCATATTTGTTATCACACAAATCTATCGCCTCCATTTACTTATACCAGCATAAAGTAAAGGTTGCAATAAGTAAAATAATTTGTCAAAATAAGTATAATAAGCAAATCTTATCATAAGGAGTTGGAAACCGTGGAACAATCTTTACTTGTCTTTATTACCGTTGCCGAAAAAAAGAATTTTACCCGCGCCGCCGAACAACTATGTATGACCCAGCCTGCCGTCAGCCAGTATATTCATGCGCTGGAGCGAAACCTGAAAACGCCGTTATTGGAGCGCAGCAACAAATTTGTCCGACTCAATCCGGCCGGACAAATCGTATACCATTATGCAAAAGAAATGCTGGCTCTTGATGAGC
This sequence comes from Megamonas sp. UBA1799, assembly GCA_002319815.1. Classification (GTDB taxonomy): domain Bacteria; phylum Bacillota; class Negativicutes; order Selenomonadales; family Selenomonadaceae; genus UBA1799. Next base: position 8,705 of record DCFR01000033.1, read on the forward strand.
GCATGCACGGACTGGTCGGGGATCTGCTGCACACGGCGGAAGGACCGCTGACCGTTGGCGCCAGTTACACCTTCGGCGAATATATTCTTCCCTATGTGATTTCTTCGCTGCACCAAAAATATCCGCACAAAAACCCCGCCATTAAAATTGGCAACACCAGAGAAATTTTATCGGCAGCGGCCACCCGCCTCATTGATATCGGCATCATTGAAGGCGCGGCAGCGCAAGACGGCATCCGTACCATTCCGCTGGCAACCGATCAGATGTATATCGTTTGTTCCCCATCCCATCCGCTGGCTCAAACGCCGCCGGCGCAAATCGACTTAAACCGCGAGACCTGGATCATTCGCGAAAAAGGCTCGGGAACCCGGGAAGCGACCGAAAAAATGTTTGCCCAGCAGCAGTTACAACCAACTGACATCATGGAATTTGGCAGCACGCAGATCATCAAAGAATCGGTGGAAGCCGGTCTGGGCATTGCCTTGCTTTCCTTCTGGGCGATACGCAAGGAAATTGAAGCCCGCCGCTTGTATCGAGTTCCCATCCCTTTTGTTCCCTTTTTGCGAACCTTTTCCATCATCATTCCCGATTCCTGCTTCCGCACCAAAGCAACAGATCTTTTCCTGCAGGAACTGCAGCACCATCCTATTTTGACCCGAACGGTCTTCCCGTCTTAACCGATGACGAAAGCTACTTTTTCAACTCCTCGCTCACCTGCGCATAAACCAGCAACGTAAACACAAACGTTCCGCCCAGCACATTGCCTATGCCGGTCGGCAGCAAAAAGCGCAAGAAATAGTCAAGCAAAGTCGCATCTCCCTGCAGCACAGCATAAGCCATTTCACACGAACCAACCACCACATGAGAAAATCCACCCAAAGCGATAAAGTAGGTAAAGAACACAATCAGGAAAAAGCTGAAACTCCGCGAAACTGGCATCATCCACACCAACGCCGCTATCAGAATACCAGCCGGCACGCCCCGGATGATATTCGCTGCCGGAACCGTCTGCGCCACATGCAATGCCATATCATGCAGCACTGCGGCCAGATCCGGAGATACCAGCCAGGGATTCGACAAAAACAGCGCCGCCAGGGTTGTTCCCAGCAAATTAGACAAAAACACCAAGCCCCAAAGCCGCAGCACCCGCAATAATTTTGCCGGTGAAGGTCGCCGGAACAACGGAATGACAGTAGTGATCGTGTTCTCGGTAAAAAGCTGCATGCGGCCAAGAATAACCATCACAAAACCAGTGGAATATCCCAGGCAGGCAATCAGTTCCGCACCATAAAAATTCGGCAGATACAGCGTCAATACCGCTTTAAAAAGAAACGAAAAGGAAATAATCAGCCCGGCTGCCAGACCGGAAAATACCAGTGCCCGCCGCAGACGATCCAGTTCTTCTTCCCCATCCCGCCGGATGATTTCAAACAAAATATGCGGCGACAACCGCTCATGTTCTTCAAGGGAAAGTTCTTCTCCCGCCGGCAGCTGCCCGTCCGGCCCAAACGCTTGATTTTTCACGTCCATACCATTCCAGCCATTACAGGCTGTTTCGCCTCTCTTTCGTCAAAATGCTTTTTTTACGAATGAAAAAACAAGTTTGCCAAAATTGTCAGCACAACGCTGAGCACAATACAAGTCATTAAAGGAAAATCAACGGACGTATGTTCTCCCTGCCAATGAAAATCGCCCGGCAAATGCCCCAACGGAAAAATACCGCTGCAAAAATGCAGCAGCGCGCCGATAATAACCAACGCCAGCCCCAGATAGAAAATCGTCTTTCCAATATCATGAAACTCCATGTACTCACCCTCTGTTGCTTTCATTATAACGAACTCTAACGGGAAAAGAAACTCCGGTCTGCGCTCATATCAGCGAAATTTTCCAAGCTGTTCCAAAAAATACACGCCGCCGACCACGACATTCTTAGCGCCGCTGTTAGTTGAAACTATTTTCGCTGCATACACTCTAAAAAAAATTGCAGGGCCCGTCTTTGTTCCGGCGAACAGGCGCGAATTATCTGCAGCAAAGGCGCTAATTCAGCATCCACCGCCACAACATCAGAAGATGAAAAAAACTCTCCCAGCGTATACCCCAAAGCGGCGACAATACGCTCTAATGTGTCAAAAGCCGGCTGCTGCCGTCCGCTTTCAATACGGCTTAAATTCGCTTGGGAAACATTACATAGCCGGGATAAAGTATTCATACTGATTTTTTGTTTTTCTCTGATTTCTTTGATTTTTATGCCTATATTCACAATACCTTTCGCTCCTTTGTTATATGCATTCGTATAACTAGTGTAGCATAAAAATTTTTGCAATCTTATATACTTTTATGTATTGACTTTAATCCCTAAAAGTATAATATTATACATAGATCTATGTAGGGAGGTGTACCTATGGCTGCATTCGGCGAGCAATTAGTCCTGCTGCGCAAACAAAAAAATCTGTCGCAGAATCGTCTGGCGCATATAGCAAAAGTCCCACAGTCTGCCATTAGTGAAATAGAATCCGGCAAACGCAAAAATCCCGGTATTCTTTATTTACAAAAACTGGCCGCCGCACTTAATACGGATATTTCTGAACTGATAAAATAACGACGTATTATCGGAAACAATCGGTCGGTCCCTACATAAAGAAAACTATACGGCTTAGATGCAACCACATGAAAAAACGGCAACAAAATAGGCCGCTTATTGAACAGCGACCAGAACGAGCAGCAGAACATGTTGCCAAAAATTATCACAAACATAAACGAATAAATAGCTGCCATTCGCCATCAAATCTTTAGCGGCTGAATCCTCAGCGCAGCAATATATAATAAAGCAGGCGTCCACCAGTGTGAATGCCTGCTTTATTATATTCCAGCCGGGCTCATCGCCAACGACAGCCCCGGCCACAAAATTCATCCATTGTTTTTCCGCCGCCAGGGAACCAGCCGCTGTTCCAGCCGCTGAAGCCCCAGCGTAAAGACCAGTCCCAGCAGCGACAACACGATCACGCCGGCCATCAAGCGCTCCGTAATCATAAGATCGCCATAATGAAGAATCAACGCGCCAATACCCTGCTCCGCAGCAATCATTTCTGCCGCCACCAGCAGCAGCAGCGCTGTTCCCGCCGCAATGCGAAACCCGGCAAAAATCGTTGGCAGTGCACCGGGCAAAACGACATGTTTCATCGTAAACCACCAATTTGCTTTAAAACTTACCGCCACCTTAATCAAAAGCGTATCCACATTTTTAACCCCGGAATATGTATTCATCGCAATCGGGAAAAAAACGCCTAAAGCAATAATTGTCACTTTGGAAAGTTCGCCAATCCCCAACCAAAGAATGAATAACGGCAACAAAGCAATCTTTGGTATAGGATACAGCGCATTGACCAGCGGCGTAACCATACGATCCGCCAAAGCAGATGTCCCGGTAACCAGCCCGACTGCCAGTCCGAAAATACCGCCGAGCAAAAAGCCCATCACGATCCGATATAAACTAGCCAACAGACTGCGCCCGATTTCACCATCGGCAAACATAGCCCCCAGAGCCGCCAGAATCCGAGTAGGCGCCGGCAAAAAAAGCGGTGAGATCAAACCCGCCCGACAGATTCCCTCCCAAAGCAGCAGCAAGAAACCGACCGACGCCACAGAAACCAGCGCCGGATATTGCCGCTGCCAGGATTGCATTTTATTTTTTACCGGATATTCAGCCATTTTCGGCCACCTCCTGCAGCGCCGCTCGCGCGTCTTTACTGATATGTTCCCAGATAACACGGACAAAGCCGGCTATCTCGGCGCTGTACTCCGGCGCTTCGCGCTCCGACCGTGGAATGGGAATGGTAAGAATCTGGCGAATTTTGCCCGGACGCCGCGAAAGCAGCACCACCCGATCGGCCAGCATCACTGCCTCCTGAATATTATGCGTCACATAAAGCGTTGTCAAACGTGTCTTTTCCCAAAGGGCCACCAATTCTTCCTGCATGATCATGCGCGTCTGTGCATCAAGCGCCGAAAAAGGCTCATCCATCAGCAGCAGATCAGGGCTCACGACCAAGGCCCGGGCAATGCCGACACGCTGGCGCATACCACCGGAAAGCTGGTGTGGATAGGCTTTTTCAAAACCAGTGAGTCCGACCAGCCCCACATAATGAGCAATTCGTTCTGCCCATTCTTTTTTTGGCAGCCCCCGCCCCGCTTCCAACCCGAACGCAATATTTTCGTAAACATTGCGCCAAGGCATAAGCCCGGTATCCTGAAAAACGATCGAACTGACCGGTTCGCGGCCAGCCTCCGCCCCAGTAAAAACAACGCTTCCGCGAGCAGGAGAAAGCAGCCCGGCACAAATATTAAGCAATGTAGACTTGCCGCAGCCAGAAGGACCTACCAGCGCCACAAACTCTTCTTCCTGCAGCGTCAGATTAATATCTTCCAGCACCGGCAAAACTTTTCCCCGGTTGTCAATAAAGGATTTATGAACATCTTTGATTTCCAGTTTCATACTTGGCTTCCTTTAACTCATCATTTATTTTTTCATAGCTTCTTCAAGAAAGTGGGTATTGACGATGGTCTTTGCATCCAGCGCGCCTTCCATCATACCGTGCGCTGCATACCAGTCAATCTGCGTCTGAATATCACTGGCCAGCAGTTTTCCATCCGGATCAATATACGGCAATCCCGCTTTGATATCTTCTTCCGGCGTATTTACATACTTGGCAATGATTTTTACCACCTCATCCAACCGCGCCGGATCTTTTTTCTCAATCGCCGCTTCATAATAATAACGGCAGGCTTTATTATAGGCTCTCATAAAACGCACAGCCGCATCTTCATTGTTAGCGAATTCCGGCGAATAAAAAATAGCCGAAGTCTGATAGGGCATGATTTCACTGACCTGCGTGACCAGTTTGCCATAGCCTTCCATCTGCACCTTGCTGATATTTGGTTCATTAAGAATGCAGGCGTCAATCTGACCGCTCTGCAGCGCCGCCATAACTGCTGATAGTTTCCCCAATGGAACCAGCGTTATATCATCAAGAGAAAGGCCTTTTGCTTCCAGCATGCGGCCCAGCATATAATGGAAAGTAGATCCTTTCTGCGTAATGCCCACGCGCTTTCCTTTCAAAGCCTCAATGTTTTTTAAGCCGCCTTCATACTCTGCAGTCGAAGCCAAAAGCGCTGATGACGAAAATCCTTTTTCTTCCCGCCCTTTATCGGCAACAATAAACAATTTCTGTCCCTTGGCCGCCATATTATAAAGACCGGCGGTAATTCCGGTAGCGCCTACATTGACTTGGGACGATGCGGTGGCCACGGCAATCGGCTGCGCAGCGTCAAACCACTGCGGCTCGATTTCAATGCCCTCTGCAGCGAAATAACCTTTATCCATCGCAATAAAAAGCGGTGCGCTGCTGGTCAGCCGAAGCATGGCCAACGATACTTTCACTGCGCCCTTAGCAGAACCGGCAGAATCGTTGCCGCTGCTGCAGCCGCCGACCCCTGCCGCCAGACATACCAACAGCAAAAGGCTGATGATTTTTTTCATATTGATTATACCCCTTTCCGGTAACACCATACTATACGAAAGTTATTTTACACTAAAATGCTTTATATTGCACGAATTTTATCCAAAAATACACGGACTCTTTTCTATTTTTTCATTTTGTCCATTCATAGAAGATAAGTATCTAAAAGAAAAAGCCGACATTCTTTTTAACAAGAAGCATCGGCTAAAAATGTATAAAAGCAAGTCCGCGTCATCGGAATGCTTAGCCGATGCGCGGATATTTATGACAACATTTCCGGGGAATTAGCTCAGGAAGATGCCTGCGCCGTTTGATCTTTCATCCGCTGGGCCCACAACGCATCTGCCGCTGGCTTCCAGGCCGCCGCATAACTTTCACACTTGCGGCAGAGATGTTCCGCGCTTTCCGGACTGCAGTAATCCGTATTAACCGCATGACTGGTATGAACCAGTTTGGGCAGTTCCTGGGGATTTTCCAGCATGGGACAAGGCCTGAAATGATTGCTGTTAAACGGCTGATGATCATGATACGCCTGAAAAATTGGGCTTTTTAACGCATTCAGCAGCGTTGTATGATGAATATTGATATTGGAATAATGAATGAATACACAAGGTTCGACATCGCCCTTGGCATTGATATGCAGATAGCGCCGTCCGCCGGCGATGCAGCCGCCCACATGAACGCCGTCATCCTGAAAATCCATGCAAAATAACGGTTTTGTGTTCCGGATATGACAAATATGCTGGTATAAGGCGACCCGCTGCTGCGGATTGACCATTAAAGAAGGGACTGCATCATTGCCAACCGGCATATAATGAAAAAACCAGCTGAACATAGCGCCCTGCGCAATCATTGTATCAAAAAAAGCGTCGCTGTTAATGTCCTGAAAATTAGCGGAAGTATAACATACCGAAACGCCAAACGGCAATTTAGCGCTTTTTAGCCGCGCCATGGCCTGCGTTGCCTTCCGATAAGCCCCTTGGCCGCGCCGGTTATCATTGGCAGCTTCAAAGCCTTCCAGACTGATAGCGGGCATGAAATTCTTAACCCGCAGCATTTCCTGACAAAAAGCTTCATCAATCAACGTCCCGTTCGTAAACGCCAGAAATTCACAATCCGCATGTGCGGCACAGAGTTTCATCAGATCGTTTTTTCGTACCAACGGTTCGCCGCCGGTATAGATATACATATAAACGCCCAGTTTTTTTCCTTGCTCAATAATGGAATCAATCGTTTCATAGTCGAGATTGTAATTATGCCCATATTCAGCGGCCCAGCAGCCAGTGCAATGCAGATTGCAGGCCGACGTGGGATCCAGCAAAATAGCCCAGGGCACGTTGCAATTGTATTGGTCCGCGTATTTATCTTGTATTTTACTGCCATGCAGCGTCGCATTAATGAAAAAATTATTCACAAAAGCTCTTCTGACGCCAGGATCCAGCTGATAGGCATATAAAATCAACTGATACATATGATCTTTGTTGGCAATGCTTTCACGAATCATTTTACGTGCGGTACTATACAATTCATGCGGAAAAAGTTTGTCGACAATCATCATCACGCGGGGAATATTCTCCTCGGGATCTTTTTCCAGATATTCAGAAATAAGTTCCCGTCCCTTGCTGATCGTAAGCGTTTTCAGTTCATCGGTTATGGTCATTATCATCACTCCATTCATTTTATTGATGGTTTATGCATAAAAAGCATCAATGAAGGCTGAATTTATCCGGAACCTTATGCGCGCGCTATGCACTGCCGACAAAGGCAGGCGCAGCAGAGCGAGTGCGTCCTGCGGATAAACACAGTGTGATCCATAGTCTGACCAAAATTTTTATTTTATTTATTGTATGAACTGTTTTCTGCAATTAACTGTGGATTATTATTTTATTATTTGTTCAATTCGTTTAATTCTATTTTACAACGAATAGACGATGGATAAAAGGATTTTTTTATTTTATGCCGAACCATAGTAATAGAAAAGGTAAGGGGGAAACAAAATGGGAACAAAGGAAATCATTGCCAACCAGAACACCATAACGATTGAGCGAATGCGTCATCCAGCAGAAATTCTTGCCCGCTATCAGCAGGATTGCCAGCAATATAAAGAATTGAAAACCAGCAAGGGAAATGTACGCGAGCAACTACTCATGCTGTATGCAGAAGTAAAGCTGCTCGGCTGGATTTTAGGAAAAACCGAAGCGGATGTTGTCAAAGATGTCACCATCTAATCAAAAAAACGCTGCTGCCGGACTTGGCAGCAGCGTTTTTGCTATGCAGACTGTGTTTTGGGACGGCGGCAGGTCGTCATATAGACGCCGATAAAAATCGCCGCCGCACCGGCCAGTTTCGCGGCACCAATCGATTCGCCCAAAACAAACCAACCGCCAAACATACCTACTACCGGCATGATATTAAGAAAAATCGCCGACAAGCTGGCGCCGGCTTTTTGCACGCCTAAGTTCCAGAACAACGTAGCAATCAGTCCCCCGCCAAAAAGCACATAAGCAAAAGACCCCAGTGCCGGCAGAGAAAGCAGCGATACCGAAAGATCATGCGTCAGCAATCCATAACCGGTCGTAAAAAATGCACTGAACAACGCTGACCAAGCTGTTGCCGCTCCTGCCGACATGTGTTTCAGCACCGAAATACTGATCAAGGAATAAAGCGTCCAAGCCAGCTGTCCTAAAAAGCACAGAATATCTCCCAAACGAAATTCCAGCTGGCTTATCATCGTCAAGTCAGCATCACTGATAACTGCCAGCGCTCCGACAAAAGAAATTAAAATTCCCGCCCAGGAAAGGGCTGACAAGCGTTCCCGTAAAAAAAATGCCGCTAACAGCGCTGTATTGGCCGGCCCCGTAGCTGAAATCAAAGTGGCGCTGCTGACCGTTGTCAAACCTATGCCAGTAATCTGGAGCACATTATTCAGCATGAATCCCAGCCCCATCAACACGAGACTGATCCAGACACCGCCATGCGGCAGCAATCGCCTGCCTTCCTGCCGCCAGACCATGACAAATAAAATCGCACTGAACAGAAAGTAGCGCACGGCCGTAATGGTAACCGGCGACCATTCGGCCAACAACCATTTAATACAAACCGGCTGAAAGCCCCAGATGGCCGAGGCAATCAGCAACAGCGCAAAGGTATGTGTCCGGGTAGCAGAATTCATAAAACAAAGCCTCGCAATTTCATAGTTTTCGTTTATTTTAACACAAAAGCAGCGTTCCAGCGAGTTGTCTCGCCCAAACGCTGCTTATTTTATTGCTGATTTTCATGGTCAATACTGGAATATCTTATCTCCCAGCCTTTTACTTACCGTATGTCCGATACATCCGGATCGGTTCCGGATTATCCTGAATACTCCAGATGCCGCAAGGACAAACGCCGGCGCAAAGACCACAGCCAATGCATTTATCGGGATCGGAAATATATTCCCAGCTGCCATCTTCATGTTCCTCGCGGCTAATTGCCTTCTCTGGACAAGAATTGAGACACATGCGGCAATCGCGGCATGTGCCGCAGCTGACACAGCGATTGTGATCATCGCTTGGCTCCGGCAATTCGCAATGATGGCACTTCTCGAAATATGCTTTGGACAAACGTTCCATCGGAATCACTTGTTTTGTGACAACCGGAGTGATTTTTTCCCCGCGCACATATTCATCGACACAATGTGCCGTCTTGACAGCATCACCAATCGCATCGGTCAGACGTCCCGGTTTGATGACATCGCCAGCAGCAAATACACCTTCCAGAATCATCTTCTCTGCCGATGGCACCAGCCAGTCGCCGCGGAATTTTCGGATGGACGGATCATCCGGTAAATAATCGAGAATCGGTGCTTCACCGATAGCGACAATGACCTGATCGGCGGGAATAAACCGGCCGTCATTGGCATAAACGCCTTCATCCGTAATCTTTTGCGTCATAAACGGCCAGACCAGCTTGCCGCCCTGTGCTTCAATACGGTTGATTTCTTTCTGAAATGCCGCCGGTTTAGACACATCGACCGCAACCACGGTCTCCGCCCCCATATTATAGGCTCCGGAAGCAACATCCATACCGGAATTGCCGCAGCCAATAACCAGCACATGCTTACCGATCGGCGGATTTTCGCCCAGATTGACTTTTTTAAGAAAATCAAGTCCCATCGTGAGCTTCTCCTTTCCCTCCCAAGGGAAAAAGCGAGACTTATGCCCACCCGTAGCCACGATAACTGCATCATTTTCCGCGCGAATCGCCGCAAATTTTTCACGGTCTACCTGACAAGAGGTAACAAATTTAACCCCAATGTCCTGAATGCGTTTAAGTTCCAGCTGCAGAAGCTCATGCGGCATACGTTTCTGGGGAATTACCTGCTCCAGTTTGCCGCCGATATGCGGCGCATCATCATAGACCGTAACATCATGTCCCTTGCGGGCCAGCTGCCAGGCTGCCGAAAGTCCGGCCACGCCGCCGCCGATAATGCCGATCTTTTTACCGGTTTTTTCTTTGGGCGGCTCCACCTTCGTATATGCCGACTGGAACCCTAACGCCCCGATCTGAATGGCCTCATCAATGCTGCCGCGTGTGCAGCCTTCCATACAGGGATTCGGGCAGAGCGTGCCGCAAACAGACCCCGGGAACGGCGTATACTGCAGTACCAGCTGAAAAGCTTCATCAAATTTACCCAGACGGAGAAGATCATAACGCCGCTGCGTCGGAATCCCGGTAGGACAATTGAACTCACATGGCGAAGCATATTTTCCATTGTCCCAGGAAGGTACCCGCAAACGGTAAATTCCATGATTGACTGTATTCAACACCGCAAAATCATCAACTGCCACATCGCTGAACACGCCGCCTTTGATCCAGTCATGCATGCGAAAATCGCCTAAATCCGGTTGCGGTTTTGGCTGTTTTTCTTCAAAGGTCAGCGGACGAAGTTTCTTCCACTGGCTCCAATCCGACAGTTCGGCCCGCAATTCCGGTTTTTCGACAGCGGCCAGAAACGCATCCATCCCGCCGTCCAAAAATGCCTTATCATCCTCATCAAGCTCCAGGCAGCGAATATCTTCCGGATAGGAGGAAATCATCCCCCGCACATAGACGACGCCGCCCACCATGCCGACGCAGGCGCGCTCGCCCAGAACCGAGCTGAACTGCGCGCTGTCCCAGCCGCAGACAACCGCCCGGCCGCCGCCCATAAATTCAAAAGAAAAACTACCGACATTTTTTAAAATCCAAAGCTCCGGTTCTTCATAAAGCGGATCATGCTTCATAAGCGAGCCGGTACGCGTGCCGCCGCGCCCGCCAATATAAATTTTACCACCAGCCGAACAATGTCCCGCCGTATCGCCGGCATCGCCTTTAACGGTAATAATGCCACCGGCATTCAGCCAGCCGACATCCGCCGGCGTTGGACCATCAACGACAATTTCCGTATTTTCAAGACACATGGACCCAACGCGCTGTCCGGGATTCGTCACATGAAAATGAAGAGTTTTCCCCTCTGGATGCCATAGCGGACCACCGATATCATGCTGCCCGGAAGCCGATATATCAAACTCTGTTTCCCCCTGCCTGACTGCATCCTCAATCGCGAGCAGGAGGTCCTGGGTGGACATGCGGTCATGTCCGGTAAGCGTTTCTATTTTAAACATATCATGCTGCCTCCTTTAGCACACATACTGGATGCCGAGTTTATCGGCGATCGCCTTATCGGTGGATACCAACGCGTCACTGCGTCCGACCGGCAGCGAACTGTTGCCAATTGGCGCCATAAGTTTTCTCAGTTCCTGATCAAACGTAAGTACATAATCAACAATTTTTTGCGCGCCCCGGTCTACATCCAGACGTTTTACCAGCCGCGGGTCCTGCGTACAGATACCTGTCGGGCATTTGCCGGTGTTGCAGGAATTACAGCGTCCCTTCTCATTGCCGACACAACCCAGAAGCTGGATGAGAATCTTACCGCAAAAAACACCGTTGGCTCCCAGACAGATCATCTTGAAGGCGTCGGCCGCCGCATTGCCCGTCATCCCGATGCCGCCGCCGCCAAACAAAGGAATCTGCCCCTGCAGACCCTGTTTGACTGCCGCCAGATAACAATCGCGAATCTTCGATACAATCGGATGGCCGGTATGATCCAGAGAAACCTCATTGGCCGCCCCGGTCCCACCCTGAATACCGTCAATAAAGAAACCGCCGCAGATTTTATAAGGATCACGCAGCAAATTATTATACACGGAAACCGATGTAGCCGATGCCGCGCACTTGATAGCAACCGGAACCCGAAAACCAAACGCAGCGTTCATAGAAAGATGCATTTTCTGCACGGATTCTTCAATAGAATACAGTCCTTGATGATTCGGCGGCGAAGCCAGCGTAGCCTTAGGAACACCACGGATCGCCTGCACATGTTCGGCCACCTTTTCCGCCTGCAGCAGGCCGCCGTCGCCCGGCTTGGCTCCTTGCCCGATCTTAATCAGCACGCCGCCCGGATCAGTGACCATATGCGGCATGGCCTTAATAATACGATTCCAGCCAAAATGGCCGGAAGCAATTTGAATGATAAAGTATTTCAGATACTCGGACTCCAATAATTTTACCGGCATACCGCCCTCGCCTGAACTCATCCGCACCGGCAGGCCACACTTTTCATTCAAATAAGCACAGGCCAGCGCCACGGCTTCCCAGGCGCGCGTTGACAGCGCGCCGATCGACATGTCGGAAAAAATCAGCGGATAAATCCACTGCACCGGCGGCGTCTTTTTCGCCATCAGCAGCTTGCCGTTTTCCATTTTTAAAGGCAGTTCGTTGGCAGCCAGCACCCGGCCAAACGGCGCCCGGATATCAAACGTATGCCGCTGGGCATCGAGCGACGGATCCGTCATCTGCGAAATACGGCCGACCACAATGTTGTCCAGCGTCCGCTGCGCATTGAGATTAGTCCGCCCGCCGCGCTTGACCGGGCCATTATCTCTGGACAGCAACGTCTTCCGGCTGTCCGGATTACGGCGCGGATGAATGGCCTGATTCGGGCAGACCCGCTCGCACATCCCGCAGCCGCGGCAGGCTTTAGCCAGATCCGCCACCTGCTGGATAATCGGCACCGCAATGCGCCGATGCAGCGGTGTAGGCTGATTCGCCTGGGAAACAGTAATGGACTGACGCTCGACGACCGGTTTAATTGAACCAAAAGTACAACTTGCTACACAGCTGCCGCAAAGCGTACAACGATCCGCATGATGCTCAATGACCCAGGGAAGATCATTGACGGCAATATCCTGAACCTTTATTGTTTCCATCTTTTTACCTCCAGCTCATTATCAATCACGACAATCTCGCGCTCATTCGGGTAAATGTCCTTTGTCATATCGCGGTGCGGCAAAATTTCATTCAACCCGCACACTTCCGAGGAGATCGCCACCATTGTATCGTCGCCGCCCAATACCACCGGCCGCAGTTTCTTCGAATCACAGCAAGTCATCATGCGTCCATCTGGCAAACCGGCAATAATTGTATTCGGTCCATTGATCTCCAGATTTGCCAGCGATTGACGAATGGCCTTGAGTACTTCTCTGTCTTCACGCTGATCAATCTCGGCAAACGGCAGCGGCGTAATCACATGCTTATAATAAGGAAGCGGCCATTTCAGTTCATGCAGAACATAATGCAGCGTATAAAGGAAATTCTGTGAATCCGATTCAAAACCAATATAGCCCCGGTGCAATGATTTCTGAAATTCTTTATTTTTCGTATAAAAAGTATTTTCGCCGTTGGCACAAAGTGTATATCCCTGCAAAAAAAACGGATGCGCCGCATAACGGACAATATCATAATTCGTATTTTGCCGACACTGGGCAATAATATTTTTCGCCACCAAACAACCATTGTCATCCCAGAGGCGAAAATACGTGGCAATATCACGCGGATCACCAATTTCTTTTAACGTCAGCACATCCGGCCAAAAAGAATAGACATAGCCTTCGCCGGCGCAATCCAAAATTTCGCGCAAAGCCAAACGGGTATCAAGCAGCAGTTCCTCTCGTTCTTCCTTCGAATCACAATGTTCCGGGTAATCATAGTTGCGGAAAATATAATATGGCATGGCCTGAATATCAAGATCCGGTTTTTTATCCGGCACTGGAATCCACTCAGCCAGCTGCAAAAAGTTATGACTGTCCATGTACTCCTCAACGAGGTGTGCACCAGCCTGGGTGCAGGCGAGTGACAAGAGCGGCTTGTCCTTATAATTGGAAAAAATTCCGTAAAGATCCTGCATCACCATGGCAAAACCTGAATTATCATGGCCTTCCTGCTGCGGAAGCATCAAATGCAGCGCCTTGGACGGATGTACCGGCACTTTGCTCTTGATCGAACCAATTCTGCACATAATCTTCTCTCCTTCAATTCTTCATACATATCCGGCCGCGCCGTGAAAAAAATCGTATACGGCCTCCGGCCATAATACGACTCCGGCTCCGTTGCCGATTTTCCGCCCGATAGTTTCTCCCAAAACACATTTTCTTGAAAAAGTCTATCAAACGAACATTGCTTCCACACAATAAAAACATTTGTCTCTATTCATTACATTTAAATGTAATGCATTTTTTATTATAAGAAAATGCTTCCTACCTGTCAATATGCATATTACCGCACAATATTCTGAAAAAAATTAGAAACAATCCTTGATTTACCCCTATTTTTTCGTTTAATTATGTATATTTATTCATTTTACCTGCGTTCACATTTTATTTTTATCAATAATAATTTTGTAAACCCCTATATATAAAGCGGACAGCTGCTATTTAAGCAGCTGTCCGCTTTATATTTGTATTACATTGTTTTGCAGTATACAAAAATACAATGCATCGAAACACGAAAAATCACGTGCGCATGTATTTTGTATTTTTTTGTATTCGCCCCTTATTTCGTCAACCTTGACACAAAAATACCGTTTTTCGGACAGGAAAAATTAAAAAAGCGCAATTTGTATTTTCACAAATTGCGCTGAAATGTAAAATTTTACTCGGTTTCCGTTGGTGTAAAGCCGACAGTCTTAATTTCCATGTCGCTGCGGCCCTTGAACACACCACCATCAGCAATATTAAAACTACGAACACTGATATCCCCGACCAACTGCCCGGTTGCGTAAATACTGAGGTTTCCTTCCACATTTGCATTGCCGGTTACCGTCCCCGAAACAATCAGGCTGGCTGCTTTAATATCCCCATTGATAATGCCGGTTTCACCAATCACCGCATTTCCGGAAATATCAATTCCGCCGTCCACCCGGCCGTCTACCCGGATATTGCTGCCGCCGCTGATCTGACCGGTAATACAGGTATTGCGGCCAATAATAGTTTCAATATCATTGGTATTGACCGTATCATCCACACGTTTTCTCATACTATCAAACATAGTGTCCCTCTTTTCTCGTTCCTGACTTTCAGAAAGGAAAACCCTATTTTTCGCGCCGCATTCCTGCCGTCAAGTCTTATAAATATTTCACGGGGTTGACCACCTGGCCATTCACATGAATTTCATAATGTACATGCGGCCCCGTACTAAAGCCGGTACTGCCCATATAGGCAATGACCTGGCCTTTTTGCACCCGCTGCCCCGCGCTGACAATTACCTGCTGCGCGTGGCCATAACGCGTCATAATTCCATTGCCATGATCGATGTCAACCATATTCCCATAGCCGCCGGAATTCCAGCCGGCAGTAGTAACCACGCCGTCCGCTGTAGCCACAATCGGCGTGCCGTAATCATTGGCAATATCAATACCGGGATGAAAATCAGATCCGCCCCAGCGTAATCCATAAGGCGAACTCACATCCCCCTTAGCTGGCCAAATAGACGGAATTGCCGCATTGACACTGTTTTGATACGCAATGAGCTGCTGCTGTTCCTTAATCGCCGTCCGGATCTGCTCCAGATTGGTCCGGCTGTCTGCTACCCGTTTTTCAATGGAATTCAGCACTTCACTGACATTTTTTACATCCGGCTTAATCCAAGGGCCGCCCTGACCATCATGTTTGCCGTCTGCGCCGGGATTCCCGTCAGCATCGCCATTGCCCGCCGGCGCCGTCTCTGTCCCCGAAAGCTGCCGCAGCTCATTTTCTACCTGACTCAGCTGATCCATTTCATCCTGCAGCGCATTAGCCTTTTTCGACAACTGCAGCAGCTGCTCCTGCTGCAAATTATTTACCTGCCGCAGTTCACCCATTTCCGACTCATCGTTTTTCGCAGCGAATGTCCCATAAGCAGCATAACTAAAAGCTCCAACAAACAACAAAGCGCCGGCACAAAGCGATGCGGCACTGTATTTTAAAATACGGATTGGCAACCGAAAGCTATGTACTGTTTCTCCTTGATGCGGAATAATCTTAATCGTATACTCGCGGCGATCCTCTTGTTTATCCTGTCTTTCCAAGAAAAAGCCTCCAAACTTCATCCTAACTAATCTTACAAACGCCATAAAAAGCCCACGGCGTCTCTCTCCTCCCTGGACAAGCACATTCATTCACCAAAACGGCAAAAATAATGAACCCATGCGTCCTTTATTATACCACAGGTCCATTTTTTTGAACAGTATTCCCTTTTCTCCTATTTATACAAAATATCAACCATGTCCCTGCAGAGCCTTTTGTAAAGCCTGTTCCTCTTCCTCCGTTAAAGTATAAGTAGAGTGCCCTTCCTCAATCGGCTTCACATAACTGCGGGAATCCTCCCGGCCAAAAATACTAGAAAGCACTACGCCGTTATTATGGCTGTCCAGTAAAGCAACAGCATAACTTAGATCGCTGCCCATATCCTGAAAGGCTCTAAACCGCACGACGCCAACCCGGGTGATCGCCTGCTGCAGTAAAGCGTCAATTCTTTGATTTTCCGCTCGTAATTTTGCATTTGCTTCGGCAACGCCCCGCGTTTCTGTAATATGATCCATCAGCATCTGTTCAAAAGTAGCTCCATTTTGTTCACCGGTCATCATCTGGCTATAACGTTTTTTCAAATACGAAATGTTCATATATAAATTAATAATAATAACATACATGATAACGACCAAAACACCCATACCGCCAACAATATAGAGCAAATTTGACATCATAAACTTCATAATTTCTGCATTATCCATGAAAAGCCTAGTCCTCCTTTTTCTTTACCCCTACAACCATCCCAGCCATACCAACAAAACCGCCAACGGTAAACTGGGAAGCAGATTCGCCAGCTTGATCGGCACAATCTTAAGCATGTTAAGTGCAATAGCAACAATCAAAACGCCGCCCGTCCCGCTGATTTCCTGCAGCATTGCCTCACTCATAAACGCCTGCAGACTGACCGCCGCCAGCGTAATCGCACCTTGATATAACAGTACCGGCACTGCTGCCAGCATAACGCCGATTCCCATCGAAGCCGCAAAAATCACGGAAATTATGCCATCGATCAAAGATTTGGCATAAAGGATAGACGCGTCTCCGGTCAGTCCTTCCTGAATACTGCCCACAATAGCCATGGCTCCTATACAATATACCAGCGATGCGGTCACCAGCCCCTTACCAATGTCGCCAAAACGAGCGCCGGCTTTTTCGGTTAGCCAATAGCCAAATTTTTCCAGCCGGCCTTCCAAATCCGCCATTTCACCCAATACAGCCCCCGCCGCCAAACTGACGACGACAATCAGACTGTTCTGGCTGGTAAGTGCCATTTTAATGCCAATCATCAGAACAGCCAACCCCATTGCCTGCATGATGGTTTGCTTGCAGCTCGCTGAAATTCCCAGCCGAAGCAGCATTCCCAGACCAGCGCCGGCGATAATGGCCAAAAAATTAACCAGCGAGCCATTCACCAAAAACATTCCTCCATCAACAATAACAATTTTGTTTTATTGTATCATAAAGCATCTAAAAAATTCAGCATTTTTTTGTGATTGTTTCACGTGCAACAATCGAAAGTTTAAACGGTAAATTTTTGTGACACCTGCCGCAGAATATCCTTTTTCTGCGCGACCAGTTCTTGTCGTTTAACGGTAAGCGTCTCAATAATCCGATCCAGATCTTCCGGCGTATAATACTCAATCTCAATCCGGCTTTTCTTTTTGCCTGGATAAATTTTTACCCGCGTGCCGAAAAGCATCTTCAGGCGATCTTCAGCCTCCGCTACAAAAAGTTCCCGTGGTTTTTCCTCGCTTGCCGTTTCTTTTTTATTCAATAGGGCCGGATTTTTTTGCAGCCGCTTCACCAAATCTTCTACGCGTCGGGCCGATAGTTGATGCTCGATAATATACTCCGCAGCCGTCAGCTGTAAAGCCGGCAAAGACAGCGCCAACAAGGGCTTAGCCTGTCCCATAAGAAGCGTGCCGTCAACCAGATGCTGCTGAATTTTTTCCGGTAAATTGAGCAGCCGCAAAAAATTTGCTATATGAGAACGGCTGCGTCCGACTTTTTTGGACAAACTTTCCTGCGTCTGGCCAAAATCAGCCAACAAATGCGCATAAGCCTTTGCTTCTTCAATCGCATTGAGATCCTGCCTCTGCAAATTTTCAATAAGCGCAACTTCCGTTACCTGCGCCGCATCATAATTACAAACGATAGCAGGTATTTTTTTCAAACCAGCCAGGCCAGCGGCACGAAAACGTCGTTCGCCGGCAATCAATTCGTACCCTTTTTCCACCCGACGAACCAGTACCGGCTGCAATACGCCGTATTGCCGAACAGAATTGCTAAGTTCCTGCAAAGCTGTTTCATCAAAAGCCGTACGCGGTTGATGTTCATTCGCCCGAATATGATCGAGCGGCAAATCCTCAATCTGCCCGTCTGCTTTTTTTTCAACGGCCGTCGTTTTAATCAGCGCATCCAATCCCCGCCCCAAACCGTGTGACGCCTTATTCACGAGACAAAACCTCCTTTGCCAGCTGCATATAAACCTCCGCTCCTTTAGAGCCGCCGTCATAGGCAATAATCGGCATACCATAAGAAGGTGCTTCACTCAACCTTACTGTACGCGGTATCATCGTCTGATATGCCTGTTCCTTAAAATAGGTCCGGACTTCGGCTGCGACCTGTTCGGACAATTTGGTGCGAGAATTATACATCGTAAGTAATACACCTTCAATTTTTAGTTCCGGATTCAGATTTTGCTGCACCAGCTGCACCGTATTCATCAGCTGAGAAACTCCTTCCAACGCATAGAACTCACATTGAATTGGCATCAAAACCGTATCAGCTGCCGTCAGAGCATTCAGTGTAAGCAATCCTAAAGACGGGGGGCAGTCAATAATAATATAATCATATTCTGTACGCACGGAATCCAACGCACGTTTCAAGCGCATTTCTCTGGCTACTGCCGCGACAAGTTCAAGCTCCGCTCCAGCCAGATCAAGATTAGCCGGCAACAAATCCATCTTATAATCCGTGTTTCGAATGACATCATGAATATCCGTTCCATTAATAATCACATGATATACCGTCATCTCCAGCGCTGATTTATCAACGCCGCAGCCGCTGGTAGCATTTCCCTGTGGATCAAAATCGATCAGCAGCAGCTTTTTACCGACAGCTGCCATACAAGCTGCCAGATTCACTGCTGTAGTAGTCTTGCCTACGCCGCCTTTTTGATTAGCAATGGCAATAATCTTTGCCAAAATACGCTCACCATCTTTCGTTCGTTCTTTTAACAACCGTTTGAACTTTTATTCCTTCCGTCAAAAAATATTTAAACATTCTTCTATTATAACGAATGTTCTTGCATAGATAAAGAGCTCGTAAAGAAAAGAACCTAAAAATCTTATAAAAGTTTTGATAATAAGAAAAGAAAATTCTATAAAAAACCGTCAAGTAACAAAATAGTACCATAAGCTTCCAGCAGGTATGATACAATAAATAAAGACTTAATTCAGACGTTATTTAAAATGCGCCTGAACTGCAGCCGCATTTACTCCAGAGACAAACTTACTTTTATGCACTGTCTGCAAGGGCAGGCGCATGAACGCAAGTTTGTCATACGGATAAAAAACATTTTCTGATAGATTGTTGCACGTGCAACAATCAGTTGCCCGAAAGGAGCCTGAATGATGCCAATCTATAATGCACCATTATTAACAATTGACCACAAAGAAGCCCGCCGTTATGCTGGACTGATGACAGCAAAATTTGACGAGCAAGCTATTGACGCCGCCTGTGAAGAAGCTCTCCTGTTGGCTGAACCGCATGGGATATGGAATATTTATGAATATGACAGCAAAACTCATATAGTGCAAAATGAAAAACCATTTCAAATCAAAGGAAGCAAAATCACCGCTCATCTTAATCGAGCCGAAAAAGTCATTATTTTGGCAGCTACTGTAGGCGAAACAATAGAAAAAGCGGTTACGCGTCACTTTTCTGAAGGACGCTATGCTTATTCTGTCTTACTTGACGCTGCTGCGACCACTGCCGTGGAACAAATTGCTGATGCAATTGAAAAAGCTATCCAAGCGCAGATTAGTGCCAAAGGCTATACTATGCGCTGGCGTTTTAGCCCCGGCTATGGGGATTGGGGCCTTGATGCGCAACCGGAAATGCTGCGCCTGAGCGATGCCCCCAACATCGGCATATCACTTACTGAATCGCTTATGCTGTATCCGCGCAAGTCCATTACCGCAATCATCGGATTGGTACGGGAAAACAATGAAACGCCAATCGTTCATTTACCGCATGACTGTGCTGCCTGTGATAAGACAGACTGTATCTCCCGTAAAAACTAAACAGCCCCCTTGCATCCGGAGATTGAATAAAGTATACTTAATCACTAAGAAAACAGGCAAAGGAGCTTTTATATGATTCATATCTTTGATGGTGCCATTGGCACTATGCTGCAGAACGCTGGTCTGAAACCTGGCGCCTGCCCGGAACTCATTAATATCGAACAACCGGAAATCATTCAATCCGTGCATCGCGCTTATGTAGAAGCTGGCGCAATGATTCTTGAAACCAATACCTTTGGCGCCAGCGCCTTAAAGCTGGCTCATTATGGTCTGGCAGACCGCATGGCAGAAATTAATACAGCCGGCGTTGCGGCTGCCAAAAAAGCCGCGCAGGGAAAAGCAAAAGTCGCTGGTTCCATGGGCCCGACCGGACAATTTATCCAGCCGCTGGGAGATCTCGATTTTGAAGAAGCTTATCAAACCTATTATGCACAGGCAAAAGCATTGGCCGCCGCCGGTGCAGATTACATTATTATAGAAACTTCTATTGATTTACAAGAAATGCGCGCCGCTCTGCTGGCCGCCAAAGCGGCCTCCTCCATTCCGGTCATTTGCCAACTGTCTTATAGTGAAGACAACCGCACCGTCACCGGAACGGACCCGCAAACCGCAGCCATTACGCTTGATGCTTTGGGGGCCGACATCATCGGCGTCAATTGTTCGCTGGGCCCGGAACAATTAGTTCCAATTGTAAAAATATTAGCCGACAATACGGATAAACCAATCAGTGTCCAGCCCAATGCCGGTATGCCGAAATTCATCAATGGGCAGACTGTATTTCCCATGACGCCGAAAGATTTTGCCCGCTGGACTCCGGCGCTGATTGAAGCCGGCGCTTCTTATATTGGCGGCTGCTGCGGTACGACCCCGGAACACATCCAGGCGATTGCAAGGACCGCTCAAAATTGTTCCGAACCACCGCGTAAAAAACCTTTGCCGCAGCTCAAACTTACCAGCCGCAGTCAGACCGTGATGATTGACGCGGCCTTACCAACCGTATGGATCGGTGAACGCATCAATCCAACCGGCCGCAAAAAATTAGCCGCGGAAATTAAAGAGGGTTCCCTGCTGTCGGTAAAAAAAGAAGCGATTGACCAGATAAAAGCTGGCGCTGCCTTATTGGATGTCAATATGGGCATTGCCGGCATCGACCAAGCGCAGGCAATGAAAAGAGCCGTTACAGAAATTGCCCAAATCACTGCGGCGCCGCTGGTCATTGATACCAGTGATGCTGCCGCATTGGAAGCCGGACTGCGCGCCTATCCGGGACGCGCTTTAATCAACTCTGTCAGTGCCGAACCGGAGCGTCTGAAAACTTTCCTGCCATTAGCCCGGAAATATGGCGCCGCCATCCTCTGTTTACCGATTACCGCAGAAGGAGTCCCCGACACGGCTGAAAAACGCGTGGATGCCGTACGCAGGATTGTGGAGGCGGCAAAGAATTATGGGCTGAAAGCGGGAGACTTTTTATTGGACGGTTTAGTGATGACCGTTGCCGCCGATGAAAAAGCCTGTCGGGAAACACTTCGCACCCTACAGCTGTACCGCCGAGAATTTGGTTATCCGACCACTATGGGCCTCAGTAATATTTCCTATGGGTTGCCCAACCGACCGCTGATTAACAGCACTTTTTTTGCTATGTGTCTGGCAGCCGGCCTTGATGCGCCGATCATCAACCCTTACGATGAAATGATGAAAAACACTTTGGCAGCCGGAGCCGCACTGCTAGGCAAGGACCCTAATGGCCGCTCCTACAGCCGGATGGAAAGCAATCTGAAAGTACCGAAGCAGGCTGCAGTGGCGGAACCTTCAACAATGGATACACTAGCGGCTATTAAAGCCGCCGTTATTGACGGTGAAAAAGAACGCATTGAAAATCTGGTCAGTCAGGCTATTGCCGAAGGCAACGACACCAATACCATTACCGAAAAAGCGTTGACTGCGGCTATGAATGAAATCGGCATTGACTTTGGCGCCGGCCGGGTTTTTCTGCCACAGGTTTTACTGTCAGCAGAAGCCATGCGAACTGCTTTTCTGAAAATAAAGGAACTTTTGCCTGCACAAGAAACGGCCAAACTTGGCACAGTTGTAATTGCGACAGTCAAGGGAGATGTCCATGACTTGGGGAAAAATATTGTCGCCGCACTTTTGGCAAACAGCGGCTTTGCTCTGATTGATTTGGGAAAGGATATTGACAGCAGCGCCATTGTAAAAGCCGCTATCGAAAATCAGGCGGATATTGTCGGACTTTGCGCGTTGATGACGACTACCATGACGCAAATTGATCATGTCATACAAGCTTTAAAAGAAGCCGGCAGTAATGCCAAAGTGATGGTCGGCGGCGCTGCCGTCACGCAGGAATATGCCGACGATGCCGGCGCAGATGCTTATGCGCCGGATGGAGTCGCGGCAGTAAAACTAGCCCGTCACCTCATTGGAAAAAAATAAACACTCTTATACAGATAAACGATAAAAACAGACCGAAGAATCTTAACCAAAAAGATTCTCCGGTCTGTTTTTAAATGTTTCACGTGAAACATTTTATTGCTTAGGACAGCACCCGTGCCAGCCGCATGTACTCCGGATCCAGCTGTTTTTTATTATTTACGGCATCTTCCAAATGAATGCTGACTACCTCGCCCCGGTCATAACCAAAGACAATATCAGACA
This sequence comes from Megamonas sp. UBA1799, assembly GCA_002319815.1. Lineage (GTDB taxonomy): Bacteria > Bacillota > Negativicutes > Selenomonadales > Selenomonadaceae > UBA1799. The sequence goes on from DCFR01000033.1 coordinate 31,625, forward strand.
ACCCGGAAATCAGCGCCAGAGAGGCCTGCTCTCCCAACTGACTGGCCTTGACCCGGTCAATGACACTTGGCGATCCGCCGCGCTGAATATGTCCCAGAACAGATACCCGGGTTTCAATGCCGGTTTTATCTTCTATATATTTTCCAACGTCTACGCCGCTGCCGGCGCCTTCCGAAATAACAATCAAAATATACCGTTTTTTACCCGTTTCATAATCCTGATGGATCTCCTGACAAATTTGATCCAAGTCGTATTTTTCTTCTGGAACCAGCGTATATTCAGCTCCACCGGAAATACCGGCAATCATTGCCAACCAGCCGCAATGATGCCCCATAACTTCCAGAATTGCTATGCGCCGGTGCGCCGATGCCGTATCTCTTAATTTATTAATAGCATCAATAATCGTATTAGCCGCCGTATCTGAACCAATGGTATAATCCGTGCCCCAGACATCATTGTCAATCGTTCCCGGAAGACCAACAATAGGAATCCCGTATTCCTGCCCGAGCTTTTGCGCACCGCGCAGACTGCCGTCGCCGCCAATCACCATCAGGCCCTGAATACCGCGCTGCGCCAAATGTTCATAGCCTTGAGCCCGGCCTTCCGGCGTTTCAAACTCAGGACAGCGGGCCGTTCCCAAAAAAGTACCGCCGCGCTGGATAATATCCGAAACATTTCTGGACTCCATCTCAAACATATCATCGGCCAGCATGCCTTGATAGCCATTGTTAATTCCCCAGACCCGGACATTTTCAAAAATCGCTGTCCGAACAACTGCCCGAATCGCGGCATTCATTCCCGGACTATCCCCACCGCTGGTCATTACTGCAATCCGTTTTAACATCGCCATGCCTCCTGTTCCAATCTATCAGCAACTTGCTTGTTTTCTAATACATATATTATATCATTTCGCTATAATCGAAAAAAATCCTCCTAAATTCTCCATCCATATCCGGCCTATTTTCTTGACAAATCCAACAGAGAATGTTACATTGAAAACATACGCTGTACAACCGACGGAAGTGGAAATGACCACACGAAGTACAGTGATAAAAGCCGACCGTCTGGGCAATGCCTGGAATACGTGTGGGCTTTTTTAATAACAATAAAACTAAAGGAGATCTATAATGGACGAACTTGAATTAAAATATGGCTGTAATCCCAATCAAAAACCAGCAAAGGTTTTTATGAAAAAAGGAGAGCTGCCTTTCAAAGTATTAAATGGCAAACCAGGATATATTAATCTGCTCGATGCAATGAACAGCTGGCAGTTGGTGCGTGAATTAAAAGCAGCCACCGACCTGCCGGCAGCTGCTTCATTTAAGCACGTAAGTCCTGCCGGAGCCGCTGTAGCTGTCCCGCTCACCGATATTCTCCAGCAAGTATACTTTGTCGAGGGCATTCAATTATCGCCGATCGCCACCGCCTATATACGCGCCCGCGGTGCTGACCGCATGTCATCCTATGGTGATTTTGTGGCTTTGTCCGATGAATGCGACGCACAGACAGCTTCTTTTCTCAAACGCGAAGTATCCGACGGCATTATCGCCCCCTCTTACTCAGCCGCCGCGCTGGAAATATTAAAAACAAAACGCAAGGGCAACTATCTGATTCTCCAGATGGATCCGGATTATGTGCCGGAGGCTTTGGAACGAAAACAAGTTTTTGGCGTCTGGTTTGAACAAAAACGCAATGATATCGCCATTACTGCCGACTGTCTGAACAAAATTCCGACAAAGAACAAAACCATGACATTAGAAGCGAAACGAGATCTTTTAATTGCTCTCATTACCCTGAAATACACCCAATCAAATTCGGTTTGCTACACCAGCAACGGACAGGCAATCGGTATCGGCGCTGGGCAGCAGTCCCGGGTACATTGTACCCGGTTGGCCGGCAGCAAAGCAGATAACTGGCATTTACGCCAAAGTCCGCAGGTCCTTTCCCTCCCATTCCGGGAAGATGTCCGTCGTCCGGACCGTGACAATGCGATTGATGTCTATATATCCGATGAATATATGGATCTTCTTCAGGATGACAACTGGCAGCGCGTATTTACGGAAAAACCTGCGGTATTTACCAAGGAAGAAAAAATTGCCTGGCTGCAAAATATCCATGGCATTTGTCTTGGCTCCGATGCTTTCTTCCCCTTTGGCGATAATATTGAACGCGCGCATAAAAGCGGCGTCACTTACATTGCGCAGACGGGCGGTTCGATTCGTGATGATAATGTCATTGAAACCTGTGATAAATATGGAATGACTATGGCTATGACCGGCATTCGCTTATTCCATCATTAAGATAAAAAAAGACTGCTGCACG
>DCFR01000033.1:34216-56316 GCA_002319815.1 Megamonas sp. UBA1799
CGTGCAGCAGTCTTTTTTTATCTTATCGCAGGTTATCCACAAGTGAATAACCAACCGAATTTTTCTGTACCTAAGTTATATTACTAAAAACTGTTGATAACTATTTTTATTTCCAATAGTTATCAACAGTTTTATCCACTTTTCCCCTATTTTATGCACATACGGTGGATAACTTATGCTTATAAAGAAATTCTCAAATATTCATCCACCATATCTGAAAGCGTACCGGAGGTATCTTTTTTTGGTACAGCCGGCAAATTCTTGATATTTTCGAGAACGGCATGATAAATGCTGTCCTCTACACTGCCTGGTACCAGATTTTCCCAATTACCAGCGCTATATGCACGCTCCTGAATATTATTATCTGGACGCCCAGTGACCTCTAGTTCACATAAAAATTGAATCTGCTGCGCGGAAGGACGAATATAATAATGTTCCAAATAATATTTCGCCGGATACGTATAATTACTTCCCGCATCCAATGCATCACTATCAGGAACCATCTTGATCCAGACATCAACAATCTGTTCATTGTTCGTATGCGGACAAATAATCCAGCGTACATTTTCCGTATCCATATAATATGTGTACGTCGAATCAAATAAAATTTTCATAAAACGAGAGCTGGGCAGCCCCTTTTTTTCTTTTTTAGCTCCCTCACTGCCCAACGGCTTCCCCCCTGCATCCGCAGGCGTTTCCACCGATGGTTCCGCCGCCAGAACAACCGGCAATACGGTTATGCTCTGCAGCAGAAACAAACTCAGTATACCGCTAAAAAGCATTTTTTTAACCATGTATATCCCTCGCCTTCCCATTCTTTTCTTTATTATGACGTACTTTTCCTGGAAAAACAATGGTTCTTCTTATCCGAAAATTTTTGCCGCTTTTACAAAGGATTTTTTTCCGGGATACCGGCTTTCCGCGGATAAGCTGCCGGCGTTCTCCCCTTTTTTTCAATATAAATAACCGCCCGGACATCTTCCAATTCAGGAAGTTTTACCGGCACCAACCGCATGGCTCCACCACCCAGAACACGAATCGCATGCATTGCCGCATCCGCTTCTTCCTGATATTTCATTCCCTTCATCGCCGCAAAAATACCGCTGGGTTTTACAAAAGGCAGCGTATACTCGGCCAACACGGGCAAACGGGCTACCGCTCTTGAAACCGCCATATCAAACTGTTCCCGGTAGATTTTCTGCCGGGCAGCTTCTTCCGCCCGGGCATGAATGCAAGCTACATCCGTAAAGCCCAGCGCCTGTACAACCGTTTCCAAAAAACGCACTCTTTTATTGAGAGAATCCAATAAAGTCAACCGCAGGTCCGGCCGCAGAATTTTTAGCGGAATTCCCGGGAAACCCGCGCCCGTACCCACATCAATCAAACGCAGACCAACAGGAAAAAGCGCGGCATCATAAACGCTCAAGGAATCAATCATATGTTTAACCGCCACTTCATGCGGCTCTGTAATCGCCGTCAGATTCATTTTCTGGTTCCAGTCCATCAGTAAAACAAAATATTGTTCAAATTGCTCCAACTGACGCTCTGATAAAGAAATACCATAGGCCCCAGCTGCCTGCCCCATCTCATCACGAAAGCTCATGTGCAGCCTCCTTCTGACGGCGCTGTTGTTCCAGATAAACCAGCAGTACAGAAATATCAGCCGGGGAAACCCCGGATATTCTGCCTGCCTGGCCCACGGAACGCGGCCGTATCTTCATCAACTTTTCTCTTGCCTCATCGCGCAAACTAGGGATCTGCCGATAATCAATAGTCTCCGGCAATATTTTTATCTCAAGTTTCTCCATGCGATCCACTTGATCCTGCTGTTTTTTAATATACCCATCATACGTAATAGAAATATCTATTTGCTGCTCAGCCGCACGAGAAAGAATAGGTAAACCAAACACCGGCTGCAAGGAAGCATACTTGACTTCCGGCCGCCGCAACAGATCAAACAATGTCGTCACCGTATGAATTTCGCCCGTGGAAACAGCCGACAATTTTTGCTGGGTCTCTGCATTCGGCGTCAGAAACGTCTGCCGCAAAACATGCATCGCCTGTTCTATTTCTTTCTTTTTTGCCTGAAACCGGGCATAACGGGCGTCCGAAACCAATTCCACGCGCCGGCCATATTCCGTCAGCCGCAAATCAGCGTTATCCTGCCGCAGCAGCAATCGATATTCCGCGCGTGAAGTCATAATACGATAAGGTTCCTGCGTTCCCTTCGTGACCAAATCATCAATCAGAACACCGATATAAGCTTCGGAACGCTTGAGCACCAAAGGTTCTTCTCCCCGAACCAGCATCGCCGCATTAATGCCGGCAATAATTCCCTGCGCTGCCGCTTCTTCATAACCAGAAGTACCATTGGCCTGTCCGGCAGAGAAAAACCCCTGAATGGTTTTAAATTCCAATGTCGGTTTAAGCTGCAGCGGATCAATACAATCATATTCAATCGCATAACCTGCCCGCATGACATGGCAATGTTCCAGTCCCGGAATCGTATGCAAAAATGCCAGCTGCACATCCATCGGCATGCTTGTTGACATCCCCTGCACATACACTTCATTAGTATGCAAGCCTTCCGGTTCTAAAAAAAGCTGATGCGCCGCTTTATCCGGAAAACGCATGATCTTGGTTTCAATCGACGGACAATAGCGCGGTCCTATGCCTTCAATGATTCCATTGGCCATCGGCGCACGGCTGATATTGTCGCGCAAAATCTTATGCGTAGCTTCATTCGTATAGGTAAGCCAGCACGGTATTTGTTCCCGCGTAACTTCATCGCTCATAAAAGAAAAATTGCGCGCTTCCTCATCGCCCGGCTGAATCTCCATCTTATCATAATCCAGTGAACGGGCATCCACTCTGGCCGGCGTTCCCGTTTTAAAACGCATTAGCCGAATGCCTGCCTGACGCAGCGAATCAGAAAGTTTCAAAGCGGCCCGCTGCCCGTTCGGTCCGCTGGTATAAGTCGTCTCACCAATAATGATACGCCCACGAAGATAGGTCCCGGTCGCCAGCACCGCTGTCCGGCAAAGATAGGTTTCCCCGGTTTCAATCGTCACACCCCGGACAGCGCCGTTTTCAATCAGCAGATCATCCACCAGCAGCTGCTTCACATCAAGATGTGCCTGCCGCTCACATGTTTCCTTCATGGTAAACTGATACAGCTTCTTATCAGCCTGCGCCCGCAGCGCATGAACCGCCGGTCCTTTACCTGTATTCAGCAAACGAAACTGAATGCAGGTTTTATCCGCATTGATTCCCATTTCTCCGCCCAATGCATCCAATTCCCGCACCAGATGCCCTTTTCCGGGACCGCCAACCGATGGATTGCACGGCATCAAAGCGATATTATCCATACTCAATGTCGCCAGCAGCGTGCGGCAGCCGATACGCGCAGCCGCCAAAGCAGCTTCCACGCCGGCATGACCAGCGCCAATTACAATGACATCATATTCTCCAGCAACAAACAATTCTTATATCCCCCTCTGCGCCTTTATCTTATTTCCCGATGCAAAACTGCCGGAAGATCTGATCCACAATATCATCACCGACCGTTTCGCCGGTAATTTCGCCCAGTTTTTCCCACGCAGACCGCAAATCAATCACAATAAAATCCGCACTCATACCACACGCTATAGTTTTCTGCACCGCATCGAGACAAACGGAAGTCTGACGCAAAATTTCCGCTTCCCGGGCGTTACTGACAAAAAGTCCTTCCTGACTTTGCGCTTTTCCGCCGTATACTTTCCGCACAATTGCTGCCGTCAGTTCCTCCATACCTTTCCCAGTCAAGGTTGAAATCATCAAAATATCTTCCGCCGCAAAAGATTGCTGCAGCGCCTCCAGTGAAACGCGGCACGGCAAATCAGCCTTTGTCAGCAACACTAATACATCCTTTGAGCGGATTAATTTCAAAACTTCCTTATCTTCCGGCGTCAGAGATGCCGATGAATCAAATAAAGCCAGCACCAAAGCTGCCTGTTCCACATAAGCCCTCGCTTTTGCCACGCCCATTTTTTCCACCATATCCTCGGTACTGCGTATGCCGGCCGTATCAATAATACGCAGCGGCACGCCGCCCACATCGGCATATTCCTCAATGCTATCGCGGGTCGTACCCGGAATAGCCGTTACAATGGCTCTTTCTTCCTGCAGCAAGGAATTTAATAAACTCGATTTTCCAACATTCGGTTTGCCGATAATAGCCGTTTCCAGTCCATCCCGCAAAATGCGCCCCGCATGCGCCGTCTGCAAAAGCTGCCCGACAGCTGTCCGCAGCCTATTCACCCGATATGATACATCGCTGATCACCACATCGTCAATATCATCCTCCGGAAAATCAATCGTTGCTTCCAGATGCGCGATCATTTCCAAAATATCCTGACGAAGACTCTTAATTTTTTCCGATAACTTCCCGGTCAAATGACCGGAAGCTACCCGTAATGAGGCCGTCGTTTTCGCCTGAATCACATCCATGACCGCCTCTGCCTGACTGAGATCAAGCCGCCCGTTTAAAAAAGCCCGCTTGGTAAACTCTCCCGCCTCGGCGGGACGAGCGCCATATTTCCAGGTCAGTTCCAAAGTTTCACGCAGCGGCATACTGCCGCCATGGCACTGCAGCTCAACCACATCTTCCCTGGTATAAGAATAAGGCGCCCGCATCACCAGACAAATCGCTTCATCAATGACTTCACCCTGCGAATTTACAATCCGCCCATAAGCGGCCTGATAAGAAACTAACTTCGCCAGTGGTATTCCCCGCTGCGATTTAAAAACCATTTCTGCGATTCGGACCGCTCCCTCGCCGGAAAGGCGGATAATGCCAATACCGCCTTCGCCCCGGGCGGTAGCAATGGCACTGATTGTTTCTGCCTGCTGCATATTTTCACCCCTAAAAAAATAAAGAACTGCCTCAATATGAGACAGCTCTTTCACAGTTCTCTCGCAATCCATTAGACGATCTATAACCGTAAGCACCCGCTGTCTATTCTTTATTATGACGCGGCTCAATAACGACTTTACGATATGGTTCATCACCGGCACTGTAAGTTGTAACTTTATAATTATCCTGCAAAGCCATATGAATAATCTTACGCTCATGGCGATTCATTGGTTCCAGCATAATCTTTTCTCCTGTATGTCTGACCTTGTCCGCTAAACGAAAAGCCAGATGCCGCAAAGTTTCTTCTCTGCGGCTGCGATAATCTTCCACATCGAGAATAATTCGCACGCGCGCTTCCAGAAGGCCATGATTCGCTGTAAGGTTAGCTAAATATTGCAGTGCATCCAAAGTCTGTCCATGTTTGCCAATCAGAATACCGAGATTCTCACCAATCAAATTAAACACATGACCATCATCCGTATCCCGTTGTTCCATTTTAACATCCAGATGCATCGCTGCAAAAATTTGTTGAAGAAAATGTTCTGCCTTTTCCAGCGGCAGCGCAGAAACTACGACTGGCTCCAACGGCGGTGCCATAGGTATTTCTTTCACCGTTGCCCTGATTTTCGCCGCTCTAGCGCCGATCAGACCAAAAAACCCCTTCGTTGGTTCCTCAAGAACTTCAAAAGTAACACGATCATCAGAAAGGCCTAATGCAGCCAAAGCTGCCTGGCAGGCTTCCTCAACTGTTTTGCCTGTCTTTTCGATGCTCTCTGCCATAGCTCAGACAGCCTCCTTTTTCGCTTTCTTTTTCGCCTTATCCTTGGGCTTCTCTTCGCCGCGATACATCCACCACTGCTGGAAAATCTGCACAATATTCATCGTGACCCAGTAAACTACCAGCCCGGAAGCAAAATTCATGCTCATCCAGCCAATAAATAAAGGCATGATAAACATCATGATCTTCATTTGCTGATTCATTTCTGAAGTCGTCTGCTTTTGCGTTAAAAAAGTAGTAAGCGCAGAAAGGATCGGCAGAATATAATACGGATCCGGCTCCGACAAAGTCGGCAGCCAGAGAAAAGAAGGATCTCCCTGATAAGTAGTATCGCGCAAAGCATAAAACATGGCCATTAAAATTGGCATCTGAACCACCAGCGGCAGACACCCCGCCATCGGATTTACGCCCGCCTCCTTATACAGCTTGCCTAACTCCTGCTGCATCAGCTGCGGATTACTTTTATATTTCTCCTGCAGTTTTTTCATCTTTGGCTGCAGATCCTGCATGGACTTCATCGATTTTACTTGCTTGACCGTTAAAGGATAAAGCAGCGCCTTAACCACAATTGTCAATAAAATAATCGCCAGACCATAATTTTCAAAACCAATTACCCCGGTCATATGATAAAAAAAGCGGATAACATCTTTTACCAAAAACACGACCGGTTCAAACAATGACCACAAAAAATCCAAATCATCACATCCTACTGAAATTCAACAAATATATGCTTTATATTATGGAACCGGATCATAACCGCCTTTATGAAACGGATGACAACGTAAAATACGCTTTATTGCCATCCAGCTTCCCTTGATCGCTCCGTACTTTTCAATTGCAATCATCGCATACTCCGAACAAGTCGGAATATAACGGCAGGACGGCGGTTTTAACGGAGATAAAAACAAACGATAAAACTGTATCAAAAACAAAAACAGCCTTTTTATCATCCTTCAATTCGCCTCTTGCCGAAAAATCCTGGCTTTCCTTCCCAAATTGAGAAAAGCCTGTTCTATCACTGGGCGCTTGACGCCAACGGCAGGTTTGCGTCCAACAAGCAAAAGCCATATATTGTCCCGCACCAGAAACTGATGCAGACGATAGCTCTCACGAAGCAGTCGTTTCACCCGGTTGCGCGTCACTGCATTTCCCAGTTTTTTGCCGGCAGCAAAGCCAGCCCTATCTTCCAGCCCGGTTGCTGTGAAGACGTACAGCACTAAATACCGATTCGCAAAGGAACGGCCGTACCGATAAACTTTCTGAAACATTTGATTGTGCCGCAGAATTCTTCGCTTCGGTAGCTTCAACATAGAATAAAATCCTCATTTTCACGAGATGGAAAAAATAGGTCACCGTAGTGACCTAAAATTAAGCCGACAATTTTTTTCTGCCCTTTACGCGTCTGCTCTTTAAAACAAGACGACCGCCTTTGGTCTTCATACGTTCACGGAAGCCATGCGTAACTTTTTTCCAATGCTTATTCGGCTGATAAGTCTGCTTCATATCCGACACCTCCTTATATAAAAAAGAATCTTAGTCAAAATCAATCCTGCACAGTAAGCACAAATTTTAACTATACAGAATTATAGACTACCAAGGGCGGAGTGTCAAGATTTTTGCATTGTTTTATCCCCGGGACAATGTGGATAAAATATAGTTTTTTTGGCATTAATCCCCTAAAAGTTGTTGATAACTTTTTGTGATTTTGATAATATAGTTTATGATTGCTTAGATCGGACACAAAGAAAACGTTTTTATTTTCCTATATTTAGAGAATTTTTTCCAATCATTCACCGCATAAAGTCCAAATTTCGTTAGACGATGAATAAGTTATCCACAGCTGTGCATAAAAAAGTGGATAACTAATTTTATATTTGCATTTTAGAAAGGATTTTAAAAAAATGGAACAGACACAATTACAGGCAGTTTGGGAACAAATAGTTGCTCAGCTGCGGGAAACTTTATCTGAAGCTGCTTGTAAACAATGGCTTGCACCGATTACGCCGCTGGAATTGACAGACACTGTGCTCAGACTAGGAACACCAAACAATTTTTACAAAGAATGGATTGAAACCCGTTATATTCCTTTTATCAAAGATGCTATTTTAGCCGTAACACAGCATGAAATGGATATTGAATTGCTCAGCCTCAACCAAAAAGCGGTTGCCGCTGATACAAATACAATTAATGCTCCTACAGCAGAAACCCCGATACAAACGGTACTGGTAGAAACAGAAGAAAAATCTTCTGTTTCATCAGACTCTTCTTCTCGCGATGTACTGGGAAAAATTGCGCCGGGCGATGACTCTTCTTTAAACTCAAAATATACTTTTGATACTTTTGTAACCGGTAATTCCAACCGCTTTGCGCATGCAGCAGCATTAGCTGTCGCCGAATCACCGGGAATGGTCTATAACCCATTCTTCATGTACGGCGGCGTAGGTCTGGGAAAAACGCATCTGATGCATGCCATTGGTCATCAAATTTTGCAGAGCAATCCTAATATGCGCGTTTTATACATATCCAGCGAAAAATTTACCAACGAGCTGATTAACTCCATTCGTGATGGCAATCCAGAAGCTTTTCGTCAAAAATATCGCAGTATTGATGTTTTACTTGTGGACGATATTCAATTTTTGTATAAAAAAGAACATACGCAGGAAGAATTTTTCCATACCTTCAATACCTTATACGATGCCAAAAAACAAATTATCCTCTCCAGTGATCGTCATCCCCGGGAAATTCAGACGTTGGAAGACCGACTCCGTTCACGTTTTGAATGGGGCCTCATTACCGATATTCAGGCTCCGGATCTGGAAACGCGCATCGCGATTCTGAGAAAAAAAGCCATGTTAGAAAATCTGAATGTGCCGAATGACGTTATGGTTTATATCGCCAGCCGTATTGACAATAACATCCGGGAATTAGAGGGCGCGCTGACCAGGGTCATTGCCTATGCATCTTTAAACAAACAGCCGATTACCACCGATTTGGTCACGGAGGCTATGAAAAATATTTATCCTTCTCATCGAACAAAAGCTATAACCTTGGAACTTATTCAGGAAATCGTCGCTTCTTATTTTAAAATTAAAATAGATGATCTTCATGCAAAAAAAAGAACGCGCGAATTGGCTTTCCCCCGCCAGATTGCTATGTATCTCTGCCGAGAACTAACCGATACTTCACTGCCGCAGATTGGCACTTGCTTTGGCGGCCGTGATCACACGACTGTTATCCATGCCTATGACAAAATCAGCAAAGAACGCAATGAAGATTCAAAACTTGATAATACCATAAAAGAGCTTATTCAGCGCATTGAACGCATGTAGTGCATAACCAGGTGGATAAGCTGGTGTTTATCTTGTCAATGAAATGTGGATAAAGATAAGGGAGTGGTTATCCCTGTGAATATGTGGATAACCACTCCCTTACTTATAAACAAGTTATGCACGCAAAAACGTCTATAACTATAAAGACTCAGACAACTTATCAACTTGTCCACAGGGCCTACTACTACGACGACTATATTTTATAATATCTTATCAACGTAATAAAAAAGAAAGAGGCGCTCGTTCATGAAATTTACCTGTCAGAAAACAGAACTTGTCCAAGCACTGCAAATCGTATCAAAAGCCGCAGCCAGTAAGCCGCAAATGCCGGTTCTCTCGGGAATTTATCTCAAAGCAGAACAAAACCAACTAGAGTTACAAGCAACTGATTATGAAATAGGCATTATTTGTCACATAGAAGCCGAAGTTGAAGAAGCAGGCACAATTGTTTTATCCAGTCGTTATTTTCAAGAAGTTACACGCAGTCTTCCCGGCGAAACGGTCAGTTTTGATTATGATGCAGCAGCGCAAATCACTCGCATCACTTCAGCATCAGCTAATTTTCAACTGATGAATATGCCGGCGAATGAATTTCCGACCATAACGCAACTTACCGGAACGCTTTCTTTTACAATCAAAGATAATATTTTAAAAGATTTGATCAAGAAAACTGCCTTCGCCTGTTCAACGGATGAGGCCCGTCCGGTTTTTACCGGCTGCCTTTTAGAAGTCGGCGAATCAGCCGTTACAATGGTAGCAACCAATACGCATCGCTTAGCTTTCAAAAAAGAAAATCTTGATAATCTTAACGGCAGCATCAAAATTATCATTCCGGCCAGAATTCTCAGCGAGCTGCAGCGCATTATGGTCTCAGAAATTCCCGAAGAAGTAAAGATTATCTGCACCTATAATCAAATCAGCTTTGCTTTTGATAACCTTTACCTGACATCCCGTTTGATTGAGGGACAGTTCCCTGATTATCATCGGGTGATTCCAACGGATTTCAAAACCAGGGTGACGCTTGAGACAGCAGCGTTTCTTGCCGCTGTTGACCGTGTTTCTCTTATTGCCCGGGCCGGTGAATACAATGTCATTCGTTTGGAATTTGGCGCCGGACAAGTGCACATTTTTTCTAATAATCCGGAAATTGGTCAGGCAGAAGAAAATGTTCCGGCTGTCATTGACGGTCCGGACGTCAATATTGCTTTTAATGCCAAATATGTAACGGATGTTTTAAAAACAATTACCAGTGAGCAATTTTATTTTTCTTTGAACCAGACTTTAAATCCGGCCGCCATCCGGGAAATGGATAATGAATTGTTTATTTATATCGTGACGCCGGTCAGGACAGCGCATTAAAAGAGCTATGAACAAAATAGCTGCTAAAATAAAAAACGGTCTTGGTAGTTGTTTGTCTGACTTTTTATTGATGACAACAGAAACGAGGACCGTTTCGTTTATAGGAAAAAAGGATGATGAAAAATGGAAATGATCCAGATTCATACGGAGACGATTCAGCTTTCGCAGCTTTTAAAATTAGCCGGAGCGGCTGCTACGGGCGGCGAAGTTAAGGCCATGCTGGAAACATCTAGTCTGCTGGTGAATGGAAAAGTTGAAACCGCCAGGCGGCGTCAGCTTCGTGCTGGTGATGTGGTGACATTGATCGGAGAAAATGACCGGCAGACATGGCAGGTTTGTCAAGAGGAATAACAGATGAAAGTAGCTTCGGTTGAGCTGGTAAATTATCGTAATTATGCATCGCTTTCTCTGCGTTTAGCGGCTGATATTAATATCTTTTTAGGATGTAATGCCCAAGGAAAAACCAATATTTTGGAAGCGGTATATTATGCTGCGCTGGGGCGTTCGCATCGCACACAGGCAGAAAATGAACTTATTCGTTGGAACCAGAATAAGGGAAGCTTGCGATTGAATTTTACCCGGATGGACGTGGAAAACCGGTTGGAATTTTATTTTGATCGGGAAAAACGCCGGCAAATTCTTTATAATGGCAAAAACATCCGGACCAGAGAGCTGGTTGGAGCGTTTAATGTCGTGCTTTTTTCACCGGAAGATCTTTTTCTTATTAAGGGAGCTCCGGCAGGCCGTCGTCATTTTTTGGATAATGAAATATCGCAGGCAAGCCCATCTTATTATCATGATCTGGCGGTGTATACGCGTTTGGTAACGCAGCGAAATACTTTGCTGAAGCGTATTCGCGAACATCGCTCGCCGGCATCCATGCTGGAGAATTGGGATCCTCAGTTGGCGGTTGCTGCGGCTAAAGTGGTGGAGAAACGGCTGGCGGCAGTCAGTAAGCTGAATATGCTGGCCAATCTGATGCAAAGGCGTTTGTCAGCGAATGAAGAGAATTTGTCGCTGGTCTATGAGCTGCATGGGTTTCCGGATAAAATCATGACAGATACCTTGGTTTCATGGTATAATAAAAGGCTGAAGGAGTCGGTTGAGATTGATATCATGCGCGGCGCAACCGGAGCCGGACCGCATCGGGATGATTTGGTTTTTCTGGTCAATGATATTAATCTGCGCTCTTTTGGTTCGCAGGGACAGCAGCGCACCAGTGTTTTGGCCTTAAAATTGGCAGAGCTTGAATTTTTGCGTTCGGAAACTGGCGAATATCCTGTTTTGCTGCTTGATGATGTGATGAGTGAACTGGACCAGAGGCGTCGTCAGGCGCTTTTGGCATTTATTCGCCGTGAGCATATACAAACGTTGATTACAGCCACGGATGAAGCCTATTTTCCTGCTGATTTTCTGGGAAATTGTTATCGGGTGGATCATGGTCAAATTACGATGGGGTGATGGTTTGTCGCGGTTTGATAGGTTTGAAAAAGTTACGGATATTTTGCCGCGGATGCTGCAATCGTTTGGACAGAAAAAAAAATATAAAGAATATTTGCTTTTTTTTTATTGGGAGAGGATCGTTGGCGAGGCTATTGCCGGACATGTGCATCCGGTAAGGCTTTCTTTTCATACCTTATTGCTGGCAGCCGATGCCCCTGCCTGGGCTGATACGTTGAAATATATGCAGAAGGAAATCATCGATAAAATCAATGCTTTTGTTTGTGAACGCTTGGTCATGGATCTCCGGTTTACGATTTCAACGGTTCGTCATCCGATGAAACAAAAAAAGCCAGCCGATGCCCGGCAGAATGTTTGTTTGCGTCCGGATGAGCTGGAGGTCAGGCAGGCTGCAGAGCGTTGTGCGTCCGTTCAGAACCAGGAGCTGCGTCAGAAATTGGCGCGGCTGTATGCGGATGATTTGGAACGGCGAAAACAGCGAAAAGAAGCGCAATGGCATCCATGCGCTTCTTGTTCGGTACTTTGTCCGGCGGATCGTACGTATTGTTCAGCTTGCGAAAGGCATCATCGTCAGCAAGTGGAGGCAAAAATCCGGGAAATTCTTGAGGCAAAACCCTGGGCTCGTTATCCGGAAATTTATGAATATGTGCATTGTACGCCGGCCATGGCCAATAATCAACGGGTTGCTATGATGCAGCGGCTGTCGATGAAAATTGCCAGCGGAGATACGAAAAGTATGGATGCGCAGGCCTTGGTAATGTTGTATGATTCTGTGCCGCCGGAACAGCTGACGCCGGAGCGGATGGAAAAAGTCATTCATCGGATGCGCTGGGATCTCAGGCCATTAAAAGGGCATGTTATAAAAAAAAATACACGTAAAGGATAGCGGGAGGTTTTTGGATGTTCTTGCATTTGGGCAGTGATTTTTCGATTGCGGTGCGTGATATCATATCCATTCATGATTACGCCGGTTTTTCCATGGCGATTAATCAGCTTTTTATCAAGAATCTCCGGCAGCTGGGACAAGTTGTGGATTTGTCCGCCGGGAAACCAAAGTCGGTGATCGTAACCAGTCAGGTAGTATATCTCTCGGCTATATCGTCTTTGACCTTAAAACGGCGGGCTGAAAAATCTTTTCCTATAGACGAAAAAAATGATAGTGATGGAGGCTCCGTATTACATGAAGACAGAGAATGAAAATAAAAATAAAAATGAAGAGAATCTTGAGGATCTTGATCTGAATTTTGATAATATCCAAATCAACCGGGACGAACACAGTGCGGAAGTGACCGCAGTGGAGGGAGATTATGATGCCGGCCAGATTCAGATTCTGGAAGGGTTAGAGGCTGTGCGCAAGCGGCCTGGCATGTATATCGGCAGTACTTCGGAACGTGGGCTGCATCATTTGGTTTATGAAGTCGTTGATAATTCGATTGATGAGGCTTTGGCTGGATATTGTAATCAAGTGGATGTGACGATTCATGCAGATAACAGCATTACCGTCGTTGATAATGGCCGCGGTATTCCGGTCGATATGCATGAAAGCGGTAAGCCAGCCGTGGAAGTGGTTCTTACGGTGCTGCACGCTGGTGGAAAATTTGGCGGCGATGGCTATAAGGTATCCGGCGGTTTGCACGGCGTCGGCGTTTCGGTTGTGAATGCGCTGAGTACGACGATGGATGTCGAAGTGAAACGTGATGGTAAGGTGTATGCGATTTCTTTTGAGCGCGGCGTTACGAAGGATGCTTTGCATGAAATTGGCACCTCTGCAATTACTGGGACTAAGGTTCATTTTATTCCTGATCCGGAGATTTTTACCGATACGATTTATAAGTATGAAATTCTCAAGCATCGTCTGCGTGAGCTGGCATTTTTAAATCAAGGAATTACCATTTCTTTGACAGATGAACGGGATGATCAAAGCGAGGTATTTCATTATGATGGCGGCATTCGTTCTTTTGTTGAACATTTGAACCGTAAAAAAGAAGTAATCAATGCTGATCCAATTTATTTTAACGGTATTAAGGATACGACTGTCGTTGAGATTGCTTTGCAGTATAACGAAAGCTATCAGGAAAATATTTATAGTTTTGTCAATAATATTAATACCGAAGAGGGCGGTACCCATCTGGCCGGTTTTAAAATTGCCCTGACGCGGGCGGCCAATGATTTTGCCCGCAAACAAGGCGTATTGAAGAGCAATGATGACAATCTTACGGGTGAAGATGTGCGTGAAGGACTTACGTGCGTGATTAGCTTAAAAATACGCGACCCGCAGTTTGAGGGACAGACAAAAACAAAGTTGGGCAATTCAGAAATTCGCGGAATTGTGGATTCCATTGTTACCGAAGGATTGAGTGAATATTTTTCGGAAAATCCAGCCATTACCAGAAAAATTCTTGATAAGTCCATCATGGCTTCCCGTGCCAGAGAAGCTGCTCGTAAGGCCAGAGAACTGACACGTCGGAAAAATGCTTTGGAAATTAGCAGTCTGCCGGGAAAACTGGCCGATTGTTCCGTAAAAGATCCGGATCAGGCGGAGATTTATCTTGTCGAGGGCGACAGCGCTGGTGGTTCAGCCAAACAGGGACGTGATCGCCGCTTTCAGGCGATTCTGCCGCTTCGCGGTAAGATTTTGAATGTCGAAAAGGCGCGTCTGGACCGGATTTTTGGCAATGCTGAAATTAGGACGATGATTACGGCTTTTGGTAATGGTATTTCGGATGAATTTGATCTTTCTAAGAGCCGGTATGGAAAAATTATCATTATGACCGATGCGGATGTTGATGGTGCGCATATTCGTACGCTGTTGCTGACTTTCTTTTATCGTTATATGAAACCTCTGATTGAGCATGGCCGAATTTTTATTGCGCAGCCGCCGCTTTATCTTATACGCAAGGGAAAGCAGCATTGGTATACGTACAGCGATGATGAACAGGCAAAGAAGCTTGATGAAGTCGGACGTGACAATATTAATGTGCAGCGATACAAAGGTTTGGGTGAAATGAATCCGGAACAGCTTTGGGAAACAACTATGAATCCGGATACTCGCACAATGCTGCGGGTTGATATGGAAGATGCAGAAGAGGCTGACGAGTTGTTTACCGTGCTGATGGGCGATAAGGTGGAACCGCGCCGCGAGTTTATTGAACAAAATGCCAAGTTGGTTCGTAATCTTGATATTTGACCGGGTAATATATTTGACCTTTTGATATTTTCATCTTGCATTTAGAAATTGGCTATGCTATATTTGTAGAGAAGGGTATCTTTTACAAGGGGAGTAGCTTGGAAGGCGTTGCCTTCCTTTACGGTTCTATCGTCAGGACGGGCAGAAAGCCCCGGTGGAATCGGCATGCAGATGCAAGCAAGACCTTGTTCTTCAGGCGTTAATCCGCAGGATGGACAGGGTCTTTTTCTTATCTTCTGTCGGGAGAAAGGAAGAACGGATGGAACATATTTTTTCAATGGAATGGTTTACGGCTTTAGGAAGTATTCTTTTGCTGGATATCGTTTTAAGCGGCGATAATGCGATCTTGATTGCTCTTGCTTGTAAAAATTTGGGAGCACACCGGCTAAAAGCAATGATTATTGGCGGCGCTGGGGCTGTTTTAATCCGCATTGTCTGCACTTTGTTTGCTACCGGACTTTTATCGATTCCTTATTTGGAATTTCTGGGCGGCGCAGCGCTTTTGTATATCGCGGTCCGCCTTTTGATCGAGCATAGTCCGGAGGAAGAGAATCAAAAAGAATGCCAGCCAGCTAATTTTTGGGCGGCTGTCAAAACAATTCTGGCAGCTGATTTCCTTATGAGTATTGATAATGTTCTTTCGTTGGCGGGCGTGGCCAATACTGTCCCTGAAGGTAAGTGGAGTCTGATTATCTGCGGCTTGATGATCAGTATTCCTATTGTGCTTTGCGGCGCGCAGTTTTTTCTGCTGCTCATGTTAAAATTGCCGGTTATCATTTATTTTGGCGCGGCTATTCTGGCCTGCACGGCAGCTAAAATGATGGTAATGGACGAGGGGATCGGTCCTTTGCTGGTCGATTATGCCTGGCTGCTGCAGATCATGTTTGTTCTTTTGGTGCTTTCTATCGGCTGGTATATGAATCATCGTCGGCGCTGAAGCCTGATTCATTTTATTTTCATAAATTTTTTGTAGCATTGTAATAAGGAGGAGTCCATTATGAATACTTTAAAGACAACGGTGCTTATGGCATTGCTGACAGGGATTATGGTTGCTGTCGGCGGAGCTTTTGGCGGATCGCATGGAGCCGCTTTTATGCTGATTTTGTCTTTTGCCATGAACTTTTTCTCATATTGGTTTAGTGATAGTATTGTTCTTCGCGCTTATGACGCGCAGGAAGTTTCTGCAGAGCAGGCGCCGGAACTTTACCGTCTGGTGCAGCGGCTGGCTGCCAATGCGGGGCTGCCTATGCCTAAAGTCTGCATTATCCGCTCGGATATTCCCAATGCTTTTGCTACCGGACGCAGTCCGTCGCATGCTGCGGTAGCGGTTACGACGGGGATTATGCGCTCGCTGAATTATGAGGAACTGGGCGGTGTGCTGGGACATGAACTGTCTCATATCAAGCATCGTGACACTTTGATTTCTACCATTGTCGCATCTATTGCCGGTGTGATTTCCATGATTGCTAATATTGCCCAGTGGGCGGCTATTTTTGGCATGGGTCGTTCCAGCGATGATGATGATCGCGGCGGCATTATCGGGATGTTGTTTACGATTATTGTGGCGCCTTTTGCGGCCATGTTGATTCAGTTGGCGATTTCGCGTTCCCGGGAATATGAAGCGGATCACAGCGGTGGTGAAATTTGCGGTGATCCTTTGGCACTGGCTTCAGCGCTGGAAAAAATTGAATATTTTGCGGCCAATGCGCGGCCTATGGATCAGGCAACGCCGGCAACGGCTCATATGTTTATTATTAATCCGCTGCAAAACTCGCGAGAGACTTTTGTTAGTTTATTCAGCACCCATCCGCCTACGGCAGAACGCATTGCTCGTTTAAAAGAGCAGGCAGCCGGAGAAAGATAAAAAAGCATAAAAAAATCTGCATCGTGTTGATGCAGATTTTTTTATGCTTTAAGAATGTGAATTTGGCTGCGAAGCCGCTGTGTTGGCGCCGGTAATCAAATTGAATTTATCCGGCGGAAGCATCGTTGTCAGATCAAGGATTGAAAGCAGTTGGCGTAAAGCCACCTGGGGATCTGTAATGTTTTTGATTACATGCGTTGTGATTTTCCAGTTATCAAATTCTCCGTTGTTTTCCGCGTATTCCAGATGATGCTTGATATCGGTATTGCTGTGTCCCATATGCAGCATGCGTTCCACCAGCGTTACATAGTCGCACATAATATAAACAGTTTCCAGACTATGCTTCAATAATCTGCTTAGCTGTTTAATTCCATTGGTATCAAGAATCATCAAACTAATCGGGTACTTTTGCAAAGCGCCGAGCACATCTTGTTTTAATATACCGTAGTAATCTCCCTTGTAGGTGACTTTGATAATAAAGTCGTACTTGAAAAAATCAAGTTTATTAACAAATCGGAAGATAGTTGCATCGCCGTCAATTTTGTCAGGCTGCCGGGTTGTATACGTTGGGATGTAATAAAGTCCCATTGCAATTAGCTGTTTAATCAGCATGGTCTTGCCGGAAGCATGTGGTCCGACAAGTGCATAAATTTTTTTCGTCATAACCATATCTCCTATAACATTTCTCTAGTGCATGTTATCATTATATATCTAAACTCAAATAGATTCTATCATAAAAGCTTCGTTAAATAAATAGAGACAGTATAAATAAGTAATTTTTCCTGGGTAGGAAAGAGGAAAGTTTGTTGATATACTAAGGTATTAAAATATTTTTGGAATTTACTGATGGGGAATAAAGGAAATTTGCGTATGGTCAAGAAGTATTATAATTATACTTTATTTTATAAAAGGTCAGGTGGATAATTTGCCAGATATATCAATGTTATGTTTTTTAATGGGAATGGGATTTATTGCCGCGTTTATTGATGCCGTTGTCGGGGGCGGCGGGTTGATTTCAATTCCGACGCTGCTTTGTACCGGTTTACCGCCGTTGACAGCGCTGGGTACAAATAAAATGGCTTCAGTGATGGGGGCTTTTACCAGTTTTCTTACCTTCATTCGTTCGGGTAAGGTAAACATGGGTCTGATTAAATATTTGTTTCCTTTGTCCCTGATTGGTTCGGCAGCAGGAGTGCTGACGGTACGATTGATTCCGCCGGATTTCTTGCGGCCTTTAGTTTTGATTATGTTGATTCTGGTGGCGATTTACAGCGTTTTTAAAAAAAATTGGGGTTCGGAGTCAACCTACCATGGGATGACAACTAAAATGTTGATTTTAAGCGGACTGACGGCATTTATCTTTGGCTTCTATGATGGATTTTTTGGTCCGGGAACAGGCTCTTTTCTGCTTTTTGCTTTTCTTTTAGTTGGATTTGATTTTCTCGGCGCGGCGGCAAATGCCCGGGCATTGAATTTTGCTAGTAATATTGCGGCCGCCGTTTTGTTTTCTTATTTTGGTGCCGTTGATTTTTCTTATGCTTTGCCTATGGGCGGAGCAATGATTCTGGGGGCTTTTTGCGGCGCGCGGATGGCTCTTTCTAAGGGCGCTGCTTATGTGCGTCCGTTATTTATTCTGGTAACGACGGTGCTGATTGGCAAACAGGTTTGGGACTTATTCAAATAAAAAGCAGGAGGTTTTCTGACTATGATTCAGGCAATTATCGATATTGGTTCCAATACGGTGCGCATGGCTATTTATGATATCGAAGGCCAGCAGGTTGAGATGATTATGAAGAAAAAAAATATGGTAGGTTTGGCATCTTATTTAAAAAATAATGTAATGGAACAACAGGGAATAGATAAGGTGTGCGAAGTATTAGATGAATACCGGGCTTTTTTGCAGAGTTTTCATATTACAGCTGTGACGGCATTTACGACGGCCGCTTTGCGCAATGCTGCCAATAGCAGTGAAGCCGTTGCGGAAATTGTGCGCCGCACACATATTCCGGTGCGGGTGATTACTGGGGATGAAGAAGCTGTTTTTGATTTTATCGGCGCGACGCATGATGTGTTGGATCCGGAGGGGCTGCTGATTGATATCGGCGGCGCTAGTACAGAAATTGTTTATTATAAGCAGCAGCAGATTGTCCGAAAGGTAAGCCTTTTGGTAGGGTCGCTGGCTTTAAAAACAAAATATGTGCAGGACATTTTGCCAAATAGTCAGGAGATTGCGGCAATGCAAACGGAGGTTGAAAGTATGCTGAAAACCGTTTTGGCATTGAAAAGCATACGACATGCATCAATTTGT
Organism: Megamonas sp. UBA1799; assembly: GCA_002319815.1. Lineage (GTDB taxonomy): Bacteria > Bacillota > Negativicutes > Selenomonadales > Selenomonadaceae > UBA1799. The sequence goes on from DCFR01000033.1 coordinate 53,397, forward strand.
GGTATTGGCGGCACTTTTAAAGGGGCTTGCGCTTTATATAATCTGTTGTTTAAAAGGCGGCGGGAAAATCTGGTTATGCAGGCTAAGCGATTTTTGCCGATGATTGATCTTTATCGGCGGGATAGAGAAATAAGTGTAGATGATACGATACGGCTTATGAAGGCCGTACCGGAAAGACTGCATACAATCATTCCCGGTTTGGTCATTGCTGATGTTTTGGCACAACATTTTCAAAGTGATAAAATTATCTATAGTGATTCCGGGGTGAGGGAAGGATATATTTATGATCAGCTGCTCGATAAAAAATAAAAAAAGCGTTGCAACCGAGCGTCGTATATGCCTTGTCCACCAACGGTTCATGGACATTTTTTCCAAAAAATGATATAATAAAGAGCTGGATTTTTTCACAATTTATGAGAAATTATCGGAAATATGGCTGGATTGTTATTTTATAATTTGAGGTGAGTTGGTTGGATTTTGGTCAGGATAAAATTGTCCCGGTAAATCTCGCAAAGGTCATGAGCAACTCGTATATTGATTATGCGATGAGCGTTATTGTTTCCCGGGCTTTGCCGGATGTACGCGATGGACTCAAACCGGTACATCGCCGGATTTTGTATGCAATGCAGGAAGCTGGTATGGGATCGACAAAACCATACAAGAAATCAGCGCGTATTGTCGGTGAAGTTTTGGGTAAATATCATCCGCATGGCGATTCGTCCGTGTATGATGCGATTGTGCGTATGGCACAGGATTTTTCCATTCGGTATCTGTTGGCTGACGGCCACGGTAATTTTGGTTCGGTGGACGGTGATCCGGCAGCGGCAATGCGTTATACTGAGGTCCGTATGTCCAAGATAGCTGAATTAATGCTGCAGGACATTGAAAAAGAAACGGTTGACTTCATGCCGAACTATGATGAATCGTTAAAGGAACCAGTGGTTTTGCCGGCAAAGTTTCCTCAATTGTTGGTCAATGGTTCTTCGGGAATCGCTGTTGGTATGGCGACGAATATTCCGCCGCATAATATGCGCGAAGTTATTGATGGTACGCTGCTTTTGATTGATAATTCGGACACGACTCTGGAAGAATTAATGACCGTGATCACGGGACCGGATTTTCCAACCGGAGGTCTGATTATGGGAACGGACGGCATTCGTTCGGCCTATATGACGGGCCGCGGCGTTATTACCATGCGGGCACAGGCGCATATTGAGATGCTTTCCAATGGGAAGCCGCGTATTCTGGTGACCGAGCTTCCGTATCAGGTGAACAAGGCCAAGCTGGTAGAAAAAATCGCTGATCTGGTACGTGAGAAAACGATCGAGGGCATTACGGATTTGCGGGATGAATCGGATCGCAATGGTATGCGGGTTGTTATTGATTTGCGGCGGGATGCCAATGCCGATGTCGTTTTGAATCAGCTGTACAAACATACGCAGATGCAGGATAGTTTTGGCGCTATTATGCTGGCGTTGGTTGAGGGGCGCCCGCGCGTCTTGAATTTGAAGGAAATTCTGCATTATTATATTAAGCATCAGGAAGAAGTCATTACTCGCCGGACGAAGTTTGAGCTGTCTAAGGCGGAAGCCAGAGCGCATATTTTAGAGGGATTGACGATTGCTTTGGATCATCTGGATGCAGTCATCCGGACCATTCGGCAGTCGCGTACGGCGGATATTGCCAAAGAAGCTCTGATGGCGGGTTTTTCTCTTTCTGAAAAGCAGGCACAAGCAATTTTGGACTTACGGCTGCAGCGTTTGACTGGTTTGGAACGGGAAAAAATTGAAGAAGAATATCAGGAAGTTTTAAAAAATATAGAGTGGCTGAAGTCAGTTTTGGCGGATGAAGGAAAGATTTTCCAGATCATCAAAGAAGAATTGACCGCGGTCCGGGAAAAATTCGGCGACGATCGCCGGACTCGGATTATGGCGGTTGCTTCTATGATGGATGTAGAAGATCTGATTGCTGAAGAAGATGTGGTTATTACGCTGACGCATAATAATTATATCAAGCGCATGCCGTTGACGACGTATCGCAGTCAGCGCCGCGGCGGACGCGGTGTAACGGGTATGGGGACAAAGGAGACGGATTTTGTCGAAAATATCCTAATTACCACTACGCATTATACAATTTTGTTCTTTACGAATCGTGGTCTTGTGTATCGCTTGAAAGGCTATGAAATTGCTGAAGCGACGCGTCAGGCTAAGGGAACAGCTATTATTAATCTGCTGCCGCTGGCCGGTGGGGAAAAGATCACCGCGGTGATTCCGGTTAAGGAATTCCGGGAGGATCGGTACTTATTTATGGCTACGAAAAAGGGCATTGTCAAAAAAACCGGTCTGGCGGAATTCGATACGGCACGTAAGGGCGGGCTGATCGCGCTTACGCTCGATGAAGACGATGAACTGATCGGCGTGAAGTTTACGGATGGCGAGCGCACGCTGATTCTTGGAACCCGCGATGGTCTGGCTATTACGTTCCCGGAGAGCGATGTGCGGTCTATGGGACGTAATGCGCGCGGTGTTTATGGCATTCATCTGAAGGGGCTGGATGAAATTGTCGGTATGGATACGGTTCGCGATGGCATGGAAATACTGACGGTTACGGAAGAAGGCTTTGGCAAGCGGACACCGGTGAATGATTATCGGGTTCAGAAACGCGGCGGCAAGGGAATCATTAACATGAAGGTGACGGAAAAGACCGGCGCGGTTGTGGGTTTGAAAGTCGTGCATCCGGAGCAGGAGCTCATGTTGATTACTACTGAGGGCATTGTAATTCGTACGAATGTCAATGAGATTTCCGTGATCAGCCGCAATACACAAGGTGTTAAACTGATTAAAACGGAAAGTGGCGATCGGGTTGCTTCTTTAGCGGTTATGGATCAGAAAACCGAATAGTAGAATGAATAAAAAAACGA
>DCFR01000033.1:56598-65163 GCA_002319815.1 Megamonas sp. UBA1799
TCGTTTTTTTATTCATTCTACTATTTACATAGTCTTACCGCCAGCCGCAGCTGAGGTTCCCGGTGTTGGCGCAGATGGACGAGGGATATCCGCTGCCGGGCGGGAAGCACCCGGAGCTCCAGTCGGCCCGCTGTCCGGGCGGGAATTCGTTTTACTGTTGTTGGCATCGGTGGTCCGACTGCCGGATTTATCTGTTTTATTGTCTTTATTAGCACTGTTTTTATCGGAGATGCGTTTCTGTCCGATAGAAGTATCACCGGCAGGAATTTCGGTCGCGTCGAATGGAATGGAATTTTCGTATTCACGTTGCTCACGTTCCATGGTTGCGCGCATGCTCGGACTCAGCGTAATGCCTAAGGTGTCGGCTAAGGTAGAGCGGACTTTACTGATGTCCGGAATCCAGTAGCTGATGCCGTCAATATAAAGCGGACGGCCTGGGACCATTTCAGTTTTCAAGCCGTTGGCCTGCGCTTCTTTTAAAGAGCCAGCTAACTCCATAAGCTGACGGAAAGAAAGGTCGGTTTTGACGGAACGCAACACTTCACGTAAAATGGACGGAAGCTGCAGAATGATGGAAGGAGAAGTAACCTTTTCCATCAAGGCTTTCATAAATTTCTGCTGCCGTTCAATGCGCCCGATGTCGCCTTCTTCATCGCGATAGCGGACATAGGTAATCGCCGTTTTTCCATCCATATGCTGTTGCCCCGGATACAAATCAATAACCAGACCGCCTTCATCATCCCAGGGATCCTCATAGAACATGCGTTTTTCAACATTAATATCCACGCCGCCAATCGCATCAATGATGCGCTGAAAAGCTTGAATATTAATGGTCACATAATGATCCATCGGTGTGCCGAGAAAATTTTCCACTGTATCCTGTGTCAGTTTGTGACCGCCGTAAGCATAGGCGGCATTAATTTTATCAAAACCGTTGCCCTTGATCCTTACCCGGGTATCTCTGGGAATGGAAAGCAGCGCTGCCTGATGCTTTTTGGGATCAAGGGTGGCAATCATCAGCGTATCGGAACGGCCGACATCATCATCGCGTTCATCGATGCCCATAATCATGACGGTTGTCTTGTCTTTGGCTACCAGCATATTATCTTTTTGCTGGGAGTTCGTATTTTTATCAAATAAACTGGAAGAGGCGAATAACGCGCCGGCAACTGCCGCGGCAATAAAAACAAATAACATGACCACCCAGAGCCAGATGCGTCGCTTTTGCTGGCGTCGGTGCGTCGGCGGCTTAGAAGTCCTTTTCTGCAAGATTATACCTTCTTTTTGACATTATTCTTCTATTATAGAGTGATATTTCTTCACGTGCAATTATAAAATGATTCAATTCATATAAAATATTATCATACAATTTTTACCTGAAAATAAACAGGAAAAAATAATGGGTATAAAACTACAGCATGACTGTTTTTTGCAAAATATTTTTTGATTTTTTGGATGCGTCCGCTTCCTTATGTATTCATGGCAGAAGGTCATTTTTTTGTAGAGAAGAATCGGCAATGGATTTTTGTTGTATTTGCTGTTCCATTTTTTGTACGTATTGCCGAAATGTATAAATCGAATTGGCAATAATTTTATAATCAAGACTGGCAGGATCAAAGATCGCCGCGCGGTTTTCCAATTTTACCAGGTTTTGTTTCATTTGTGCCAGTTTTTCTTCCGGTCGGGCAATTTGTTCATGCAGATCATGAATTTGGGTCATCAGTGTTGAACGCTTTGCTTTCGACATAATACTGCCTTCCTGCCGTAATTTTTCTTCCAGAATATAAAGCTGATTTTGAATTGTTGTTTCTGATTTTTGGATGATCGCTGATAAGGTTTGTTCATTTTTTTTCATCGGTAAATATGAGCCTCCGGTTATATGAAGTAACGGGCTTTTTCCTGCTGCTTTATTATCCATAATAAAGGAAACAAGCGGTTGCGTCAAATATAAACACTTTATAGAAGATATATCAGAAGATAAATCATATAAAATAATAGAATATAGCGAATAAGGCTGATTTTAGCGTTTAAATCAAGATGGTTAGTTAAATTCATAGTAAATGTAAAAATGTAAAAAAATTTGCAAATAATCCATATAAAGTGGAAAAAAGATATTGCTCTTTCAAAGTTTTTGTATTATTATTTAAATAATCAATTATTCCTATTATATATTTAAATAATAACTTTAGGGCATAATTAAGGGGGCCAGCAGGAAAAAGCCCGTTTATTACCAATAATGAATGAAAGGGTGGGGGTTTATGAGCAAGGAAGAAAAGCAAGCTGCTAAAACCACCGATCTCTCGACCGGCGATAAGATTCATGAAGCGGAGCTTGCTTTTGACCGCAGGCGCCGTAGTTTTGGTATGGTATGCGGCCCGATTTGTGCAATTTTAGTTTTTTTAATACCGATTACCGGGTTGTCACTGGAGGCTCATAAACTGCTGGCCATCACTACGCTGATTGCCATGTGGTGGATTACGGAACCGATTCCGATTCCGGTCACGTCGCTGTTAGGACCAACGTTGGCGGTTGTAACCGGGGTGGTAAAAGCCAGTGTTGCGTATTCGGCATTTGCTAATCCAATGATTTTTTTGTTTATGGGTGGTTTTATGCTGGCCAAGGCCATGATGATGCATGGCTTGGATAAACGTTTTGCTTTCGGGCTTTTGTCGATGTCCTGGGTAGGCTCCAGTCCGACGCGTATTTTTCTTGCAATCGGCATTGCTGCGGCGCTGTGTTCCGGCTGGGTCAGTAATACTGCTACGGCAGCTATGATGTTCCCGATTGCGCTTGGTTTATTGGAAGCAATCAAGGAGATGTTTGCTGCCAATGGACGCATTATTGATTTGAAGACTTATAAATATGCGACGGGCCTTATGCTGATGGCTGCTTATTCCTGCTCTATCGGCGGCGTGCTCACACCGATTGGAACGCCGCCAAATCTTATCATGCTCGGCTTCCTCGATACGATGTGCAATATCCATGTATCTTTCTTTGAGTGGATGATCTGGGGCGGCGCGGCCATGATTGTGTATTTTATTCTCATGTTTGCGATTCTGCATTGGCACTTTAAGGCCGATGTTGATCATATTGAAGGCGCCGATGTGTTCATTGCTGAAAAGCTCAAGGAACTTGGCGGTTGGACGCGGGCACAGAAGAATACGGCGTTTGCTTTTTGTCTGGCCGTTATTTTGTGGGTCATTCCTGGTTTTATGAGCATTGCGCTGGGTGCAACTCATCCGCTGCTCAAGATGTACAATACGGTTATGCCGGAGTCAGTTGTTGCTATGGTAGCCGGGTTACTGCTGTTCTTTTTGCCGATCAATTTCAAAAAACGTCAGTTTACCCTGACTTGGAAAGATGCAGTGGAAGGTATTGAGTGGGGCACGCTGATCCTTTTCGGCGGCGGTCTGGCAATGGGCGGTATGATGTTTAAAACCGGTCTTTCGCAGTGGGTTGGCGATGCCATCGTTAGTTTGATGGGCGGCGAGCCTACTGAATTTATGATGATTGCTATTTTCTGCGTTTTGGCTTTGCTGCTTTCTGAATTAACGTCGCATACGGCAGCAACCAATATGATCGGGCCGTTGGGTATTACGGCAGCGGTTTCCTGTGGTTTTGATCCGGTGCCGGTAGCGGTTGGTATTGCGCTTTCTGCTTCGCTTGGTTTTATGCTGCCGGTTTCGACGCCGCCGAATGCCATTGTTTATGCTTCCGGTTACATTCCTATTACGAAGATGATCAAGACGGGCGTTTATATCGACTTTATTGGAATATTTTGTGTGACGATTCCAATCTGTATGTATCTGGTCCGTTTTGTGCTTGGCGACTAATGAATGATATTATAGGGTGCTGCTGCGGCAGCACCTTATTTTTTTGTCTGGTATCGGTTTGTGGGCAGGGAATGGCAAGAAAAAGTACGAATATAATAATATAGAAAAGTAAAGGCGGCGGTTTAATGGATAACTCAGTTTTATGGCAGCTTTCTTATGGTATGTATGCGATTGGCACTGTGGATGGTCAGCGGCCAACCGGCTGTATTGTCAATACGGTGATTCAGATTACCAGTGAGAAGCCAGTCATTGCGTTAAGCATGAATAAAAATAATTTTACCGATGAAGCCATTCGGCGGACCGGACGTTTTACAGTATCTATTTTATCTGAGCAGACGGCGCCGAATGTGATTGCTTGTCTGGGATTTTCTTCCGGACGTGATATGGATAAATTTGCCGGCGATGTATTTCATTGGAAACTTTGGGAGGGGCTGCCCATTGTAGAGGAACAGGCTGCCGGTTATCTGCTGGGTGAGGTCATTGCGGTGCATTCTATGGAGACGCACGATATCATTTTGGCGCGTCTGCAGGATGCGAAAAAGGGCGAGGGAAAAAATCCGATGACGTATCAATATTATCACGATGTCATTAAGGGAAAAGCGCCGAAAAATGCGCCGACCTATCAGGCGGCGGAGAAAAAAGAGAATACCTGGGTTTGTTCTGTTTGCGGCTATATATATGAGGGAGATTTGAGTCAGGAACCGGATCAATGGGTTTGTCCTATCTGCGGTATGCCAAAAAGTGCGTTTGTGAGACAGTAAAAATAAACAGTTTAGTATTTCCTGTCTGTGTTTCCTCAGACCGGCAGGAAATATTTTTTTATATGAATATTCTTATTTCATGCCGAAAATGTATAGAAAATGAAAAATATCTGGAAATTCGTGTAGGAAAAGAGTATGATATATGGATGGTATTACGGATGTACATTCGTATGAATTGAAGGACTTTGAGGAGGGACTATTCCGTGCGTATCGTGATTGTGGGCGCGGGCAAACTGGGATACAGTATTGCGGAGCTTTTATCGAATGAGCAGTATGATGTGGTGGTGGTCGATCAGGATGAGGTGCGGCTGGAAGCAGCCAAGAACACCTTGGATGTGCTGACGATTTTGGCCAATGGCGCCAGTCCGATTACAATGAATGATCCGGATGTCCGGGGCGCAGATATTTTGATTGCTGTGACTGCCAGTGATGAAGTGAATATGGTGGCTTGTATTCTGGCAAAAAAGCATGGAATTCAGCATACAGTGGCGCGTATTCGCGATATGCAGTTTATGTCGGAAGCCAAGGAATATCTGAAGAAAAACTTTGATATTGATCTTATGTTGAATCCGGAATTGATTACCGCTCTGGAAATTAATCGCATTCTGATGATGCCGGCTGCGCTTAATGTTGAGGATTTTGCCGGCGGTAAAGTGCGGCTTTTTGAGACGAAGGTAAAGCGGGATTCCTGCTTGGCTGATATTTGCTTCAAGGATCTCGATATGCCGGCGTCTATTTTGGCTGGCATGATTTTTCGTGATCATCGGATGATTATTCCGCATGGTGATGATTGTCTGAAGCCGGATGATAATGCTTATTTTATCGGGGATCCTAAGGGCATTGAATCCTTCAGCGCTAATTTTGTGCAGCGTGATGCGCGCAAGCTGCAGCGCGCGCTCATTATTGGCGCTGGGCGGACTGGTCGTTTTTTGGCGCCGATGCTGGATAAACAAGGCGTCAAGGTGAAAGTCATTGAAAAAGATCATGAGCGCTGCCGTCTGGCAGCGGAACATCTTGCCGATGGGATTGTAATCTGTGGCGATGGGACAGATATTGATCTTTTGATGGAAGAGGGCGTCAATGAGGCAGATGTGGTGATCTGCCTGACGGAAGATGATAAGTTAAATCTCATGCTGGCGTTGTTGGCAAAACATATGGGCGCAAAGAAAACAATTGTCCGGGTTGCTCGCAGCGAATACGTTGATTTGATGGAAAAAGTCGGTGTGGATATCGTTTTATCAGCGCGGCTTTTGTCGGCCAGCGAGGTTCTGGCTTTTGCCCGGCGCGGCGGCGTTGTTTCTGTATCGCTGTTGGAAGGCGCCAGGGCCGAGGTGGTTGAGGTGATTGTTTCGCAGGATTCTGCCGTCACTGGGCGGCCTCTGAAGGAGGTTCAGCTGCCGCGGGAATGTCTGGTCTGCGCTTATGTGCGTAAGGAAGAAGCTTATGTGCCAAATGGTGATTCAGTTTTGCAGGCCGGTGATCGGGCTGTCTTATTTACTGATACCCGGTATTCACAAAAAGTGATGAAGTATTTTAAAGGCAGGGAAGAAGCATGAGCATCAAATTGCTGATGTTTATTTTGGGGCGGATCGCTTTGATCGCTGGCGTCGTGCTGCTTTTACCTTTGGGACTGGCCGTGGCGGAACAGGCTCCGGGGCAGGCGGCTTTTGCTGAAGCGGCGCTGCTTATGCTGGTATTGGGTTTATTCTTGGCCCTGGCGGGACGCGGACATCAGCGCAAAGTTATGGTTCGTGAAGGAGCGCTGCTTTTAGTTCTGGTATGGTTGCTGCTGGGAATTACAGGCATGCTGCCTTATTTGTTGGATGGGCGGCTGAACTGGCTGGATGCCGGCGTGGAAAGTATTTCCGGTTTTACGACGACCGGCATGAGCTGTCTGCCGGATTCCAGTCCGAGGCCGTTTCTTTTATGGCGCAGTCTGACGCATTGGCTGGGCGGATTGACTATCATTGTATCGTTAGTTACGGTTTTACCGGAAATTGGCGGTTGTTTCGGTATTACGTTGTCGCTGCATCAGAGCATAGCATTCAGCCAGATGTTGGGGCGGATGAAAAAAGCGGCTTATGGCGTCTGCAGCGTGTATATTTTTTTTACGCTGGTATTGACGGTTCTTTATCTTCTTTGCGGGCTGGGGCCATTTGATGCTTTAAATTTATCGCTGGTAACGCTGGCAACAGGCGGCCGGTACAATTCACCGGCAATCAATGGGTTTGAAGATGTTTTACTGGCGACAGCGGCTATGGTTGGTATGTTTTTCTCCAGCGGTAATTTTTTATTGTATTGGGAAGCAGCGCGCCGCCGGCAATTGAAAGAAATTTTTCGGGATACTGAACTGCGGGCGTTTACATTTTTGATTGTGGTTTTTGGATTTATTACAGCGTGGCATCTTTGGCGATTTGGCGTATATGATATGTTTCATAGTTTGCGCTATGGCTTTTTTGAGGTTTTATCCTTTGCGAGTACGACCGGATTTGCTTCAAGTCATTTTGAAATCTGGCCGGCATTCGATCGGTATATCCTTTTTATTCTGGTGTTTGTCGGCGGCTGCATTGGTTCTTCGACCGGCGGCATCAAGGTGATTCGTTTTTTGGTCATGCTGAAATCAGCGGCGGCGGAAATGAAACGCATGCTGCATCCGCATATGATCGTGCATATTGCTTTGGACGGCGTTTCGGTGCCGTTAAAGGTAGTAGGTCGTATTTTGAGTTTCTTTTTTTTGTTTTTGTCCGTTTTTTTTATTTTTGTTTTGCTTATTTCCTTGTCAGGCATGACAGTGCTGGAATCTATGGGGTTGGCCGCTGCTTGTTTGTCCAGTGTCGGTCCGGCGGCTATGCTGGCCGGAGGAGCGGATTCTTTTGTTTATTTGCCGGCTTGGACTAAGGTGGCTTGCAGCTGTTTAATGATTCTGGGGCGTTTGGAAATTTTTTCATTTTTAATTGTCTTGCAGACGAGTTTCAGCAGTCTGCAGCGCAAATGGTAGGAAGGAGCGCTCAGGTTTGAATTTGGAAGTGGTTTCGTTTATTCTCGGGCGCTTGTCTTTTGCCTGTGGAAGCGTATTGGTTCTGCCGCTGCTGGTAGCATTTTTTTATCAGGAATCCAGTATCCGGGCTTTTTTTGTGTCGATTTTTGTTTGCCTTGGTCTGGGCATGCTTCTTTGTCGGTTGGGCCGGTTGGAGACAGAGCATCTGAGTGTGCGGGAAGGTATTGCCATTACCGGGATTGGTTGGATTATGGTGACGTTTCTGGGGATGGTTCCCTATGCTGCCGGCGGTTATTTGAAAGTATTGGACGGTGTTTTTGAGACGATTTCCGGTTTGTCGGGCACAGGAGCTACGGTGATTGATTCTCTGGAAACGCTGCCGCAAAGTATTCTTTTGTGGCGCAGTCTAACGCATTGGTTTGGCGGACTAGGAATTATTGTTATTTTTATCGCATTGCTGCCGCAGTTTGGCCGCGGCGCCGTTTATATGTTCAATGCCGAGAGCACCGGGCCGACTTCTGACCGCGTGCTGCCGCGCATTAAGTCTATGGCAATGGCGCTCTTTGCGGTGTATCTGGTGTTTACTGCTGCTGCGGCAGCTGTTTACATGCTGTGCGGTATGAATTTTCTCGATGCAGTCGATCATTCGTTTTCTACGATTGCGACCGGCGGTTTTTCTAATTATGATGCCAGCATCACGCATTTTGATAATCCGGTGCTGGAAGGCTGGATTATTTTTTTTATGGTGATTTCCAGCGCTAATTTTGGCATGTATGTCATGGCCTGGCGGCATGGCTGGCATGTAATCTGGGAAAATACCGAGTTTAAAACATATATTTTTCTGGTTTTGGCAACGACTGCAGCGGTGACAATTGATTTGGTCATGAACAGCAATTTGCCGGCGGCAACTTCTTTTCGCTATGCGATTTTTCAGACGGCGTCCTTGTCTTCTACGACTGGATTTGTTTCGGCT
>DCFR01000013.1 GCA_002319815.1 Megamonas sp. UBA1799
AACCGTTATTCAAATTTACTGGCGACCGGTGAAATAGTGCTTGGCTATCGCAACGAATACGGTCAGTACACGGCGCGGCCGCTGATTGATCCGAAACAAGACCCCTCGGCCGCCGTTTTACCTGATGCAGAAGATCAGCCGAGCCAAAAGGATTTCGGCAGGAACGGCAGCTATCTTGTGCTGCGGCAGTTGGATCAGGATGTGCCCGGCTTCTGGCAGTTTATAGACAAGGCGAGCGGCTCCCTAGCTGAAAAACGCGAACAGCTGGCTGCCGCTATGGTGGGGAGGCAGCGCAATGGTAAGCCGATGCTTCCTCCGGCTAGCGAAGAAATCCCGGGGATTCCCGGAGATGATCAACTCAACCGCTTTAACTTCGATCTGGATCCGGGTGGAAACCGGTGTCCGATAGGGGCGCATATTCGCAGAGCCAACCCGAGAACGGGCGATTTACCACCCGGCATAAACAGTTGGTTTACCTGGCTGATCAGGTTCTTGGGTTTTGGAGGCAAACCGGATGAAGATTTGGCGGCCTCCTCCCGCTTTCATCGCATACTAAGGCGCGGTCGAGCCTATGGTCCCGTGCTGCCGCCGGAAGAGGCCGTCAAGCCGGATGCGCCAGCCGCCGAACGCGGTTTGCAGTTTATATGCCTGGTAGCCAATATATCCAGGCAGTTTGAATTTGTTCAAAACGCGTGGGTTATGAACACCAAGTTCGATGGTGTTCAACAGGAAAGAGACCCCTTGTTGGGGCATCGCAAGCCATTGATCAGTGGTGAACTCACTGATCAATTCAATCGCCCCGATCCGGCTGGCCCCATGCACAAAACCAGTCATTTGCCGCAGTTTGTCACGGTACGCGGCGGCGGTTATTTTTTTATGCCGGGACTGCGTGCATTAAAGTACCTTGCAACCTTACCTAGCCAAGGGAGTGATGTCTCATCATGACGATAAAGAACCGAATACTAAATCTTATTCACCGGTTTTTACTGAAACTCTTGCATATTGAGCGACGGCTGGAACCCTGGTTTCGTCCGCTGTGGAATGCTTTGTTCCGGGAGCTATCCGTCAGGTTTGTTCAGCATCTTATTAATCGGAGCCGCAAAGATGAAGGCCTGAAATTGGCTGAGGAAAAAATCGACCCGGATGAAGAACAAAGCCTGAATAAAATCATCGACCTCATGGCCGACCAGATGCGCAGCCGATTCAAACCCGGCGGCTACGAACGGGGCGGCAATACCAAAACCCACGGCGTTTTGAAGGCGACAGTCACCATACGCGACGACATACCTGAACATTGCCGAAAGGGCATTTTCGCCACGCCCCGCAGCTACCCCGCCTATGTTCGCTATGCTGGCCCTGGGCCGGATGTTCCTGCCGATATTGAAGATGTCGGCTTTTTGAGTATGTCGGTAAAACTTATGGGGGTTCCCGGCGTAAAACAAATGGAGCGCATGGGCCTTAGCGATGTGGAGAAATTATCCCAGGAAAAATTCACCCAGGACTTTATCACGACCAGCGGCGGCCCGACCTTTGTTACACCTAATTCACGGGAAAATGTCAAATTGCAGTATTGGAGCTTGCTGCATATGCCGCTCTTTTACTTCATTAACCCATTTGATTCCCACTTTCTTGATATGTTTATGCAAAGCCTGTTTAACGAAACCCAGTATAACCCGCTGGGGCAGCGTTACTGGAGCTGTACGCCATACCTGCTGGGCGAAGGTCAGGCAGTGATGTATTCTTTTGTACCGAAAACAAAAGTCGAAACCCGCATACCGGGTTTGCCTTTTGGTAAGGTGCCATTCAATTATTTGCGGGAAAACATGATCAAAACCTTGAACGAAAAAGATGTGGAATTTGAACTGCTGATTCAGCTGCAAACCGATCCGCATTTAATGCCGATTGAAGACTCGTCGGTTCGCTGGCCGGAAAAATTATCTCCGTTTATTCCTGTCGCCACTGTGCATATACCGAAACAGCAATTTGAGTCGGAAGCCCTGATTGAATTTACCAAACGCCTTAAAATGAATCCATGGCATTGCCTGCCGGAACACCGGCCATTGGGTAATCTGAACCGGGCTCGCTTAAGATTGTATTCCGAGTTGTCCAAATTCCGCCAGGATATGAATCAGACAACGCATCTGGAGCCGACCGGGGATGAAGTATTCGATTAAGTTTCAACCCGGTAACCATCGCTGGAACTGGATGTACGCACATGATCCGAACGGGCAGCTTTCAGATGAAAGCATACCCGCTCATCAATAGTTTGCGGCTTTAAGCGGGTAATTAAGCCCCCGTATTAAGTGGGCTATGACCTTGGAAATATTTGCAGCGCAAGCGAAAGCCCTTTGGTTAACATTTACCGCCATCCATTACCCAGATAAGATCCGGCAGCTGCGCCGAGTCCGGCAGCAACGGGGTTGCCGTTACCCATTTCGTAGCCAAAGACACTTCCTATAACTCCTCCAGCCAATCCTTGATGCGAACGCTGATCATAGCCGGAGTATCTGGGCTGTTGGGGGTAATAATTGACTTGCGGCTGTGGATAATAGTTTATTTGCGGCTGCGGATAATAATTTATCTGTGGTTGAGGATAATAATTTCCACGAAAACGGCCATGATGTCCCCAGCCGTGATGACCATGTCCTCTCCATCCATAGTCGTCACCATCTGCATAAGAGATGGACGAATACAAAATTACAGCAGCCAATAATTGGGTTAAAAAGAATATTTTTTTCATTGCTTTTTCCTCGATAAGTAATCAATTCAGTATTGATTTAAGTCAAACAAAATCAAATCATTTAGTACTGGCGATTAGTATTGCTTGTTATATATGAATGAATGCTTAATAAAGATTAAGTCCGTGTTAAACGCCGATGACACGAAGACAGTAATTTCTGCAATTCTTCATAAGCCATTTGGTCCGCAGAGAAAATACTTGGCCTTGCGCTTAATTTTCAGACATTCCAGCTTGAATACCGCAAAGATCGGCATGAAAATGCGAGGATGTGTCGCAATTCTTTTCAAAGTCAGAGACAATGCACTCTTTTAGTTATTGAAATGCCGGTAAATAGTTTCATAAATCAGATTAACTACAGATGAGCCATATTAAATATTTTTTTAGAAATGCCTACATAAGTTCAATACTTGGGATAGCGGCTGTCTTGCTTGGTTTAAAACAACTTCAATTCATTTTCCAGAACTCTACGCCTTTACTGCTCTTTTTAGTCGTAATTGCCTACGCTACCTGGAGAGGAGGATTAAAAGCCGGACTCTTTATTACGCTGTTAAGCGCCGCGGCAAGCGATTATTTTTTATTCGAGCCATACAATTCATTTTATATGGCTGACACAAGCGAAATGCTGCGCGTCTTTTTTTTCATATCTGTAGGCACAATTTTCAGTCTGGTCATTGCACGTTTACACAATCAGGAAAAACGGGCGCTAAATGCTGTCATGGAGCGAGAGACGCAGCTCAAGCAGGAAATTTCCGAACGCAATCGGACAATTGCAGAGCGGAATTTATATGTTTCGCTCGTTAAAAGCGGCACCGAGTTTGTCGGCATGTGCGGTACAGATGGCGTGCCTTTTTTTATCAACGATGCCGGATTGCGTCTCGTGGGTCTGGATGATGTCGAAGAGGGCTTTAAAACACCTATCAAGGATTATTTTTTTCCGGAAGATCAAGCATTTATTATGGATGAGTTTATTCCCGCGATATTTCAGATCGGCCGTGGCGAGATCGAAATCCGCTTCCGGCATTTCAAAACCGGTGAAGCGCTGTGGATGCTTTATAAAGTCTTCACGCTGAAGGATTTGAACGGCAATATCATCGGCTTGGGTACTGTCAGTACGAATATTACAGAGCGCAAGCGAATCGAAGAGGCTTTGCGTGAAAGTCAGAGGGATTTAAATCGCGCCCAGGCTGTTGCTCATATAGGCAGCTGGCGCATGAATGTCCGCAAAAATGTATTGGAATTTTCTGATGAAAATTTTCGAATTTTTGGCATACCCAAAGGCACGCCGTTAACGTACCAATCATTTCTTGATTGTGTTCACCCGGCAGACCTAAAGTTAGTCGATGCGGTCTGGAAAGAGGCCCTTAAAGGCGAGCCCTATGATATTGAACACAGGATTTTGGTTAATCGGAAAATCAAATGGGTGCGCGAGCAGGCAGAACTTGAATTTGATGAGCAGGGTATGCTGCTTGGCGGTTTTGGGACAACCGAGGATATTACCGATATCAAAAACAGCCAGGAAGCATTGGAACACGAGCGGGCCTTTCTCAGGCAAGTAATTGATGCGGTACCCAGTTTGATTTTTGTTAAAGACCGGGATGGGCGCTTTATATTAGGTAATGAGGCTTTGGCAAGAAGCTATGGCACAAGTTCTGAAAGTTTGGTTGGGCTAACAGAACAGAGCTTCAATTCGAACGCCGGCGAAGCGGCTCACTTTTATCAACAAGACACCGATGTAAAAAACAGTTGCTTTCCCCACCTTCTCCCCGAGAAAAAAGTAACCCATGCCGATGGTTCTATACACTGGTACAACACGGTCAATATTCCGTTGAACAACGGCGATAACTCAAACAAAGTGTTAGTCGTGGCGACCGACATTACTGAACGCAAGCACTCTGAGAATGAGCTGCGCCAAGCGGGCCGCCGTAAAGATCAATTTCTGGCGATGCTGGCCCATGAACTCCGCAATCCGCTGGCGCCAATCCGCAATGCCGTGCAACTACTGAAAATGCGAAAAATCTCAGATCCCACATCGGCACAAGTCTGTAATATCATCGACCGTCAGGT
>DCFR01000025.1 GCA_002319815.1 Megamonas sp. UBA1799
TTATAAACTTTTTCAGCAGCCTCGTATTCAGCATCCAACTTTTTCTGCATGATGTTTTCCGACAGAACGCTGAACACATCAAAAGGCGAACTGCGCCGCGCATATGAACGATTAGCTGCCATCGCATCATAAATGTCCAAAATAACCAGGATCCGGCCAAAATCACTGATCTGTTCTTTTTTTAGCTGATGAGGATACCCCGACCCGTCATTGCGTTCGTGATGCTGCAAAATGCCGGACAAAACTTCCGCCTCTCCCGCCAGCGGCCCCTGACACAGCATATCATAGCCGGATTGTGCATGGCGCTGGACAATCCGAAGTTCCGTATTCGAAAGTCGGCCCGGTTTATCGAGAATATCTTTGGAAACCCGCAGTTTTCCAGCATCATGCAGCAACCCGGCCAAGATCAATTTCCGTTTTCGCTGTGACGGCCATTTTAGCCAGCTGCCCATCAAGCCGGCTAAAATGGCCACATGCAGACTGTGATGAATAAGATAGTCACCCTCACGCAGCATATTATGAATCTGAGTCACTGCCTTGACGCCATCACAAAGTTTCAGCACCTCACCGCTGGCAATCAGTGCCTGCACCGCTTCCATATTGACCTCAGCCAGATTGCCCCGCTGGGCAAAAATGGCCTGCATCCGGCGCATCACATCCATATAACAGTCAACATAAGCCATATCCAGCAAAATATCCTGCTCCGGATTCGCTTTCACCGCTGCCGGCGGCAGCAAAACCGGCGGCAGGCTTCTGTCCGGTGCTGCCACCGGTTCGGAAATTACCGGCGGCGCGGTTTTGGTTTCTGGCGGCGCTGTTTTTTCCACATAAACAGCCAGATGTTCCGGACGCTGAATCATAACTGAAACCAGCGCCCGTTCCCGCAGATTCTGGATTAGATAATCGGTCAGTACCGTGCCCTCTTCCACCAGGACCCGGCCATCGGCAGCATAAATCGCCTTGCTCAAAATCATCCCTGCCTGCAGATCCCGCATGGCACACCGTATATTCATTCCTCTCGCTCCTTGCTAAACCGCATTTTTAACCAAATTTAACCCGAATGTATACTGGCATATAGTATTAGACGTGCCGCGACCAATCTCCTGCTTTTTATATAATTTACCGACAGAATAAAAAATGGCATTAACTAACTGCACAAAAAAGAAGCCGCCATTTTTACCGGCAGCTTCTTTTCAACACTCTCTGTTCTTATTTCACAACAATATTAACTAACTTCTTTGGCACCGCAATGACCTTGACAATTCCTTTGCCGGCAACCAGTTCCCGCACACGCGGATGCTCCAGAGCCGCCTGTTCCATTGCCTCGCGGTCCAGCGCGGCGTCAATGACCAGCTTGCCCCGGACCTTACCGTTGATCTGCAAAACAATCTCCACTTCATCCTGTACCATCGCTGCCGGATCATACGCCGGCCATTGCTGCTGATGCACGCTTCCCTGTCCGGCAATATCGCTCCAAAGCTCTTCCGTAATATGCGGCGCAAACGGCGCCAGAATCTTAATCAGATCCAACGTAACCTCGCGCAATAAACCGGCGTTAATTTCCGGCTTATCCTGAAAAACATAAAAGGCATTGACTAGCTCCATAATGGAACTAATCGCCGTATTGAACATAAAGCGATCGCGGATATCTTCCGTTACCTTTTTAATCGTCACATGCAGAACCCGGCGCAGTTCCTTTTCTTCCTTCGTCAGCGCCTTGACATCATAGACATCCGGTGCATTTTTGACCGTAGCAGCAAATTGTCCAACGATACGCCATACCCGGTTCAAAAAGCGGAATGCCCCCTCAACACCTTGATCGCTCCATTCCAAATCACGTTCCGGCGGAGCAGCAAACAAAATGAACAAACGGGCCGTATCCGCTCCATAGTGAGCGATGATTTCTTCCGGTGAAATGACATTCCCCTTCGATTTGCTCATCTTGGAACCATCTTTGATGACCATTCCCTGCGTCAACAAATTCGTAAACGGCTCATCAAAACCGACCAAGCCGGCATCCCGCAGCACTTTAGTGAAAAAGCGTGAATAGAGCAAATGGAGAATGGCATGTTCAATACCACCGATATACTGATTCACCGGCGCCCAATAATTCACTTTGTCTTTGGCAAAAGGCATCGTCGCATTATCCGGGTCCGTATAGCGCATATAATACCAGGAAGAGCAGATAAACGTATCCATCGTATCCGTCTCACGTTTAGCCGGCCCGCCGCACTTTGGGCAGGTGCAGTTGACAAAATCGCTGCACTGCGCCAGCGGCGATACGGAGCCCTGCTCAAACTTCACATTCTCCGGCAATTTGACCGGCAGCTGCTCTTCCGGCACCAAGACCTCACCGCAGTGCGGGCAGTAAACAACCGGAATCGGCGCGCCCCAATAACGCTGCCGGGAAATCAGCCAATCGCGCAGCCGGTAATTCACCTTGCGCTGGCCGATATTATGATCCACAATCCACTGAATAATCGCGCCCTTGGCTTTTTCGGAATCCATCCCGGTAAATGCGCCGGAATTTACCAACACGCCGGGATCGACATACGCATTATCCATCGTGTCCAGCGACAATGTCCCCTCGGGATTATTTACAACCAGAATTTTTTCCAGACCATACTTCGCGGCAAACATCCAGTCGCGTTCATCATGCGTTGGAACGCCCATAACAGCGCCCGTGCCATACTCGTAAAGCACATAGTTCGTAATCCAGATCGGCACCCGCTTGCCGTTAAATGGATTGACCGCATATGCGCCCGTGAACATTCCCTTTTTCTCTGAATCCGCCGATGTCCGTTCCAGCTCGCTCATATTACGCGTCTCGTCCATAAAAGCACGAATCTCCGCCTCGTTCTCACGACCCTGGATCAATTTTTCTACCAACGGATGTTCAACGGCCAGCACCACATAAGTCACGCCAAAAACGGTATGCGGACAGGTTGTATAAACCGGAATCTTCTCCTGGAAATCCGGCACATCAAAGCTAAACTCTGCGCCTTCGCTGCGGCCGATCCAATTTTCCTGCATGGTCTTGACTCGATCCGGCCAACCCTTGAGCAGATCCAAATCCTTTAAAAGCTCATCGGCATAATCGGTAATTTTCAAGAACCACTGCGACAAATCCTTTTTCCTTACATCGGAATCGCAGCGCCAGCATTTTCCATCAATGACCTGTTCATTCGCCAATACCGTACCGCAGGTATCGCACCAGTTCACCGAAGCTTTTTTCTTATAAGCCAGCCCGCGCCGGTAAAAAAGCTCAAACATCCATTGCGTCCAACGATAATACTCCGGCCGGCAGGTCTCCACTTCGCGGTCCCAATCGTAAGACAGTCCCATTTCTCGCTGTTGACGCTTCATATTATCAATATTGGAATACGTCCAGTCCGAGGGCTTTACGCCATGCTTGATCGCCGCATTTTCCGCCGGCATGCCAAATGCATCAAATCCCATCGGATGCAGAACATTGAATCCCTCCATGGTCTTATAACGCGCCAAGACATCGCCAATGGAATAGTTCCGCACATGCCCCATATGAAGATTGCCGGACGGATATGGAAACATTTCCAGTACATAATACTTTTTACGCTCCGGATTCATTTCCGTCTTATATATTTTTTCGTCTGCCCATTTCTGCTGCCACTTTTTCTCAATTTCATGCGGCGAATATTTTTCCATGCCAAATTCCTCCCCGGACCGGAAGCCCTCATCGCCCGGCCCTGCCTTTTATTTTTTCGCTTCTACCGGCGAAAGAACGATATTTTTTCCTTCCCGCCGGAGATGTATATGATAATCCCGAATGCCCTCCTGGTAAAGATCCACTTTCAATTTCAAAAGCATCTTGCCCAGTTTGTCGATAACATCCGGCGTCAGATAAGCCAGATGAATGTCCTGCGCTGTTTGGCGTACGACGGCCGGATGCTTCTTTTTATTTTCCGCTTCGTCAGCCGCTAGAAACATAGACTCCATCGTCACCGTTTCCGTATACCCCTGCACCATATCTTTATCCGATAAATTTTTTGCTATTTTTGCCATTCTGCTTACCCCTTTTGTGCCTTAGCCCAAGAATCGCGCAAACCTACCACCTGATTAAACACCAGATGGTCCGGCGTTGTATCCTTGTCTACACAGAAATAACCTTCCCGAAGGAACTGATAATGTGTACCCGCCGCAGTCCAGCGCACAGCCGGCTCGATCAGTGCATCTTGAATCACGGTAAGAGACTTCGGATTGAGCGCCGACAAAAAATCATCCGCCACTTCGCCATCGGTATCCGTGGTCAGTAAATAATCATACAAACGAACTTCCGCCGGAAGTGCCGACGACGCCTCCACCCAATGCAGGGTTCCCTTGATCTTGCGGCTGGCCGTCGCACCGCCGGCCTTGGATTCCGGATCATACGTACAATGCAGCTCCTGAATCTGACCCGCCGCATCGCGCACAACTTCTTCACACTTAATGATATAGGCATGTTTGAGCCGAACTTCGCCGCCCGGTTTCAAACGGAAAAACTTTTTTGGAGGATCTTCCATGAAGTCCGCCTGATCAATATAAAGCTCGCGGCCGAAAGGCACATAATGATGCCCGCCGCGCGTCGGATGGTTTTCCGCCAGCAGATGCTCTGTCTTCCCGACCGGATAATTCGTCAGCACGACCTTCAACGGATGCAGAACTGCCATCACCCGGTCGGCGTTGACATTGAGATCCTCACGCACACAATGTTCCAAAATAGCCACATCAACCAGGCTATTGCTCTTGGCTATGCCGATGCGTTCACAAAAATCGCGAATGGAAGCGGCGGTATAACCACGCCGGCGCAGACCGGAAATCGTTGGCATCCGCGGATCATCCCAGCCGGAAACATAACCGCCCTCCACAAGCTGCCGCAATTTGCGCTTGCTCATAACTGTATTGGTCAGATTGAGCCGGGCAAATTCAATCTGCCGAGGACGGGTTGTCGGATCAAAGCCCAGCGAATCAAGCAGCCAGTCATATAGAGGACGGTGGTCCTCAAACTCCAGCGTGCAGACAGAATGCGTGATGCCTTCAATCGCATCCGACAGCGGATGAGCAAAATCATACATGGGATAAATACACCACTCATCGCCCGTGCGATGGTGGCTGGTATGAGAAATACGATAAATAACCGGATCCCGCATGGTAATGTTAGGAGAAGCCATATCAATCTTCGCCCGCAGCACATGGCTTCCATCGGGAAATTCTCCCTGTTTCATGCGTGCAAAAAGATCCAGATTCTCATTTAGACTGCGATTCCGATAAGGACTTTCTTTGCCTGGTTCCGTCAGAGTACCGCGGTACGCGCGGATCTGCTCTGCAGAAAGGTCGCACACATAAGCTTTGCCGCGCCGGATCAGCTCCACGGCATATTCGTACAACTGGGGAAAATAATTCGATGCATAAAACTTACGGTCTTCCCAGCTGAATCCCAACCATTTCACATCTTCCTGAATGGAATCCACATATTCGACATCTTCCTTCGTCGGATTCGTATCGTCGAAACGCAGATTACACTTGCCGCCATTCGCCAGTGCCAGGCCAAAATTCAGGCATATGGATTTTGCATGGCCAATATGTAAATACCCATTTGGCTCCGGCGGGAAACGCGTATGAATTCCCTCTGTATATTTGCCATTTTTCAGGTCTTCATCAATCGCATTTTGTACAAAATTAGAAGGCGGTGTCAAATTTTCTGCCATAATTTATGTCTCCTTTTTTCTCTGGATCAAATTCACTAAAGTCAATCATAACTTATTTATATTCGCGTTAAAAAGACAAGATTCCTGCCTTAACGCCGGATTCATGCAAAATTTACCCTATCCGTCGCCGCACACTTATCAGCCAGATAGTCCCGCAGATGCTTGATGCCGGCAGCCAGCAGTTCATCCTCCGGCAGACAGGCAATAATCTTATCGACATAGCCGCGAGCAACGATACGCTGCAGTGTCCAGCTGAAATTCACATCATAAAGCCACATCAGACGTACCAGTTTGCGGTCATCCTGCGTCCGGATCTGTGTGTAGTCACACTGCCGGGCTGCCAGAAATTGTTCCAGAAAATGCGGACTGAACCCGCTGCCGTCGGAAGGCGCGATATAAGGCTCCAGTACCCGATAGATATCCAGTTTATCCGCATCGCGCAGCAAGCGGGCAAAAAGCAGCCCCTGCGCATCCTGTGTCGGCGCTATCGCTTTTTTATTATGATTCTGTATCGCAAAGCACAGCCACTCCCGATCTTGTCTGGAAAGCTCCCGCAGCAGCGGCATATCCTGCAAGACCTTCCAGCCCAGCGCCGCGTGATCTTCCGACAGGGCATCATTAAACGTCTGATAAAGTGTAAACTGCCGAAACCGGCCCACATCATGCAGCAGTCCCATGATCTCCGCCAGCGTCACATCATGCGCCGACAAGCCCAAATGCTCTGCCAACGCCCGGCTGATTTTTTTTACACAGCCGGTATGCTTCTGCTTGATGAGAATCGCCTGCTGAATCACTGTATCATCCGTATAAAAAGACGTCATATACGCTTCCATCCAAGAATCCAGCTGCTGCAGTAAATCTTTCATATCCGCCATACTCAGGACTCCTCCGCTAAAATTCCCTGTCGCTTCAATTCCTGCCGAATCCGCTCCAACGTCATTGTATCCGGAACTTCCAAAGTATGCAGATGCACACCACCTGTTATTAGCAGCAGCGGACTGGCCTTGCAGGCCGCCATCTTTTGCAGGAACATCGCCACATCATGACGCGTGGCCAGCATCAAATCGCCGCGCAGTTCCCCATACAAAGGATGCTCGACAATAACATCGCGGACAAAGCCACCATAATCGACAATCGTCTCCAGTTCCGTCTTCAGGCCGACAACATCATGTCGACAGGCAATCGTTGCCATAATCCCCTTGTCTGTCACCTTCGGGGAAGGAATGATATAGCCGCGCGGCGTAGCGTAGATATTTTTTCCCATCGCCCGGATAATCCCGATATCCCCAACGATGATCTGCCGGCTGACCGCAAACTCACGGGCAAGGAAGGACCCCGTAAGTGGTTTGTCTGTATGCTCCAGCCGCTCCAAAAGCTGTTTTCGACGTTCTTCCGTATTCATAAACAACATCCCCTCTGCATACCAGTCACTATACTATTGTAAATACATCAGCAAAAAAATGCAACAAAAAAGCCGCAAACCAGCGGCTTAAAAGACAAAATGGTGGGCGATGACAGGATCGAACTGCCGACATCCTGCTTGTAAGGCAGGCGCTCTCCCAGCTGAGCTAATCGCCCGAATATATAACGCCGCTGTCTCCCTAAAGAAACGCTGCGGCGCCACGCAGCCGAAGCCGCGGAAGTATCTTGGTGACGCGTATGGGATTCGGACCCATGAAGCCGCCGTGAAAGGGCGGTGTCTTAACCACTTGACCAACGCGCCATGGCTCCTTGAACTGGACTCGAACCAGTGACCACTCGATTAACAGTCGAGGGCTCTACCAACTGAGCTATCAAGGAATAACACTGTCATCTGTTCTGGATGGCAAGCAGCACTGTTAGCGCTGCAAAAATTATTATAGGCTATTTCATAATAAAAAGCAAGGACTTTTTAAAAAAAAGCTTAAAAAACTTTTTTATTCCTTTTCCAAATCCTTAATCATGCAGCACTTCTTATACTTTTTCCCACTGCCGCACGGGCAAGGATCATTACGGCCCACCCGGCCGGCCCGGCGCGGAGTAAACGGAATCACCTTACCGCGCCGTTTATCAGCAACCGGCAAATGACCGGACATCAGTTCGCCGGGAGTATGCCCCTTCAAGGTCCACAAGCGCAGCGTGTTATGAAATGCCGTCAGCAAAGCAGCCAGATCCGTACTGTTATCATCTTTCTGCAATACATCCAGAGAATCCAGATATTTCACAACATCCTTCATTTGTCCGCAGTTTTGCAGCAAAATTGTAATTTCGCCGACAATTTCCGCCGCCCGCAGCACATTAAATTCATATTTCTGCATCAAAAACTGTGCTAAAGATTTATAAGAATCACTGGCCTCGATGTAGTTTTCTTCACCGGCATCATAAACTTTATCATAGGCAATATCAGCAAAGCCAACACCCAGTTTCTGCTGTACCGCCAAGATTTTATTCACATCGATTACCGTATAATAATACGCCACCCGTTCTGCCGTCACAATATTATGCTGCCAGCAGGAACCATTCAGCATTACGCCCATAAAATCAACAAATTTAAAGGTATCATCGTCCTGTTCCAGATATTTTTTGACCATGGCAAAAAGCTGGTCATAATCCAGCGCGCCATAATAAAACAAGAGACCGGACGCCAGACGCAGCACATCCGTATTGAACTCAACTGCTTTCTTAAAAGTGCCGCTGTCCAGTTTTTTAAACTCAGCCATAACTTCTTCCGGCATATACCAGGCCAATTTTCCTCCGGAAGCGCCGCTGGAAAGGATACCGATACTCTGAAAATAATCCAGCCGCATCTCATCGGCACGAAACTCCGTAGAAATACCGTCCTGCTTGGCCAGATGTTCAAATGCCTGATACTGCTCATCCAGTAAAGAAACAAACCAAGAACCGGCAAACTGCACAATCGCCGGAACCAGCTTTTCAATCAGCTCCGCCTTTTTGAGCGTACTGGTTCCCGATAAACCAATATTATACCGTATATCATCCAGTTCCTGCCGGGTCATTCCCAACAGCGCGTTCGCCAGCGTTCTTTCCGCCGGTACCTCACGGCGCATCAGCTGCTTTTTGCGCTTTGCAGTCTCTTCCTTCAAAAGCTTGTCCATTTCCTGTATTGCCTTGTCGGTCTCTGTCTTATCCATTCAACTGCCCCACCTTTATACACATCAGCCAGCTTATTCCAACAAGCCCGGCCGACGCAAATTCTTAGTTATTCTAATACGAAACAGGGCCTCTCGTCAAGAGCACAATCACTTGCCAAAGAAATCGGTAATGCCATCGACAATTCCCTGCGCCGCTTTTTGGACCCCCGCATTAGAATTCATCAATTTTTCCTCCGCCGGATTGGAAACGAATGCCACTTCCACCAAGGCGGCCGGCATATCGGTATGTTTAACAACATAAAAATTACAGCTCCTTGGCCCACGGCCCTCCGTACCCAACCGCGCCGTTACCGCCGTTTCAATCGCCGCCGCCATACGGCGCCCGGCCGCAGTTCCCTTGGAATAATAATAACCCGTTGTTCCGCGGGCATCCCCACTGGTAAAAGAATCCATATGAATCGACAGAAAAATATCAGCGCCGGCCTTATTCGCCACATCGCAGCGCGCCTGCAGTTCATCCACATCCGTAGCCGCCCGATGCTTGGGCGATACTTCCGTATCAATCGTGCGCGTCATGATCACCTTAGCGCCGGAAGCAGTCAGCAGACGCTGTACCTCTTTGGCGACCCGCAGCGTAATACTTTTTTCCGTCACGCCCGTCGGACCAATAGCGCCGGAATCCTCGCCGCCATGTCCCGGATCCAGCGCAATCGTTTTGCCCGCCACGCCCGGCTCAAAAACCGGCTCGGGGCGGGTTGTTTCCGGCAGAGCCGCCGTGCCGTCGGACGCAGTGCTGCCAGCTGCTGTGCCCGACGCCGGAGTATCTGCTTTCACAGGTTCCGCGGAATCGCCATTTTCTGCCGACCCGGTGCCCACTTTGCCAAAATCCATAACGACCCGATACGGTACAGCTCCGCCGGCCATATGAAATACGTCATAATTTTCTTTTTTTACATTTGTCTCGACAACGATGCGCACCGTCGTCTTATCAAACTGAGCCACCCGAATTTTACTGGCAAAACGGCTGCCGATCACCGTTTCCCGGGAAACCTCAGGACTCAGCCAGGCGCCGGAAAGATTGATGACAATCCGTCCCGGATTGGAAAGCGCCATCGTACTATATTTAAGTTCCTTCGTAGCGTCGACCACGATACGCACATGATCAGAAGACGCCCCAATGCGAACCGCCTTTACCTCTGCCATATCAGCGACCTGCTCTCCGAAAGCTGATGCCTGCGCGGCAAACGGCCACAGCAGCCCTGCCATAACCACCAATATTCTGCACAAATAACGAATCATCAAACTCCTCCAAGCAATAACCATTCACAACACATCCATAAGAGTTATTTTACCGCAATCCGGGCAAAAAGAAAAGACAACCCGGTAAATAAGGTTGTCTCCGGCCAAAGCATCAAAGCATGTTCTTCAAAAAAGCCTGTGTCCGCGGTTCCTTAGGAGCACGGAAAAAAGTTTGCGGATCCCCTTGTTCCACAATATTGCCATCGGCCATAAAGATGACTCGGTTCGCCGCTTCACGGGCAAACGCCATCTCATGCGTTACAACGACCATCGTCATATGCTCGGCCGCCAGTTCACGCATCGTCTTCAAAACTTCGCCTGTCAGCTCCGGGTCCAGCGCCGACGTCGGCTCGTCAAACAACATGATATCCGGCTTCATGGCCAAAGCCCGGGCTATGGCTACCCGCTGCTGCTGACCGCCCGACAAACGGGAAGGATATGCATGGCGTTTTTCATATAACCCTACTTTTTTCAGCAAATCTTCAGCGGCCGGTTGAATTTCCGCCGGTGTCATTTTTTTTACCTGTAGCGGTGCTTCCATAAGATTCTCCAGCACCGTCATATGCGGAAACAGATTAAACTGTTGAAATACCATTCCCATACAGCCGACCAGCCGCCGCGATTCAGCCGGGGCGGCATAAACCGCTGCCCCATTCTCACTCTTGACCAGAAACTGTCCCTCGATTTCAATGGACCCGCTGTCAATTGTTTCCAAACGATTCAGGCAGCGCAGCGTTGTGCTCTTGCCCGAGCCGGACGGGCCAATAATAGCCAACACTTCCCCCCGGCAGACCTCCAGATCAATCCCCTTTAAAACCTCCAACGGCCCGAAGCGCTTTTTGATCTGCCGCATGCGCAGCATGACATCATGATCATGCATCATATTTTCCATAATGCGCCTCCAGTCGCTTAAATATCCACGTCAATACAAATGTCATCGCCAAATAAAATACGGCAGCAATAAAAAACGGCGTCATATCAAAATCCCGCTGCACAATTGTACGAGCGACCCGCAGCAAATCGTTCATCGCCAGAATATAAATCAAAGACGTATCCTTGACGAGATTAATCGTTTCATTACTGATCGGCGGTAAAACCCGCCGAATCATCTGCGGAATGATGATCCGCCGCATCGTCTGCGTATAAGTCATGCCCAGTGTTTTAGCCGCCTCATATTGACCGCGCTCAATGGACTGAATCCCGGCCCGGAAAATTTCGGCAAAATAAGCCGCATAGTTCAGGGTAAACGCCAGCAAGGCCGCTGTAATATCAGACAGCCGAATGCCAATCATAGGCAGCGCGAAATAAACGAACAGCAGCTGCAGCATGAGCGGTGTGCCGCGCATAATCCAAATGTACAGCTCCATCAGGCGGCTCAGCAGCTTCATCCCTGAAACCCGCGCCAGCGACACAAGCAACCCCAGCGGCAGGGCCATAACCAGTGTAACGAGAAAAAGCTCCAGCGTAACCTTCGAGCCGCCCAGTATCGCCACAACCGTTTCCATCAGTTTTTCCATAGAACTCTCCTTTATCGCAACAAAGTGGCAAAACATTAATAAACTATATTGTATCGCAAACGAGCAAAAAAGAAAAGGGTGCAATCAGCACCCCGCCTAAAAAACAATCAATCGCTACCCCTGCAGCGCCTGCAAACGCTGCTGCGCATCCGACGCCAGTGAATCGGCGGCCGGAACCCGCCGGATAAACTCCTGATAGGCCGCAACAGCATCCGCTTTACGCCCCAGTTTTTCACAGGTACGAGCTTTATAATAATAGACATCGATTGATTTCGGATTCACGCGCAGCGCCTGATCATAATCCGCTGCCGCCAAATCATACTTTACCGTCACGACATACGCATAAGCACGGTTTACATACGCCGGAAAATAATCCGGATTGATGCGGATCGCCTGTGTAAAATCAGCTTCCGCCGCATCATATTTTTTCTGCTTCATATAGAGCATCGCCCGGTTATTCCAGGTTTCCGCATTATAAGCATCCAGCTGCAGCGCCTGCGCATAATCAGCCAGCGCCAGATCCATCTGCCCGGCAGCCGCATAGGCAGACGCCCGTTGATTATAAAGCGGCACATCCTGCGGTTTTAATGCCAGCGCCTGCGTAAAATCAGCCGCGGCCAGATCATATTTTCTGGCGACGTCATAAAGCAGCCCCCGTCCCAGATAAGCCGCTTCATCCTGTGGATTCAGCTTCAGGGCCTGATCAAAATCAGCAAAAGCCAAGGCAAACTGCGCCTCGGTTACATATAAATTTCCCCGATTGTCATACGCTTCCGCATACTGCGCGTCTAAAGCAATCGCCTGGTTATAATCCTTCAGCGCCAGATCGGCCTGCGCCAGTTTTCCATATACCAGGCCGCGGCCATTATATGCCTTGGCATCCTGTGGACTCAGTTCAATCGCTTTATCAAAATCCTGCAAGGCCAAATCATAACGTTGCCCCAAAAAATCCGCTTGTCCGCGCGCGCAATACCCCGCGCCATCCAACGGCAGTGCCGCTGAGGCGGCAGAAGACTCCGCCACCGAAAGAAGTTCCGGCGGATTGCCGGCCGACTCGGCTGCGGCAGATGCACTGCTGCCCCACAGCAAGCCTGCCGCCAGAACACCAATCCCAAGCAATTTCATGACCTGTATCTGTTTCACTTGTATCATCCTTTCGCTGCAATCTTTCATCAACCACTTCTTGCCAGCAGAGTAACCGTCGCGAAGACCGCTTATTTATCCTGCGCAGCCTTCTGCTTCATAATCGCCGCCAAAGACTGCGTATAAGGCGGATAAACGATTCCATATTCCGTAATAATCGCCGTGATCAGATCAGCGTCGGTCACATCAAAAGCCGGATTATAGACCTTGACATGTTCCGGCGCCATGCGCTCCCGATACCACATATCCGTCACTTCTTCCGGCGGACGCTGCTCGATATGAATGGCTTCGCCGCTGCCTGTCTCCATGTCAACCGTGGATGTCGGCGCACAGATATAAAACGGCACGCCAAAACGCCGGGCCGCGATTGCCAGCGGCAAAGTACCAATCTTGTTCGCAGCATCACCGTTCGCCGCTACCCGGTCACATCCGGTAAAAACCGCGTTGACCCAGCCGTTTTTCATCACGGAAGCCGCCATATTATCACAAATAAGAGTGACGTCAATACCGGCCTCTGACAGTTCAAAAGCCGTCAGGCGGGCGCCCTGCAGCAAGGGGCGCGTCTCATCACAGTACACATGGAAATGATACCCCCGCTGCTGCCCCAGATACATAGAAGCCGTTGCTGTGCCATATTTGCTTGTCGCCAACTGCCCCGCATTGCAATGCGTCAAAAGACCATATCCCGGTTTCAATAGGGACAAACCGTATTCGCCAATCCGACGACAGGTCTCAATATCTTCCGCCTGTATGGCCCGTGCCTCCCGCAGCAGACATTGCTTTGCCGCAGCAACACCCAACGCCTCGCTGCAGCGGGCGACGCGGTGCATCCGGTTTAAAGCCCATGACAGGTTGACCGCCGTCGGCCGGGCGCTGTTCAGATACTCCTTAGCCGGCTGCAGCCGCGCCAAAAACTCCTGATAGTCTTCCGTGTTGATTTCCTTAGCGGCCAGATAAAAGCCATAGGCCGCCGTCACACCGATTGCCGGCGCGCCGCGCACCTGCAGCAAATAAATCGCCTGCCATATCTCTTTCTGTGTCGTGAGACGCAAAAGACGCGTCTCATTCGGCAGACGCGTCTGATCGACAATTACAAGAACCGATGCCTCATCCTGCAAGGCCACCGTCTCATAATCCAGAATATTTTGCCCCATGCTTTTCCACTCCCATCAATAAAATACCTGAATGGCCCGCGGCAGGGTAGTAATCTGCAGCGGCAGCAGCGGTCCCCGCTCGCCGTCAATATCGCTTTCCACGACCTCGGCCGAAGAAATCGTAAACGACTTTGCCTGTATATACAATAAATGTTTGGCCTCCGGCTTCATTCGTCCGGCAACCAGCTCGGCCGTAAACGCCATCAGTTCAGGCAGGCTGCACTGCCGCACCAGCAGCAGGTCAAGCATACCATCATCCACCTGCGCTTTAGCCGCCGCATGCTTGATGCTGCCGACAATATCACTGTTGACGACAACAAAGAGAAACGCCGCTTCGTCATATGCCTTGCCATCCGCTTCAATATGCAGCTGCAAAGGACGGAAGCGCGGCAATTCTCCCAAACCGCGCAGATAATACGCCATTTTCCCCATCGCATGCTTCAGGCGTACATCCACCTCATGCGCGACCGACGTCAGCATCCCGGCGCTGGCGACATTCACGAAATAACGCTCATTCACCATACCGATATCAACTGGGCGCATCCGCCCGGCAACAATATGCTCAATATACCCGTCAAAATCATCTTTAACCTGCAGATAAGAGGCAAAATCATTTGAAGTCCCGCTGCCGATCACTGCTACCGGCAGCTGCAGACCATTTTTTAAAAGCACATTCACAACCTCATGCAGCGTGCCGTCGCCCCCGGCCGACAAAACGCCGTCCGGCGCCGCTTCCCGTAAAAAATCCGGCAATGCATGATCGTCCGGCTGCGTCCGATAGGGAATCAGCATGCAGCCCCGCTGTTGAAAGGCTTCGATGATCGCATCCAGTTTCCGCCGGAAAGTCGCATGCCCTGATATAGGATTATAAACAAGAACGAACCGCTTCATTATAGTCCTCCCGATCATTTTGTCGTTTTAAAAACACCGATGCGGCGCAAAAAGCGAATGCTCACCCGCCCCAGCATCGGTACCCGTTCCATATCCGCCTCACCAATGCCGCCGATCAGGATCATAACACCGATATAAACCGCACAGCCCACAAAAACCGCACCAAAAGTCGATATTGCATTCACGGACCAAACCGTCATGGTCAGATCATAGAACAGCTTTACGGCTGCCGCCATAACCGCCGAAGCGCCGATTGTTTTGACCAACTGGCCCACTTCCATGCGATAGCCGATATATTTGTGAATAAAATACAAATTGATGATCGCTGCCACACCCATATCCGCTGCCGTCGCAAACGCAGCGCCAACAATTCCCAGCGAAGGAACAGCGGTCAGCGTCCAATTCAGCACCACCTTGGCCACCGCCGCCAAAATCATATTGATCATGGGAATCGTCGGATGTCCCAGCCCTTGTAAAACGCCGGTCGACACCTGATGCAGCCCCAGCAAGACAATGCTGAACGAACAGGCCCAGACTGCGGGCCCGGCCCCAGGCGCATTGTAAATCAGCGTGGAAATTGGCGTAGCCAGCACCAGCACGATAATAAATGCCGGGAAGCAGACAAAATTTGAAATGCGAACCGATGCCGCCGTCTGATCATACACGCGCGACAAGTCCTTCAATGCCCGCGCTTCCGAAAGCGCCGGAATAATGCTCATCGCCAAGGAAGCCGTGATAATCGTCGACAGATTCACCAGCGGCACCGCCATGCCGGTAAGGTAGCCAAAGAGCTCCGTTGCCTGGTTCACCGTATAACCGGCAACCTCCAGCCGCTGCGGAACAATCGCCAAATCCAGATTAGAAACGACCGGCAGCATGATGCTGGCTGCCGAAACCGGCAGCGCCAGCTTGAACATACGTAAAATAATCTGCCAGCAAGTTGTCTGATACTCATCCGGGCGTGGTTTAAGTTCTTCCGGCCCATAATCGCGCTGGATGTCGCGATCCAGCTTCCAATGAAAATAAACCAACACGATAAGGCCGGTTACCGCCCCGGCAAAAGCGCCGAGACTGGCACCGGCCGCGGCAAACTCCAGTCCCCAGGGTAAAAATAAATTGGCAAACAACACCATCGTAATCACGCGGAAAATCTGCTCCACGATTTGCGAAACCGCCGTCGGCGTCATACGCTGCCAGCCCTGCAAATAGCCGCGCGAACTGGCCAGCAAAGTCACAAAGAAAATAGCCGGCGCCAGCGCCACGACTGAATAATAAGCCCGGGCATCGCGGATAAAATGATAGTCAATCAACCATCCGGCCCCGAAATAGGTGAGCAGGGAAAATAAAATACCCGTAAGCACCATAAGCGCCATCGATATTTTAAAAACCCGCCGCGCCCCGAAAATATCTTTAGTCGCTACTCGTTCCGCCGTAATGATGGAAATAGCCACCGGCACTCCGGCCGTAGATATGGACAAGGCAAAAAAATAGATAGGGAAAGCCATCTGATACAGGCCGATTCCCTCGCCTCCCAAGACCCGGGAAACAAAAATCCAGTTCAATGAGCCAATGACCTTGACGACGATACCGGCAACGGTCAGGATGACAGTGCCTTTCATAAGGGACTCGCCCCTGCTCGATTTCTTTTCGGTTACTTCCTGACTGCTAATGAAAAACACCGCCTTAAGGAAACTGCTCCCTGCCTTTTGCAAAAAAACAGGATTACTTATATAATAAAGAAAAGTTCCACTACAACGAATGAATTATATCATTTCTCCAGCAACTATGCCAGCCTCAATTCATTCCGACTAACCAAAGAAGGCGAACCATGAAAACCAACCTGATTCATTTTGACATCATGCTCGGAAAAAACAAACCGGAAAACATTATCCACCGGGAGAATCCCTGCCCATTCTGTGACCGCAAAAATCTGCAAAACATCATTGCGGAAGAAGATGATCTGATTCTGCTCCGCAATAAATACAATGTGCTGGCAGACGCTGATCAATTTGTGCTCATCGAAGGCAGCCGCTGTGACAGCGATATGCCCGACTATACGCCGGAGCACATGCATCGGCTCATCCGTTTCGGGGTAAAACACTGGCAGGCCATGCGGGCCAGCGGCGAATACAGTTCCGTTATTTTTTTCAAAAACCACGGCTCCCTTTCCGGCGGCACCATGCGCCATCCGCATATGCAGCTCGTCGGCTTTAAAAATGTCGATGAAAGCCTCATGGCCGAACCGGAAAGCTTTAACGGCATCCTCATTGACCGCCGGAACGGCGTCACGTTGAACGCCGCCACCCATCCCCGCGTCGGTTTCGGCGAATTCAACATTATCACCACGGACAACAACGCCCTCGATACCATTGCCGACGATTTGCAGATTGCCGTATCTTACATCAAAACCCACTTTCCCAAAAGCCGCGACAGCTATAATATCTTTTTTTACTGGCTCGACGGACATATTGCGGTGAAACTCATGCCGCGATTTCCTACCTCGCCGCTTTTCATCGGCTACGACCTCCGCATTCTGCCCAGCAACATGCAAGTCATCGCCGATGACATCAAAAGACTTTATTTTTCCAAACCGAACTGATAAAGCTTCCAATCGACAGCTTTAGACATAGATCCGGCCTTCCCTGACAGGGAAGGTTTTTTTATTTAAACTTCCTTTTTATCCGGCGGAACATGATAAAGCTCCAGCGTCGGGTTGTTGTCAGTAATCCACCCTAAAGCCCATTCATTATTGACCAGCAGCACCGGGTTTTCATGCCGATCGTAAACAAACATGCCGCGGTCAGTCCCCCGCAGAGAAGCCGGCGTAACCGCGCGTCCATCCGGAAAAGCCAGCCAGCGCGCCACTTCAAACGGCTGCATGACCAATTCAATATCAACGTTATACTCATTTTTAAGACGATATTCCAAAACCTCAAACTGCAGCGTCCCTACCGTGCCGACAATATAAGACTCCATGCCAGCGCCAGCCTGCTGGAACAATTGAATCGCTCCCTCCTGCGTGAGCTGTTCAATGCCCTTGACAAACTGCTTGCGTTTCATTGTATCCTTTGCCTGCACCCGGGCAAATTTTTCCGGTGGAAATACCGGAAAATCCTCATACTGAAACTTATGCGACGGCGTACAGAGCGTATCACCGATGCCGAAAACGCCGGGGTCAAAAAGTCCGACGATATCACCCGGCCAAGCCGTATCAATGATCTGCCGGTCCTGCGCCAAAAACTGCTGCGGCTGGGACAGCTTAATAAGCTTATCCGACTTCGCATGATAAACGCTCATATTGCGCTCAAACTTACCGGAACAAATACGGATAAAAGCCAGCCGGTCACGATGGGCCGGGTTCATATTCGCCTGAATTTTAAACACAAACGCAGAAAACTGTTCGTCCTCCGGCGCGATCATGCCATCCGAAGACAAGCGTGCGGTAGGCGCCGGCGCCAGCCGCAGATATTCTTCCAGAAAATTCTGCACGCCGAAGTTTGTCATCGCCGATCCAAAAAACATCGGCGTCAGATCACCGTGTGCCACCCGTTCGAGATCAAACGATTCACCGGCCGCGTCCAAAAGATCAATATCATCCAGCAAGGCCTGATACGTATCCGCATCCAGCGCATCCCGCAGCGCCGGATCATCGATCCTCATCGTTACCGACTGACGCGCCTTCTGCCCATGCGTCGTATCGGCACTGAAAAGCTCTACCTGTTTCTTCTGCCGGTCATAAACGCCCTGATAACGGCCATCCGATCCGACCGGCCAATTCATCGGATACGAACGAATACCCAGCACATTTTCCAACTCATCCATAAGATCAATCGGCGCTTTGCCGTAACGATCCAGCTTATTGACAAAAGTAAAAATAGGAATATGCCGCTGTTTGCAGACCTTGAACAGCTTTTTCGTCTGCGCCTCAACGCCCTTGGCCGCATCCAGCACCATCACGGCGCTGTCAACCGCCATCAGCGTCCGGTACGTATCCTCGCTGAAGTCCTGATGACCCGGCGTATCGAGAATATTGATGCGGCAGCCGGCATAATCGAACTGCAATACGCTGGAAGTAACGGAAATACCGCGCTGCTTCTCAATTTCCATCCAGTCTGAAACCGCGTGGCGCTGGGTTTTGCGCGACTTAATCGAGCCAGCGAGATGAATGGCCCCTCCGTACAACAAAAGCTTCTCTGTCAAAGTTGTCTTACCGGCATCCGGATGAGAAATAATCGCAAAGGTACGCCGTTTCTTTATTTCCTGTTTAAGTTCTTCTAATGACAAAATACTGTTCCTCCAAACAAATCAAAATCATATTTTATGACCAAAAGGCAGGCGGCAGCTTACTGCGCAACCTTAACCTCTGTCCATACCTTATCATACTTAGCCAGATTATCCGACAAATCGTCAAATATCTCCGAACCCTTCAGCAGCGAATCCGCCGGATAAGCAGCAACATCCTGCTGCACCTCCGGATCCAGCGATTTCACGACTTCCGGGATCGGCGATGCATACCCGATATATTCAACATTGCGCTTGGCAATATCCGGACGCGTCATGTAATTAATAAACTCCTCGGCTTCGGCTTTATGCTTGGCCCCTTTCAGAATGACCATGGAATCAAACCAGTAATTCGTTCCCTCTTTGGGAATGACATAGGCAAGATCCGGATTCTTCTCCTTCATGAACATCGCATCGCCGGACCAGACCACCGCCATCGCCGCCTCGCCGGCAATCATTTTATCTTTCACCTCGTCGACGACATACGCCAGCACCAAAGGCTTCTGCTCGATCAGTTTGGCCTTGGCCTGTTCCAACTGGGCTTCATCGCTGGTATTCAATGAATAACCCAACAATTTCAACGTAATGCCAATCGAATCCCGTGGACTGTCCAGCATAAAAATCTGCTTGGCATACTTTGGATCCCAAAGTATATTCCAGCTGTCGACGGGGTCCGTCACCATTTTCTTATTATAAATAATACCGACCGTTCCCCACATATACGGCACCGAATAGGCATTCTGCGGATCAAACGGCAGATTTTTAAACTTGTCGCCAATCCCCTGATAGTTAGGAACCTTGTCCATATCAATCTTTTCGAGCAAGTTCTCCCGAATCATACGCTTGATCATGTAATCGGAAGGAATCGCCACATCATAATCACTGCCGCCGGATTTCACCTTTACATACATATCTTCGTTCGTTGCAAAAGTATCATAAATAACATGAATCCCGGTTTCTTTCTCAAAATCTTTCAGTACCTCCGGATCGATATAATCGCCCCAGTTATAAACCTTCAATTCGCGCTTTGCCGTTTTTTCTCCGCCGCAGCCGACAAAAGCAACGGCTCCGAGCACACAGACCATAAGAATACAAAGCGCTTTAACGATTTTTTTCAATTTTCCTGATTCCTCCTCAAACTGTTTATTTTTTATCTCGCACCACCCGCCGGTTCACGGCCAGAAGTAAAATGAGCACCGCCAGAAAAAGCAGTGTGGAAAGCGCATTGATCGTCGGGTGAATGCCCCGGCGCGCCATCGAATAAATGAGAATCGAAAGATTGTTAATCCCGGAGCCGGTTGTAAAAAAGCTGATGACAAAATCATCAATTGAAAGTGTAAAGGCAAATAAGGCCCCGGTCACAATCCCCGGCATGATTTCGGGGAAGACAATGCGCCGGAAAGCATAGGCGGGGCTTGCACCCAGATCCAATGCCGCCTCATACAAATTATTATCAAACTGCCGAAGCTTTGGCAAAACCGTCAAGATCACATAGGGCACATTAAAGATCGTATGGGCCAATAACAGCGAAAGAAACCCCAGATTAATCTTCATAAAAATAAACAACAGCATCAACGATATACCCGTCACAATATCCGGATTCAATACGGGAAGATAAGTAAGATTCATCACAATCTTCTTTTCCCATGGCCGCATATCCTTATACATCGCAAACGCCGCCAAAGTGCCGATGATCGTCGCCAGTAAAGCGGCCAGTACCGCAATGGACAGCGTATAATACAGCGCGTTCAAAATCGCGCTGTTATCAAAAAGATCGGCATACCAGCGCAGTGTAAAGCCATCCCAACTGGCCCGCGATTTCGACGCATTAAACGAAAAAACGATGAGGACAAAGATCGGTATATATAAAAAAGCAAAAATCACTGCCGCATAAGAACGCTTCAAAAATCCCATCAAAAGAACATCCCTCCCCCGTTGCCCTCTTTACTATAACGCGAGAGAAAAAGCATGCTCACGAGAATAATCGCCATCATCAGCACGGACAAAGCCGAACCAAAACTCCAATTGCCGATCGCCAAGAACTGCTCCTCAATAACATTGCCGATCAGCATGTATTGTCCCCCACCCAGCAGCCGTGAAATGACAAAAGTAGTGACCGCCGGCATAAACACCATGATCATGCCGGCATAAACACCCGGCAGACTCAGTGGAAACGTAATCCGGCGAAACGAAGTCCAGGCGCCGGCCCCCAAATCTTCAGCCGCCTCCAAAAGACTTTGATCCATTTTCATAAGAACCGAATAAATCGGCAGAATCATAAACGGCAGAAAATTATAAACCATGCCCAGCATAACCGCATAATCCGTATAAAGGATCTGAATTGCCGGCAGACCAAAATGCAGCAGAATCGCATTCAGCGGGCCATTCTTCTCCAACAAAGTCATCCAGGCATAAGTCCGCAGCAAAAAATTCATCCACATGGGAATGACAATCAATACAACCAGCATATTGCGATACTTAACCGACGACTTCGCCAGAATCATCGCCATCGGATAACCGATCAGAAAACATAAAAGAGTCGACAATCCGGCCAGCCAGACGGAATGCCATAGCACTCCCAAATAAACCGGTTCCGCAGCATGTCGGATATTCTCCAGCGTAAACTGCGTCGAATTGGGTTCCGTAAATGCATAAAAGAAAATCAATATTAGCGGAATCACCGTAAACAGCAGCATCCAGGTATGATAAGGATATACCAGCCAGCGTCTCCCCATCAGCCTGCCACCCTCTTCATCACATGAATCTCATTGGGACCGATATTCATGCCGACCAAAGTCCCTGACGGCGTCATCGCCGTGCTCTGCACCAGCCACTCATAACCATCCGGCGTCATAACCGTCATCTCATAATGGACGCCCTTAAACGTAACCGATCCTACAGTCCCCTGCAGCATACCGTCCGCCGGAGCCACAATACGGATGTCTTCCGGCCGCACAACAATATCCGCCGGAACATCCTCGCCCAAACCGCGATCCACACAAACAAATTCCTGACCGGCAAAAGATACCCGCTCATCTTGCAGCATCCGTCCCGGTAAAATATTACTTTCACCGATAAAATCAGCCACAAACGGATTTTTCGGTTCATTGTAAACATCTTCTGGACGACCGACTTGCTGAATACGGCCGCCGTTCATGACAACCACCGTATCACTCATCGTGAGCGCTTCTTCCTGATCATGCGTAACATAAATAAACGTTGACCCCACCCGCTTCTGGATGCGTTTGAGTTCAACCTGCATATCCTTGCGCAGCTTTAAATCCAGCGCGCTCAGCGGTTCATCCAGCAAAAGCACTTCCGGCTCATTAATCAGCGCCCGCACAATCG
This sequence comes from Megamonas sp. UBA1799, assembly GCA_002319815.1. Taxonomy (GTDB): domain Bacteria; phylum Bacillota; class Negativicutes; order Selenomonadales; family Selenomonadaceae; genus UBA1799. Next base: position 22,449 of record DCFR01000025.1, read on the forward strand.
CCACCCGCTGCTGCTGACCACCGGAAAGCGAATCGACTGCCCGCGTTTCAAAGCCCTGTAAATTCACCAGATCCAGCATCTTCTCGACCCGGATTTTGATTTCCGCCTTGGGAACTTTCTTTACAGCCAAGCCAAACGCAACGTTCTCAAAAACATTCATATGTGGAAAAAGCGCATGTTTCTGAAATACCGTATTAATACGGCGGCGATGCGGCGGCACCTGCGCAATATCCTGTCCGTCAAATAAAATCTTACCGGAAGTTGGCTGCTCAAAACCAGCCAAAATACGCAGCGTCGTCGTTTTCCCACAACCGGATGGTCCGAGAAGAGTCAAAAACTCATTTTTACGAACGAATAAATTAATATTATCCAAAACGATATGATCGTCAAATTGCTTCGTAAGATTGACCAGATTAATGATGTTCTGCTCCTGCATAAACAATCCCTTTCTATGTATAAAATGTACTACAAAACCATACCAAAACTTCAATGGTTATGTCAAGCGACAGCCATCTTTTTTATTATACACATTTTACAGCAAAATTCCTATAGAATTATCCCCAAACAACGATTGGAATTTTCTGCGAAGTTTTTATATATTGTTTAGCAACAATAAAATCACTACATTTCCCCCCCATTTTTTATAAAACCTGCCTGGCATAAGCTGGATTAAAATAAATATAACCTGTTGTAAGGCAGCTTATAATCAAACTTTTTTGTTCTTCTAAGAATCAGCTGTTATATTAAAGAGCATACACGAAAACTGTTGCAACAAATAAAGATGAGGTGAATACAATGTTAACCATGAAATCCAAAAAAATTATGTCATTAGCGCTCTGTACACTTTTAGGAATCAGTTTGCTGAGCGGAGCTGCGGCAGAAGCTAGTCCCCATCACAAGCCGCCGCAGATACAATATAGGGATGATGCGCCGCCCCCGCCGGACCCGGACCACAGAGACGAAACCCCGCCGCCTGAAAGGCATCATAAAAAACCAAATCCGCCGCGGGAAGAAGCTCCCTCCGAGTCTCATTCCGAGGGAGAAGTCATCACTGCCGGCGTCGTCGGAGCTGTACTCGGCGCGGTCATTGCAAAAAACACCTGAAATTTTCATATACAAAAAGCCTCCCAGCAGGGAGGCTTTTTGTATATGAAAACGCTCAAGCACCTATTTTTCTGGAGCCGCAGCGCCGCAATGCGGACAATTTTTCCATGTACGCTCAAGCTCGCTGCCGCAGTTCGGACAAACCAGATGCAGCGTAAAACCGCAGTGCGGGCACTTCTCAAAACTAGAGGGCACATCGCTCGCACACATCGGACAAGTTATCTTTTCGCTCACATCCACGGGGTTTTCCGGGCTATCCAGCGTCACCTGATCCGACGGCTGCACCGGCTGCGGCAGATTTTTACGCCGCCGTCCCAACAAAAAATACACCGGCACAACAATCCAAAAAAGCGCCGCTGTTCCCAGCGCCCACAATAAAGCCAAATTCTGGCTATAACCATGCTTTTTAGCATCGGAATAAACCCAGACAGCGCACAAAACACCAATAATTAATGAAATCGACATCTTAAATCCTCCATCGCTTACAAGATCCTGATTTCATTATAACATAGAACCCTATTCCCTAAAAGAAATTTCTCAGAGTCGGCTGATATCATCAAGCCGCAGCCCTTTCGTTTCCGGCCCAAAAACGGCCACGACCAGAGCAGCGCCGACCATGACTCCGGTGAACATCAGAAAAATATCACTGAAACTTCCCTGCCGGGCCAGCATAGTTCCGACCAAAACCGGCGCCAGAATACCGCCGGCCCTTCCCACCGCCGCTGCCCAGCCGGAGCCCATGGCCCGGATCGCCGTGGGATACAGCTCCGGTGTATAACTGTACACAACGCCCCAGGCGCCTAAATTGAAAAACGACATCCCACAGCCCCAGGCTACCACCACCGCCACGCTGCCGCCCTGTCCAAAAAACCAGGCGCAGACAGCGCAGCTTAGAAGAAACAGCACCAGCGTCGGTTTGCGGCCAAACCGTTCGACGCAATAAGCAGCGGCAACATAGCCGGGCAGCTGCGCTACCGTCATTAAAATAACATATTCAAAACTCTTAATCTGCGTAAAGCCATCGGCCACCAGCAGCGAAGGCAGCCAGGTAAAGATCCCGTAATAGGAATACACAATGCCGAACCAAAGCGTCCAAAGCATCAGCGTCCGCCGCAAAAAAACCGGCCGCAGCAATTGGCCAAAGGAACTACCGGCCGCAGCTTCCGGCTCCGGTTGTTCCTCCGGTCCATCCGCAGTATCTATTGACGCCGAACGGACACCACAGGACCGCTCAATAGCCGCTACGATATCCTCAGCTTCCTGCCAACGCCCCTGCTGCAGCAAATACCTTACCGACTCCGGCACCCGCTGAAAAATATGATACACATAAAGCGCCGGCAGCGCGCCAAGAAGAAAAGCTGCCTGCCAGCCAAAACGCGGAATCACAAAATAAGAAATCAACGCCGCCAACAGCCAGCCAACACCCCAGAAACTCTCCAATAGCACAATAAAGCGCCCGCGCATTGCCGGCGGCGCATACTCCGTCACCAAAGTCACCGCTACCGGCAGCTGTCCGCCTAAGCCAAAGCCAACCAAAAAACGAAACAGCAACAGACTTTCAAAACTCCAGGCCAATCCGCACAAACCGGTTGCCAAAGAATACAGCGCCAGCGTTGCCATAAACATGCGTTTTCGTCCGAAACGGTCTGCCAGCGCTCCGGCCAGCACCGCGCCGATGGCCATCCCGACCAGCCCCATACTGCCAATCAGCCCCATTTGCGGTGTTGTAAGCGCCCAAACCTTGGCCAGCGTAGGCAGCACAAAAGCAATAATCCCCGTATCCATGGCATCAAACATCCAGCCCAGTCCAGTCACCAGCAACAAGCAGTAATGAAATTTCCCCACTGGAATACGTTCCAATCGTTGAATAAGTCCCATATTATTGACACCTGTCTTTACATAGATTTTTTATGTTCTTTATTATACCATGCAATATACAAGTGTCAAGACACATATTGTAAAGCTCCTATTGACCAGCATGGACTTCAGCTGTTGAAGCCACCCCATCAACCCGAATAAAGTCCATGTTTTTACGGGCTGAACACCACTTGGGCCTTTGCGCCGAAAACAAGTCTATGTTTTTTCCTCCTGCCGCAGCTTCGCTGCAACCACATACATCATTTCGGCAAAAGATTGCCGCGGTATGGCGGCAAATGCCGACTCTTTGGTTTCCTCTGCCAAAAGGACCCCGTTTCTGCTGTAAAGCTTATAAACAGGAATCGCATACGTTCGATCATGCAGATGAAACGCTATCTGCATTTCACTGTAGCCGGCAACATCCTTTTTTCCCAGTCTGTCCCGATAACGGCGGTTTAAGGCATCAAGAATTTTCCGATCCTTATACGTCGCCTTGACCATAATTTCCACCCGATCCGTATCCGTCTTGTCCGGTTGGAAAGATTTCACATCGCACTCATAGACAGCCGTATCATTTTCCATAACCGAAGACCAGCGCATCGCTTCCAGTTCAGCTGCCGTCGGCTTAGGCTGCACGCTGATTTCCCATTGCATCGGATTCGGCGGAGCTTTCTCTTCCTCCGCCGCCTGCGCCGCCCCTGCATGAAACATGCAAAGCGCTATACTTAAGGCAACCCATTTCCCTACTTTCACCTATTTCACCGCTTTCCCATGGTAAATTATAATTTGGCAATTTTAAACACATCTTGTTCGATTAAACGCATGAGCTGAGTCTCCGTTTCATTTTCCTGTCCCGGCGTATCCCGCAGCAGCGGCTGCAGAATTTCTTGCACGTAGTCTGCCGAAATTGCCAAGGCACGTTTCTGCAACCATTGTTCTTCCGGGTGGTTTTGCCTTTGCGGCAAACCGTCTTTCAGGGAAAGCCGATCTTCATACTCAGCCTTGAGCGCTGCCGCTACCCGCGTTTTATCCACATACGTCAAATCATCCGATTGAAAGATTGCCAGCATGCCGGCGCGAATCACCGCATCGCCCTCAGTTCGATCGGTCATACCTTTTTCAATAGCCGCATAGAGCAAGCGATTATACTCGGTAAAATAGCGGAAATCATCCCGGGCAAACGCCGCCTCCACGCTGAACAACATATAATCATAACCGGTAAGCGGCTGTGCGGTCAATGCGTCATTTCCATAACAAAGACGCGAATTTCTGACATAAAGCTTCGCTGTATCCAACTGTCCGGTCTCCGCGCCGATCACCGCAAAATAGCCGCTGGTCAATGAAACTCCGCCCAGCTCATCTGCCCCGCCATATGAATTGTGATACACCAGCCGCACTTCTTTATCTCCGCTGTCCAGCAGGTCCTGCAGCGCCGTCATAACGCTGCCGGCTACCTGCAGCGCCGCCGACAACTGGCCAATGGTCAGCAAGCCGGCAACCTGATTGGCCAACGAAAGAAAATCGGATAAATAATCCTTGCTGACGCAGCTGAGCAGCGCGGCGCTGATTGAAACAGTCCCGCCGCGGTAAGGTACCAAATTGGTCAGCGCATAATTCAGCTGCACGCCCCGCCCCAGCGAAGCTTCACTCAGCTGCAGCGCCGTCGGTCCGGCAACATTCGGCAGCTGCCGGGACGCATCGGATCCGAATTGAATGCCTACCAACGAAGAAACAACTGGAACCATCCTGCGGAACAGCTTGCGGTCATCCTTCAAAAACATTTCTGCCAGCCGCAGCCGGAAATACTGCTGGCCCTCCTGAAAAACAATTTTTGTCGCATCGGACGCCACCGGAGCATAGACATAATGCTTTGCTTCCTGCGTAAACAGATTGGCAAACCAGTCAAACAATCCCATACTCGTTTCTCTCCCCTTTTCTCTGTAGTCAAAAGCCAAACTGCCGGGTCTCCAGCCATTTCATGCCCAGCAACGACCAGAAATCCGACGCTTTTTTTTGCAGCACATATTCATAAGGCAGCCAGCCGTATCCCTGATCGCCCCAGGCAGTTCCCCAGCAGTTCCGTATCAAAAGGGCGCCGGTCGTGGTCAGCTGACAGCTTGTATTGGTTAACTGGAGCGTATCGTCATAGCCAAAGACCGCAACCGCGTGCCCCCACTCCGCCGTCTCGCCGGCCCCGGGCAGAGGAATGCCGCCAGGCGTAGTACACGACTCAAAAGAAGCGAAACCATACAGCCCGAACATAGACGGAACGCCAGCCGCCAGATATTTTTTCACGCTGTGCAGCGCCGCCTCCGGCGAGTCTTTTGCGCTGACCGCATCATGGCAAAAATATTGCAGAGCCTCATAATTATCCGCCACGGCATACACGAAAGCGGTCGGATCCTTATCAAAATCGGGCGTCTGATCCGTGTACGGCCAGTATTTCTCCGGTGCTGCCCCGCATAGAGCCAGCGCTCCCATCGTATCGCGGATATATGCGCCGGCGTCGCCGCTCACCTGCTGCAGATTGCGCGCATTTTTATAGATAAACAAACGCGACACGCTGATTGCATGTTCAAACGAACGGTTTTCATAGTACTCAACGATCGCCGCAGCCGCATGCGCCGTGCAGGACCCGAGCGTTCCCTGTTCCTGTACCGGAGAACACCATGCCCGTAAATCGACTTTAGCCGGCAAAGCAAATTTTTTCTTTAGTCCCAGCCGGCGCAGAATTGGCGCCAGTTTTGGATGCTTCTCCGTATAGTCCCGCGCATCCGGCAGCGGCGGCCGCCACCCGGTGCCAACCGTCCGTCGGTCCGATAAAACAACCTGTTTCTTCATTGGACTGCCTCCTTTTGAGCCAATACCCATCCCTTATGTAGGGATGACGTTGCCCCAGCCAAAGGGTAACGCCATCCGTCTTTAAGCTGATTCTTATTTTTTTTCGGCTGCAAAGCGATCGGCCAGTTCCTTGGCTTCACGCGCCAAACGCAGCTGCGATGCCAGCGACTTGGCTGCCGGCGCCGTTCCCGGCGCAGCGGCTTTCAACCCCGTCGTCGCATCCGGCGCGATGAAGCAGGCCGAATTCAAATTGCCATTTGAATAATCGCTCATATCACTAATGCTGAATGTCTTGCTTGCCGCCGACTGCAGGCTGGTCGGCGAACCGTCGTAAATCGCGATCGGCGTCCCCTGCACAAACCACAAACGGTAGGCGTCCGCATAAACACCCCAGAGATAACCCAGTGCATTCACATCCACCACCTTGGTCCAGTTGCTCGGCGACGTCAGATTAGCTGCTGTCGTATGATAAATCCCGCCGACCATATTCGTATAGTTGCTGTCATAATGACCGAGGAACACATAGGCATGACTGGCGTTCAGAATGGAAATATCACGAAAATCACCGTTTGTTGTCGGATTGGTGATTGTCACGTTCGTCACCCCGGACTGTGTAAAGTTCGTCAGATCAATAATGCTCAGTTCCGTATCCGCGTTGCCGCTGCCGGCGTTCTGCATGCCGCCCAGCGAGCATACGTACAGCTTGTTGTCGTAGAGATCAAGCGTGAAGGAATTCTTGCCCGCCGTCACATAGCTGTCGTATGTCAGCGCCCCTGTAGTGGTATTAATGCTGAACTTGGCGATAATGCTATTGTAATAGTTGCTGTAGCCGCTGCCTTGATTAACATAGAACAGCGCGTACAAATAACTGCCGGACACCGCCAGCGCCTCGCCGTGGTAGACGCCGTCGCTGTACGGGTTAGTAAAGCCGGAAAAATCCGTTGGAAATGTGTATGTTCTCACCTGTGTATAAAGATTGTTTTGCGTATTGACAACAGCCATTTTCGACGCGTCATAATCCGTCGTAAACAACCACTTGCCGCTGGTCGCCACCCCGTGCAGGTTGGGCGCGCCCGTCCAAGTCTGCGTTGCCAGTGGCGAGGACCAGGTTCCCTGCGGCGCTACAATCTGATTTGCCAACAGATTCGTGGTACTGTAGTTATACTGCCTCAGCACCAGACGGCTGTTCAGTCCCTGAAAGAAATTAAAGAACGCCGGATCGCCTTTTAAATTGATGATTTTATTTTTGACCGCTTGAAAAGCCGAGGAAGACGCCGCCGTACGGTCGCCGTAAATCGCGCCTGCAGCCCCTGCTGAATACCCCGAATTGACGTCTGTGTACGCAAATAAATTTTCACTCATAATAAAATTCTCCCTTCATTATAAAAATCCTTAAACAGCGGCTTTTATGCATGCATCGGCATCGGACTCACCCCCTCTCCCGTAGCTTTTTAAAAGCTGTACTGCACCGTGGCATAATAGGTGCGACCCTGCTGCGGATATTGAAGCATTGAATTGGCATACAAATAATGCGTTTGATACAAATCCTGCTGCTTGTTAAAGAGATCATTTACCCCCAGGGTCAGCTGCCAGTCTTTTGTCGGCTGATACTTCACCCCCAGATCAAGCTGCGTCAGGGCCGACTGCTGGCTTAGATCGCCTCCGCCATACTGCGCTGTATACATGGCGCCCGTGTAATGCAGCTGTCCGAAAAGCGCCCAGCGCGCATCCGGCCGGTAGGTCAGCCGGGCAGTGCCTTCCCACTCCGGCGTATATGTCAGGTAACCGGAAACTCTCCCGTTGTTTTGCCAATAACCAGCGCCCGGCAACGCGCTCATATCATACTTTACATCTTTCACCTTCATATAAGTACCCTCCAGATCCAGATCCCATTTCTTCCAGGATGCGTTCCACTGCAGTTCCAAACCATCGATTTTTGCCGAAGCGGCGTTTGTATAAACAAAGAAGAAATGGTTCCAGTCGCCCAGCTGCAGCATTTTCTTGGAATCCCGGTGAAAATATGTCAACTGCAGCCGACTGCTCTTGGCGCCCAGCACCGGTTTATCCCAGATCGCCGACAAATCCCACTGCGTTCCTTCCTCCGGCTGTGGAAATACGCTTTGTGTTCCGTTGGAGTGAATGTTCGGCATCGGCAGAATCCCGGCGCCATCGCCGGCGATCTCGTACATATTAAGCAGGCGGTAATAGGTCCCGCCGGTTGCCCGCAACGTCAGTTCATCATTGACTTTTTTCTTCAGCGCCAGTTGCCAGGTCGCCTTGCCGTCCGTCTGTTCATCTGCCTGATTGAGCCATTTGATGCCGGTTGGATCGGCTGCCTTATTATAATATTTACTGAGTCCATAAATGATTAATCATAATCCCCCA
>DCFR01000081.1 GCA_002319815.1 Megamonas sp. UBA1799
CCGGTATGTTTGTCATCAGTGCGGCTATGTTCCATACGGGACTGGCGCAGCTCATTGGTACTCGTGTTGTCCGTGCTGTCGGTACTGGTGAAAACAGTCTGATGTTAGGCACAATGGTTATTTCTGCCGCAATGTCTTCGGTATCTTCTAATACAGGGACTTGCGCGGCTTTACTGCCGGTTATCGTTGGTATTTCTTCTGCGGCTAAAATTTCTGCCAAGCGTCAATTGATGCCGTTGGCATTTGGCTGCGGCATTGGCGGTATTATTACTTTGGTTGGTACGCCGCCGAATATCATTGCTTCCGGCACTTTGAAAGCTGCCGGTTTCCAAGGATTTGGTTTCTTTGAATTTGCCTGGGTGGGCATTCCTTTGACGATTGCTACGATCATCTATATGATGGTGGTTGGCAAACATCTGCTGCCGAAAGGTGAAATTGTCGGCGAAGTTGAAATTGATGAGGATGCAGCTGCGGAAGCGCAGGCGGCAACAACGGATGTTCGTAAACAGGTTATTGTTGGCTGTACTTTGCTGGCGGTAGTTGTTGTTATGGCACTCGATTTGAAATCGCTGCCTTTGGAAGTCGCAGCTGTTATTGGCGCTCTCTTTCTGGTTCTTACCAAATGCGTTTCGGAAAAAAATGCCTATGCTGGCATTGACTGGACGACAATCTTCTTGTTTGCTGGCATGATGCCGATTGCAACCGCAATGGATAAGAGCGGCGCCGGCAAACTGATTGCTGATGTTGTGGTTGGCGTTTTGGGCGGCAGCCCGAGCCCAATCATGGTGACGGCAATCCTGTTCATCCTGTCTTGCGGACTTACACAGTTCATGTCCAACACGGCATCGGCTGCGCTGCTTTGCCCGATTGGTATCTCGATTGCCCAGAGCATCGGTGCGCATCCGCAGGCTGTGCTTATGGCGATTGCGGTTGCTGCATCCTGCGCATTCGCTACGCCGGTTGGCACGCCGCCGAATACACTGGTTCTTGGACCTGGCCAGTATCACTTTATTGATTATGTAAAGTGCGGTATTCCGTTAATTGTTGTTTGCTTCATAGTTTCTTTAGCTGTGATTCCAATGGTATGGCCGTTCTTTGGCTGATGGTAATGTCTTTACAGGCAGAGAGAAGATCACTTCTCTCTGCCTGTATTTTTTTGCCAGCATGGAAGTAAAAAAATGTTTGGCGTTTCCCTTAATGGATTAAGTAAAAAATATCCGGTTTTTATTTTCCCATTCAGGCAAAATAATGATGGAAAATAAGTGAGATTTTATTCGATATCGGAATAATAGTGAAATCTGTTTTGGCAACGGCGAATAAAGCCTGTTATATAAAGCTTAGTTCTTGTTTTTCCCGGCTATCCCATGGTATATACCGATTTGGGAGCATAGGCGCTAAAGACTATAGAATCAGGCTTTTTTAGTAGTTTTCTCTATTAAATGAAAATTCACACATAATTTGACACCAATTTTAAAATGGTATAGGCTGACAAATACATACAGGGGAATTATTGTTTTGCAAATTCATTGCCAAAAAGGCGAAAGTTTTTTGACGCCGTAATAACTGAAAGATTAATGATTTGCGAAAATTTCCGTTGTAAAACATGGCTGTCGTTTCTTGACCGGCTGCCGCGAAAGAAAGCGAGGTGATTTTAATGGGACATCCGGTGACAACGAATCCGTTCATTATTATGCTGATTAATATGACAGTCGTCTTTGCCGTTTTGATTGGTCTGAGCTTTATGATTCGTTTGATCCATGTCGTTGATCCGACAAAGAAGAAGTAACCGTTTTTAAAAAATGCCGCCGGAGGGTTGATGTCTGGTCCGGTGGAAGCAAATGAGGTGATTCTGATGGGACATCCGGTAACAACAAATCCATTTATTATTATGCTGATCAACATGACCGTTGTCTTTGCGGTTTTGATCGGTCTGAGTTTTATGATCTGTCTGATTCATGTAGTGGATCCGACTAAGAAGGCGGAAGAAAAACCAACTGCAGCGCCGACTCCGGCAGCAGCTCCAGTTGCAGCAGCTCCGGTTGCTGATAACAGTGTAGTGATTGCCGTTATTTCCGCCGCTGTGGCTGCTTATGGATACAGTGCGGCAAATATCATCGCAATTCGTCCGGCAGGCAATGCCGTATGGAAAAATGCCGGTCGTATGGCAGGCATTCAAAATTCAGTGAACTAACGATTATGAAATTTTCAATATAAGTATTATATATTTTATAAGTATTATATATTTTATATGCAATAAGGAGGAATTATAAAGAATGGAAGTATTTAACGCGTTTATCGTGTCGATTGCGTCTGTCTGGAATGACAGCGGATTTGCAGCCTTCACGGGTGGCAACGCTATTATGATTATCGTAGGTTTTGTGTTATTGTATCTCGCATTTGTTAAAGAATTCGAACCATTGCTTTTAGCGCCGATTGCTTTCGGTTGCATCATGGCAAACTTTCCGAAGACGGGATTCTTTGAGGATCCGGGCGTTATGCTCGCCATCCATTATGGTATTACAAACGAAATTTTCCCACCGCTGATTTTCCTCGGTGTTGGCGCGATGACCGATTTTGGTCCGCTGATTGCCAATCCGTCGACAATCCTTTTGGGCGCGGCAGCGCAGTTTGGCGTATTTATTTCTTTGGCTGGCGCGATGATGTTGGGCTTTGATGTCAAGGAAGCCGCAGCTATTGGTATTATTGGCGGTGCTGATGGCCCGACGGCAATTTATCTGACGATTAAATTGGCGCCGCATCTTCTCGGTGCGATTGCGGTTGCCGCTTATTCCTACATGTCTTTGGTGCCGCTGATTCAGCCGCCGGTTATGGCTTTGTTTACCACGCAGAAAGAACGTGAAGTTGTCATGGAGCAGCTGCGTCCGGTAACAAAGTTTGAACGCTTAGTATTCCCGGTCGTCTGCACGATCGTTATCAGCCTTTTGCTGCCGCCGGTAGCATCACTGATTGGCATGCTGATGTTGGGCAATCTGTTCCGTGAGTCCGGCGTAACGGATCGTCTTTCGGATACGGCACAGAACGCTTTAATTAATATTGTTACAATCTTCTTGGCTTTGGGCACAGGAATGACGATGTCAGCGCATGATTTTCTCAATGTGAAAACGCTTCTTATTATTTGTCTTGGTCTTATCGCTTTTATTGGCGGTACGGCTGCTGGTGTTATTTTTGGCAAGATTATGTATGCAGTAACGGGTGGTAAAGTTAATCCTTTGATTGGTTCTGCCGGTGTATCAGCCGTGCCGATGGCAGCCCGTGTCAGCCAGATTGTTGGTCAGAAATATAAACCAGGTAACTTCCTGCTCATGCACGCCATGGGTCCGAATGTTGCCGGTGTTATTGGTACGGCCGTTGCCGCTGGTACAATGCTGGCAATGCTGAGCTGATCATGACCTGATTTTGTTTGTTTTGGACAAAAAAAGAGGAGGGTTATTATGTCACCTGCAATTGTAACGTTGTGTATTCTTGGTGTAGTTGCAATCTTTTTCGTAACAGAGATTATTCCGCTCGCTGTAACGGCCATGGCCGGGGCGATTGCCTGCGGTATTGCCGGGGTTATTCCGGTCAGAACGGTATTTTCCGGGTTGTCGAATTCCACCGTTGTTCTGTTTGCCGGTATGTTTGTCATCAGTGCGGCCATGTTCCATACGGGACTGGCGCAGCTTATTGGTACCCGCGTTGTGCGTGCTGTTGGTACCGGTGAAAACAGTCTGATGTTTGGTACGATGATTATTGGTGCGCTTATGTCCTCGGTGTCATCGAATACCGGTACTTGCGCAGCTTTGCTGCCGGTTATTGTCGGCATTTGTTCTGCCGCTAAAATTTCGGCAAAACGGCAATTGATGCCATTGGCATTTGGCTGTGGTATCGGCGGTATCATTACGTTGGTTGGTACGCCGCCAAATATCATTGCGTCCGGTTCGTTAAAAGCGGCTGGTTTCCAAGGGTTTGGCTTTTTTGAATTTGCCTGGATTGGTATTCCTTTAACAATCGTTTCTATTGCTTATATGATGTTTATTGGTAAGCGTTTTTTGCCTGCGGGCGAGATTACTGGCGATATTGAGATTGATGAAGATGCTGCAGCTGAGGCACAGGCAGCAACGACAGATCCAAAAAAACAAATTTTGGTTGGTCTGACTTTGCTTGCTGTTGTCATTGTTATGGCATTGGATATTAAAGCTTTGCCTTTGGAAGTCGCAGCGGTTATTGGCGCTCTTTTCCTGGTTGTTACCAAATGCGTTTCGGAAAAAAATGCCTATGCCGGTATTGACTGGACAACAATTTTCTTGTTTGCCGGCATGATGCCGATCGCGACTGCAATGGATAAGAGCGGCGCCGGTAAATTGATTGCTGATATAGTGGTTGGTGTTCTGGGCGGCAGCCCGAGCCCGATCATGGTGACGGCAATTCTGTTTATCCTGTCTTGCGGACTCACGCAGTTCATGTCCAACACGGCATCGGCTGCGCTGCTTTGTCCGATTGGTATTTCCATCGCTCAGAGCCTGGGCGCACATCCGCAGGCCGTACTTATGGCAATTGCGGTTGCTGCATCCTGTGCGTTCGCTACGCCGGTTGGTACGCCGCCGAATACACTGGTTCTTGGACCTGGCCAGTATCACTTTATTGATTATGTGAAATGCGGCACGCCTTTGATTTTGGTATGCTTTGTAGTTTCTTTAATTATTATTCCACTTGTGTGGCCGTTCTTTGGCTGATTGAGGTTTGAAGTTTTTGACCGGGCTGGAAAAGAGATAATCTTTTCCAGCCCGGTTTTTTCTATTTTTTGCCTGTTTTTTTTGCTGGTTATTTTTAATCGGAATAAACAGCATATCTAGTTTGGCAATCGCTTTTTATGCTGACCATTGCAGCTTTCATCGGGTGTTTTGTGTCGTATCCCGGGTGACTTTCCTTTTTGGGAACAACAGCGCTGAATGCTTAGCAGATAAGGACTAATGAATAATTTTTTTAATTGCACGTAAAATTTGACATAATTTGACACATTTTTTTATTTATTATAGGCTGATAACAGAGCCGTGAAACAGTTCGCTGTGCGAATTGAGGTTCAGTCAAATAGAGGACAATGGCTTTCCCAAAAACAATTATGCCATAAGATAAAAGAATATTCTGAAATGGCATAATATGGAAAGCACTATTGCCGGAAATGAGGTGATTTTGATGGGACATCCGGTGACAACGAATCCATTTATTATCATGCTGATCAATATGACAGTGGTATTTGCGGTGTTGGTTGGACTGAGTCTGATGATTCGTTTGATCCATATCGTTGATCCGACAGCTAAAAAAAAGTAAAGCTGTCAAGTTGTGAGTGTAGAGAAAGCGTCAGGGAAAGTAGAATCCGGCGCCGGAAATGAGGTGATTTTAGTGGGACATCCGGTAACAACCAATCCATTTATTATTATGCTGATTAACATGACGGTTGTGTTTGCCGTCTTGATTGGCTTAAGTCTGATGATTCGTCTGATTCATATTGTGGATCCGACGAAGAGCGCTCCGAAGACAGCGGTTCAGCCGACAGCGTCTGTACCGGCAGCAGATGCTGCCGCGCCGGCTGAGGATAAAAATCTGACAGCAGCTGTGATTGCCGCAGCGGTAGCTGCTTATGGCTGCAGCGAGGCCAAAATTGTGGCAATTCGTCCGGCGGGCAGTTCGGTATGGACAAATACGGCACGCCTGACAGGTATTCGTAATACCGTAAACTGAATGTAGGGATTCATGAAGGAGGAATTATACAGAATGGAAGTATGGAACGCATTTTCTGTCTCAATTGCATCGGTCTGGAGTGATAGTGGTTTTGCCGGTTTTACGGTGGGCAACGGCATTATGGTTATGGTTGGTTTTGTTTTGCTCTATTTAGCTTTTGTTAAGGAATTTGAGCCGTTGCTTTTGGCGCCGATTGCTTTCGGCTGTGTGATGGCAAATTTTCCCAAAACGGGTTTTCTTGAAGATCCAGGAGTCATGCAGGCCATTCACTATGGCATTGCCAACGAAATTTTTCCACCGCTTATTTTTCTCGGCGTTGGCGCAATGACCGATTTTGGTCCGCTGATTGCCAATCCGTCGACAATTATTCTCGGCGCGGCGGCTCAGTTTGGCGTATTCATTTCTTTGGCAGGCGCAATGATGCTGGGCTTTGATGTTAAGGAAGCTGCGGCAATTGGCATTATCGGCGGCGCTGATGGTCCGACGGCTATTTATATTACGATGAAATTAGCGCCGCATCTTTTGGGAGCCATTGCCGTAGCGGCTTATTCGTACATGTCGCTGGTACCGCTGATTCAGCCGCCGGTCATGGCGCTTTTAACAACGCCTGAGGAGCGTCAGGTCCGTATGGGGCAGTTGCGTCCGGTTACCAAGTTCGAGCGTTTGGTATTCCCGGTTGTCTGCACGATTGTCATCAGTCTTTTACTGCCGCCGGTTGCCGCTTTGATCGGCATGCTGATGCTGGGGAATTTGTTCCGTGAATCTGGCGTTACCGATCGTCTTTCCGATACCGCGCAGAACGCTTTAATTAATATCGTAACGATTTTCCTGGCGTTGGGAACCGGGATGACCATGTCGGCAGCTGATTTTCTGAATGCCAAAACGCTGATGATTATCTGCCTGGGCCTGATTGCCTTTATCGGCGGTACGGCTGCCGGCGTTATTTTTGGCAAAATCATGTATGTTCTGTCCGGACATAAAGTGAATCCGCTCATCGGTTCAGCTGGGGTGTCGGCGGTGCCGATGGCGGCTCGTGTCAGCCAGATCGTCGGTCAGAAATACTGCCCGGGCAATTTCCTGCTCATGAATGCAATGGGTCCGAATGTGGCCGGTGTTATTGGCACTGCTGTTGCCGCCGGAACCATGCTGGCTATGCTGGGCTGATTGTGATGAAAACGCGCCTGCTGCTGGTGTTTATCTGCAGCAGGTTTGGCGTTTGACAGAAAAAGGAGGAATACTATGTCACCTGCAATTACAACATTGATTATTCTTGCGGTTGTAGCAGTCTTTTTTATTACAGAAATTATTCCATTAGCAGTTACCGCAATGGCGGGGGCGATTGCCTGCGGGATTGCCGGGGTTATTCCGGTGAAAACGGTATTTTCCGGACTCTCCAATTCAACGGTTGTTCTTTTTGCCGGAATGTTTGTCATCAGCGCTGCCATGTTCCATACCGGGTTGGCGCAGCTGATCGGCACCCGGGTGGTACGCATGGTAGGAACCGGGGAAAACAGCTTGATGTTTGGCACGATGATCATTGGCGCACTGATGTCTTCGGTGTCTTCCAATACCGGAACTTGTGCGGCCTTGCTGCCGGTCATTGTCGGTATCTGTTCAGCAGCTAAAATCCCGGCGAAACGCCAGCTGATGCCTTTGGCATTTGGCTGCGGCGTCGGCGGTATTATCACGCTGGTGGGCACGCCGCCGAATATCATCGCGACAGGTTCTTTAAAAGCAGCGGGGTTTCAGGGATTTGGCTTTTTTGAATTTGCCTGGATTGGTATTCCGTTGACAATTGGGACCATGATCTATATGATGCTCATTGGCAAGCGGCTGCTGCCAGCCGGCGATATCGTCGGTGACATCGAGATCGATGAAGAGGCGGCCGCAGAAGCGCAGGCCGCAACGACAGATTCCAGAAAACAATGGTTAGTCGGTTTGACGCTGCTGGCGGTGGTTGTGGTCATGGCGCTGGACATCAAGGCGCTGCCTTTGGAAGTAGCAGCGGTTATTGGCGCGCTGTTTCTGGTAGTGACGAAGTGTGTCAGTGAAAAGAATGCTTATGCCGGGATTGATTGGACAACGATTTTTCTGTTTGCCGGCATGATGCCAATTGCTTCGGCCATGGATAAAAGCGGCGCCGGCAAGCTGATTGCCGATCTGGTGGTTGGTGTTTTGGGCGGAACCCCGGGACCACTGCTGGTAACGGCAATTTTGTTTATCCTTTCCTGTGGTCTTACGCAGTTTATGTCCAATACGGCTTCTTCGGCGCTGCTTTGCCCGATTGGCATCTCTATTGCCCAGAGCATTGGCGCTCATCCGCAGGCGGTGCTGATGGCAATTGCCGTTGCGGCTTCCTGTGCGTTTGCCACGCCGGTAGGAACACCGCCGAATACGCTGGTCCTCGGGCCGGGACAATATCGTTTTATGGACTATGTCAAATGCGGCGTGCCGCTGATTCTGGTTTGTTTTGTGATTTCTTTGGCTGTTATTCCGCTTGTCTGGCCGTTCTTCGGCTGAAGATAAAGGATGGAAGTACTTTAGCTTCCGGAAAAGATTTTATGGTGATGAAATCTTTTCCGGGAGCTTTTTTTTAGCAAACAATCACGGTAATTCTTTTGTGCAATACTTGTTTTTACCTCGCTGCCTAGGTATAATATAGAGTAGTATGGATTTGTTTGGAGGTGTTGTTATGTCGGATACTGATATTGCTGTTCGTATTATCTGTTCGGTCCTGTGTTCCATCTTTATTGCCAACATTGTAGCTCGTGTCATTGGAGAGGACCGCAAAAGGAAATGGTTCAAGAAGCGGACGAAATTCAGCGTTTTTAACATGCGCGGCATTTTAGGAGAGAGATGTCATTTTGGCCGGCCTTGTACTTTGCAGGGGCTGGGAGTTACGGTTGTTATGCTGAGCTGCATCGCTCTGGTGAGTTATATCGTTTTTATTGTCTGAGTGCGGTATTATTTTATTTGAATAAGATGGGACAGGTGCCCGCAAGGGCCCAACAGAGAAGCCGGTGGGAATCCGGCGCGGTCACGCCACTGTGAGATGGAGCTGCCTGAGATATGCCACCGGCTGGGAAATTGCCGGGAAGGCCTCAGAACGCGATGAGCTCGAGTCAGGAGCGCTGCCTGTCCGGCAATCACCGGTTGACCTGCGAGCGATGGGGAAGGGGATTTTGTTGTGCATATTAGCGCCTTTTCTTGGTTTCAAGAAGGGCGTTTTTTATTTTGCTGCCGAAATGTATCATAGAGGATGATTTATAGGAGGATGATGAAATGCCAAGAATGCGGAAAGTCGGTTTGCTTTTTTTGTGTTTGTTTTTACTGGCGGCCTGCCTGGGGTGCGGTGCGAATAACCCGCAAGCAACGGCGAAAAACGAAGGCCCGGCATTTGCTGTTTTGCAGGATGATTTGGGACGCACGGTGACCCTGACGGCGAAACCGCAGCGCATTGTAGTTCTGTCGGCGTCTTTTCTGGAACCGCTGCATGAAGTTGGCGGTGATGTTGTCGGCCGGCCGGATTCGCGTACTTTTATGCCGGCCTATGCAAAGGATAAAATGAGTGTGGGGCAGGTTTATAATATCGATCTGGAAAAAGTGCTGGCCTGTGCGCCGGATCTGGTCATTGTGAATAAGGGAATGAACGAAAAACTGCTGTCGTCGCTGGAGACAAATAAAATACCAGCGGTGGTTGTGGATATAAAGAGCTATGAGGATGTAAAGCGTGAGGTGCATCTTTTTGCGCAGATCACCGGGGAACCAGAAAAAGGCAATGCGTTGGTGCAGCAGATGGATGACCGGATTCAGGCGGTAAAAGATAAATTGCCGCAGCAAAAACGGCGGGTAGCGATTCTGCACAGTACCGCCCAGGGATTAAGCGTGCAGCTTGACGGCAGTATTGCCGGCTCTGTGGCGAATATGCTGGGGTTCACCAATGTGGCGTCGGGCATGACCGCCCTCGAAAATAATCCGGATGCAGCGCCATACAGCATTGAGACGTTGGTGGAACAGGACCCGGAGATCCTTTTTATAACCAGTATGGGCAAGATGGAAGATATTAAAAAAAGCATGCAGGCGACGATTCAGGACAATCCGGCCTGGAAAACCATACCGGCCGTTAAAAATGATAAGATGTTTTATTTGTCGCAGGATCTTTTCCTGCTGAGTCCGGGGCTTCATTATCCGGAGGCGGTGGAAGAGATGGCCAGACTTATTTATCCGGAGGCTTTTTAATATGGGGGATGAAAGAGAGCCGGAGCTGAATCGGGCGGTTTTGGTACCGCATTTGCATGGCTGGCGCTTATACCGGCGCTTCTTTGTGTTGTTCCTTTTTGCAGCGTTGGCCGTTGCGGGCTTTTTTATCAGTGTAATGTTGGGGTCGGTGCAGATTCCGCTGGAAGAGATATGGCAGGCAATCTGCGGCAGTACTAGCGGCATTCATGAACAGATTATCATGAATATCCGACTGCCGCGCACCATCGTGGCGGCTTTGGTTGGTATTAATCTGGCTTTATCCGGCGCTATTTTGCAGGCAATTATGAAGAATCCGCTGGCGGATCCGCATATCATCGGCATTTCTTCCGGCGCCGGATTGATGGGAATTTTGGTGATGCTGGTGTTTCCGGGGTATGAGTATCTGGTGACCCCGGCGGCTTTTGTCGGTGCGATGGGAGCGGCGGTCTGTATTTATGCGCTGGCTTGGAAAAATGGAATCCGGCCGGTACGAATTATTCTCGCTGGCGTTGCTGTATCGGCTTTTTTGGGGGCGGGGATTTCGGCGCTGATGATTTTTTACAGCGATCGGGTTCACGGCGCGCTTATGTGGATGGTGGGAGGATTGGCGGCCCGCAGCTGGCCGCATGTGGCGATTATTTATCCTTATACGATTTTGGGCGTACTGCTGGCTTTTCTGGGAGCCCGGCAGCTGAATATCCTGCAGCTGGGCGATGAGATTGCCAAGGGCCTTGGACTGCGGGTTGAACTGACACGTATTGTCATGACAGCTATTGCGGCCATGCTGGCGGCCAGTTCGGTTTCCGTCGTCGGCCTTTTAGGTTTTGTCGGCCTGATCGTGCCGCATGCGGCGCGGCTGATTCTGGGGTCGGATTATCGTTTTCTGCTGCCCGGCGCGGCGATTCTGGGAGCGGCTGTAGTGATGCTGAGCGATACCTTTGCCCGTACGGCCTTTGCGCCGACAGAGCTGCCGGTCGGCATCCTGATGGCGGTTTTGGGCGCGCCATTTTTTCTCTTTTTGCTGAGGAGGGAATTGTGATGGCATTAGCGACAAAAGATCTGAGCATTTGTTTAGAAAATAAGCTGATTCTGCAGCGGGTCAGTTTGACTTTTACACCGGGACGACGTACGGCCATTATTGGCCCGAATGGTGCGGGTAAGTCGACGCTGCTGCGGGCGCTGGCCAGTCTGAATATGCATTATGAAGGACAGGTGCTTCTGGATGGATTGGACGTCAGGCAGATCAGCCGTAAAAAACTAGCCCGGCGGTTGGCAATTTTACCGCAGGGAATGACGGCGCCGCCGGATATTACCGTGGGCGCGCTGGTAGATTATGGGCGTTTTCCCTACCGCAGCTGGGTACATGCGTCGGATGCCAAGGCGGATCGCGAGGCGGTTGAATGGGCGCTGGAATGTACACATTTGCGGGAGTTCAAACATCGTCAGGTTCGTTCACTTTCCGGCGGCGAATGCCAGCGTGCCTGGATTGCAATGGCATTGGCACAACAACCGGAAATATTGTTGCTTGATGAGCCGACGACCTATCTTGATATCGGGCATCAGCTGGAAGTCATGAATATCATTGAAGAACTAAATCGCAGCGGGAAAATGACGATTATTATGGTGCTGCACGACATTAATCATGCGCTGCAGTATTCCGATGAAATTGTGGTCATCAAGGATCATGGCGTTTTTGCGCAGGGGACGCCGCAAGATATTCTGACGGTGGATATGCTGGCGACGGTATTTGGCGTGAAAGCAGATATTTTTGTGAATACGCAGGGTGCGGCGGTGCTGTCACCGGTATCACTGGCTGGTGATCGCGCGGTCCGCTAGGCGGATGGCAGCAAGGTGGCTGGAAGTAATTTTGAGACTGTTATAGAGCAGTCTCTTTTTTTGTCTTTATAGACAGATTTTGCAATGCGTTGGATAACGTTGCTGACATTTTCTGCTTTGATAATGATTTTCATCTTGACAGCAAAGAAAAAATTCGTTATAGTATTAATGAAAATGATATTTGTTATCAATAGCGTGATTGGCAGTCAGAGTTTTAAAGTCTGTCCGGTCACAGCTAGGAGGAAGTCCTTTGCATTTTTCCTTTCAGGTTTTATTGGCAGAACATTGTGCCCCAACTTTAGCCGGCGTGAAGCCAGGCAGCCTTTTCTGCTGGGAAGAAGCCGGCGATATGCCGCTTTTACGGCAGGAAATCCGGCAATGGAGCGAACGTCTGCGGCCGTATGGAATCTGTTTTCAGATTTTGCGTTTGTGCCGGGAAATGCGGCTGGCCTTAGTTTATGTATATCGTCCGGCCTGGGTGAACCGGATCGTGCGGCAGCCGGCGGCGCGCCGTTTTTTACAGACAATAGGGTATACAAAAATTTCCGGGCTGCAAACCTTATTGCCGCAGTTGGCAAAACGTCTTTGCCTGGCAGAGACATTTCCTCATGAGATTGGCCTTCTTCTGGGGTATCCTTTAAACGATGTGCGGGAGTTTATCCGTCAAAAAGGGAAAAATTATCTTTGCTGCGGCTGCTGGAAAGTTTATCAGAATCTGGATATGGCCCGCCAGCGATTCCGTTTATATCAGGAATGTTCAAGACGATATAGAAAAACTCTGGCGGAAGAGAAGTCATTTTTGTCGCTGGTAGCGGCAGTATAAAAGGAGATGGGCCTATGAAAAAAACAGTTATCGTCTATTGGAGCGGGACTGGTAATACGGCAGCAATGGCAGAGATTGTGCAGGAGGGAATCCAATCCGCGGGCGGGGCGGCAGAGCTTTATCGCGCCGATGCCTTTGATGCTTCACAGGCGGATCAATATGATGTTTTTGTTCTGGGGTGTCCGGCTATGGGACAGGAATGCCGGGAGGAAAACGAGTTTGAACCGCTGTATCAAAAACTGCGCCCTGTGCTTAAAGATCGGGCGGTTGCTTTGTTTGGTTCTTATGGTTGGGGCGATGGCGAGTGGATGCGGCAATGGGCGTCTGATTGTCGGAGCCTCGGAGCAAAGCTGTTGTCGGAGCCCCTGGTGGTTCAAGGCGCTCCGCTGACGGAAGCTCAGCAGGCCTGCCGGATGCTGGGCGCTGCGATTGCCGGCTTTGCTGCTTCATCTTATAGTAAATAATCTGCTTGACAATGATTATGATATGCATTATCATAATCATTGAAACAAGAATAGAAATCATTATCAATAATGGAGGCGATTCTATGACACTAAAAGAAGGTAAGACTGGCATGAAGCTTCGCATACAATCTTTAGCCGATTCCCCATTAAAAGAAAGGCTGCTGACGATGGGCCTGCTGCCGGGAACAGTGGTTGAAATTCTGCGTTCTGCTCCGCTCGGAGATCCGATGACTTTGTCGGTGCGTTCGTATAATTTAGCACTGCGTCGAGCAGATGCGGCCAATATAGAAGTTACTGCTGTACAGTAAGGTGTATAATGAAGGGAAGATGAGAGACGGAATGGCAACATTATCAATTGCCCTGACAGGCAATCCTAATACAGGAAAATCAACAATTTTTAATGAACTTACCGGTGCCCGGCAGAAGATTGGCAATTGGCCGGGGGTCACGGTGGATAAAAAGTTTGGCTATGTACAGCATAATGGCAGGGCAATCTCCATTGTCGATCTGCCGGGTACTTACAGTGTCAACGCCCGCTCGCCGGAAGAGAAAATTGTCATTGATTATTTACATGAGGCAAAACCAGATCTGGTAGTTGACGTTATTGATTCGTCCAATCTGGAACGTAATCTTTTTTTGACGGTGCAGTTACTGGAACAGGGCATTCCGCTGCTGATTGATTTTAATATGGCGGATGAGGCGAAGAAACATGGAATTCATGTCAATCTCCGGATGATTGAACAAATGCTCGGCATGCCGGTAGTAACTACCGTTGGCCGCCGCGCAAAAAGTATCCGGGGTTTGCTGGATGTATTCACTTCTACAATCATGGCTAACTATCGTCCGGGAGAAATGATTCAGAAACACTTGGAGACCATAGAAGAATTACGCGTGTCTGGTCAGGATGCCGCTGTTATTGAAGAAAAAATGATTGCCTGCCGCTATGCTTTGATTGATGAGATTGTGGC
Source organism: Megamonas sp. UBA1799 (assembly GCA_002319815.1). Lineage (GTDB taxonomy): Bacteria > Bacillota > Negativicutes > Selenomonadales > Selenomonadaceae > UBA1799. The sequence continues at coordinate 14,070 of DCFR01000081.1, forward strand.
CAAGGCGGTTACCCGGGAAAAGACCGGTTGGTCCTTGGCCGATAAGCTGGATGGAATTCTGGCGAATGGCTTTCTGGCTTTACCCTTGCTGCTGGCTATTATTTATGCTGTTTTTGAGGTGACGTTTACTTGGATCGGGCAGCCTATGGCCGATACATTAGATGATATCATGGGGGATGTTGTTACCCCTTGGGCGGCGGATGCCTTGGCTTCGCTGGGTGTGGTTCCCTGGCTGCAGGACTTGGTGGTTAAAGGCGTGATCGGCGGTGTGGGCAGCGTACTTACTTTTGTTCCCCTGATCTTTACGCTGTTCTTCTGCCTGAGTTTTTTGGATGGCACCGGCTATATGGCCAGAGTTGCTTTCGTTATGGACCCGATTATGCGTCGGGCGGGTCTTTCCGGTAAGGGCGTTATGCCTCTTATCATGGGGTTTGGCTGTGGCGTGCCGGCAATCATGGGAGCGCGGGCTTTGGATTCGGAAAAAGATCGGATGATTTCAATCCTGATTACGCCATTTTTGACCTGTGGTGCTAAACTGCCCATTATGGCGCTTTTTGCCGCCATGTTTTTCCCGGAGCACGCGGCTGATGTTGTTTTTGCGATGTATATCGTCGGCATTGTGATAGCGATTGTGATGGCCAAGGTGCTCAATGTTACTACTTTCCGTGATCAGACATCCACGTTCTTGTTGGAATTACCGCCTTACCGCTTGCCGGATATGAAGACGGTTTTGCTGGAGACTTGGGATAAGGGAAAAGGGTATCTGGTGAAAGCCGGAACTATTATCTTCGCCATGTCGGTTCTGATCTGGTTCCTGAGCAATTACAATATGGCCGGGCCAACGGAAGAAATGAGCGAAAGCTTCCTAGCGTCGATTGGTTCGGCGATGTCGGCCTTGTTTGCTTTTCATGGCTTTGCTACATGGGAAGCCGGTGCTGCTATTGTGACCGGAATTCTGGCGAAAGAATCGGTCGTGGCAACGATGGGGATTCTCTATGGTGCGGCGGATATTTCTACTGAAGCCGGCGATGCCATGGAAACTGCTTCCCAGCTGGTCGGGACGATGGGGGCATCCTTTACCATGATGTCGGCGCTGGCTTTTATGGTTTTTACTCAATTGTATACGCCTTGTGTAACAGCTTTGGGAACGATTAAAAAAGAAACCGGACGCTGGAAGTGGGTGGCGTTTGCGGCGGGATATACGTTTGCGGCTGCATGGGTGGTCTCGCTGGTTGTTTATCAGGCCGGGCGGCTGCTGGGCTATTGAGAGGAGAAGTTAGTATGGCGAATTACATTATCGGAGGGTTGGTAGGCTTGGCTTTTGTCTATGGGCTGTATCGGGTGTATCAGAATTTTACCGGCAAATCCGGTTGCTGCGGCACTGACAGCGGAGCCTGTGGGAGCTGCTGCGCTTGTAAAACTAAAAAATAGGTTGTCATAGAAAAAGAAACCGTAGGATCGAAACGGTTTCTTTTTCATATTGTCAAAGAAGTATGAACGATTCCTAAAATTTTGTATTGATATTCCTCCAGGTTATGATACAATAGAGGACAAGGTAAGAAATAGGAGGAATTGTCATGGAATTTCGCCAGTTAGAATATTTTTATACAATCAGCAAGCTGGAGAATTTTACTCGGACAGCTGAGGTGCTGCATGTGTCTCAGCCATCAGTAACCAAGGCAATCAAGGCGCTCGAGTCCGAGCTGCAGTTGACGCTCATTGATCGGCGGCAGAAGCATGTTACGCTAACGCAGGAGGGAAAGGCGTTTTTGCTGCATGCGGAAAAAATTCTGCGCGATATTGAAGAGACCCAGCAGGATATGCAGCGTTTTCAGACTAATACCAAGGCTACGATTTATTTTGGCATACCGCCGATGGTTGAAGCGTATTTATTTCCTGATTTTTTTACCAAGTTCAAAATCAGCAATCCACAGCTGAATCTGGAACTCAGGGAATATAATGATTCATCTGAAGTCCGGCGGCGAGCCGATGAAGGAGAATTAGACTTTGGCATCGTATTGGGCGATGATGTCATGCAGAATGCGAATGAGATGCTCATCATGAAGGATCATATGAGCCTATGCCTCTATCCGGGGCATCCTTTGGCAGATGCGGACAGGATTCATATCGGGCAGTTGAAAAATGAAAAGTTTATCATGCAGCAGCCGTATACCTATCAGTATCGCAGCGTTTTTGAGCGCTGTGAACAGCAGGGATTTACGCCTGATGTCGTTCTTTGCGCCACACAGCTCAAGACCATCAAGCAGCTGGTGGAAAATAAGATGGGCATTTCCATTTTGCCAGATTTTGTCACCCGGAATGACAAAAATATCGTGCGTAAGCAGTTGCGGCCGCCGTTTATTTTTCACGTATGTTTGGTTTGGTGCTCGGACAAGAATTTGTCCGATATCGATCGTGCTTTTGTCAATTTCATGCGGCAATACATCAGTACACGCGAGTTTAAGGAGAATTTTCGGCAGCGCTGAAGCTTACTTCAAGAGAGGGCCTTTTGACAGATGAGATCTGTCAGGGCTCTTTTTTTATGCACAATACACAGTTTTATACCGCCGGATATTTTTTTGAAAAATATATGCTGCTGTTATTGACATACATTCTCAATTAAGCTATAATCAAAGCATTGCAAAATATGATAATGATTATCAGTACACTAAACGCCAGCGTAATTTTTTTGTCTGATCATCTGTCAAAAAAACTGCAAAGAAAACAAGCAGACTTTGCGGTTGTTTTTACAGATTGAGCAAGAATAGATCAATATTAGGAGGATTTGTGAATGTACAAAATTTTGGTATCTGGTTTAAGCACGGCGCTGGTCATAGGAGCAGCATCAACAACCTTTGCGGCGGCCAATCCGTTCTCGGATGTGCCGGCTGACAGCTGGGCCTATGATGCGGTAGCGCAGCTCGCCAAAGACGGGGTTGTGGACGGCTATGGCGACGGTACATATCGCGGGGATCAGACTATCACCCGCTATGAAATGGCGCAGATGGTGGCGCGGGCCATGGCCAAGACGGATGTTTCGGCAGCCGATAAAGCGATGATCGACAAACTGGCGGCGGAATTCTCTGATGAGCTGGGCAATCTCGGCGTGCGCGTAGCGGCGCTGGAAAAGAAGGTCGATAACGTTCAGTGGACGGGCGAAGTACAGTACACCTATCAGAGTGATCGGCATCAGGGTCAGCACAGCGACAACGCCAATGAAGTGCTTTTCCGTCTGGAACCGACGGCGCAGATCAACGAGCATTGGTCGGCGAGGGCGCGTATTGATTATACGACCGATATGAACAGCAGTAAAAATGCGACGAGTGCCACGATGGACCGCGCCTGGGTGCAGGGCGAGTACGATAACCTGGAGATCAATCTCGGCAAACTGGCCTATACGACAGCGCTGGATCAGGGCATGGTTTTTGACGACATGGTTTCCGGCGGACAGGTCACGTTTGGTAAAGTCGTCAAGGCCACCGTTACGGCAGGCCGCTTCAATATGGAAAACAACGGAGACCTTCTGGGCGAGAAAACGGCCAACTTCCATTCCATCGAACTCAACTCGGATCCGGAGAAAAAATTCACGGTGGGCGCTGCTTATTATCATGTCAGCGGTGATTTTCAATCGGCGATAGAATTATTCGGAACTCCAATGAGTAAAACGTATAATGCAGACAGCCTGAATATCTGGGAAGTCGGCATGGGCTACAAATTCACGCCGACGCTGGCGGTGCATGCCGCGTATGCGAAAAACACCCAGGGGAATGTGGACGACAAGTTTTTGAAATCCTATAATGTAGAACTGGACTATAAGGGAGCGGAGCAGGAGAACAAAGGATCCTTCGGCGTCTGGGCAGCCTATCGTCATCTTGGCAATGCCGCGGTGATTCACCCGACGTACGATGCCATGAGCGGCGGGCAGAAAGGCTGGGAATTGGGCACAGCGTATACGCTGGACAAGAATATTGTCGGCACGCTGCGTTATTTCCGGGGCAAAGACCTGCAGGATACAGGCGATCAGGATGCGTCAAAACTGTTTGGTCGCGTTGAGTTCTTTTTCTAAATAAAAATAAATAACTCAACTTTCCCACCTGCAA